>JAPLSJ010000044.1 GCA_026398695.1 Arenimonas sp.
CGTCGAAGCCTGCCCGTACCTGAAGGCGCGCGCCGGCGTGAAGGCCGCCGACATCGTGGTGGCCAACCACGACCTGGTGCTGGCCGCGCTGGGCCTGCCCGACAGCGAAGAGGGCGACAACCCGATCCTGCCGATGCCGTCGAAGGCGCTGTTCGTGTTCGACGAAGGCCACCACCTGCCGGCGAAAGCCATCGACGCCGACGCCGCGATGCTGCACCTGCCCACCTGCATCGAAGCGCTGGAGCGCGGCCGCGGCCCGCTGTCGGCGGCCTTCGTGCGCAGCGGCAAGGACGCCATCAGCGGCCTGGCGCCGCTGGAGGTGCAGACGCTGGTGACGCAGGCGCGCGACGGCCTGCGCGATTTCAACGACAAGCTGGTGCTGGCGTGGACGCCCGATCCGGCCGAAGCCCAGCCCACCTGGCGCGCGCCGATGGGTCGGCTGCCCGACGACTGGCTTGCCGACGCGCAGGAACTCGACCGCCTGTTCACCAAGCTCAGCCGCTTCGCCGACGCCCTGGTGTCGGCCATTCCCAAGGAAGACGGCGGCAAGGCCGAGCCCGACGACAAGCTGATGCGCAACCTCGGCCGCCTGGTCGAACGCCTGCAGGACGCGGCCGCGCTGTGGCAGCGCTGGGCCCGGCAGGACGCCGCCGGCTGGGCGCCGATGGCGCGCTGGCTCACCGTGGCCAAGGATCGCAGCCTGTGGTGCCACGCCGCGCCGGTGTCGGCCGCCGGCATCCTGCGCAACCTGGTGTGGAGCCGCGTGGATTCGGTGGTGATCACGTCGGCCACGCTCGCCACCGGCGGCGACTTCCGCCACTTCTGCGAAGAGGCCGCCATTCCGGCCGAGTGGGAGCTGGCCAGCCTGCCCAGCCCCTTCAACCTGGCGGAAAGCGCGGTGCTGTCGGTGCCGGCGATGAACACGCTGCCCGACGACGCCGCCAGGCACACCGACGAAGTCGCCGCCTGGATCGAAGACGAACTCGACTGGGACGCCGGCAACCTGGTGCTGTTCACGTCGTGGAAGCAGATGGAGCGCGTGGTGGCGCTGCTGTCGCCGGCGCGCGCGATCCGCACGCTGGTGCAGGGCTCGCGCTCGCGCACCGAACTGCTGGACCTGCACGCGCGGCGCATCGGCGAAGGCAAGGGCAGCACGCTGTTCGGCCTGGCGTCGTTCGGCGAGGGCCTGGACCTGGCCGGCGACCTGGCCACGACGGTGGTGATCACCAAACTGCCGTTCGCGATCCCTTCCGACCCGGTGGGCGCCACCAAGGCCGAGTGGTACGAATCGCGCGGCCGCTCACCCTTCTTCGAAGTGGCGCTGCCCGAAGCGCAGCGAACGCTCACGCAGTACATGGGCCGGCTGATCCGCACCGAACACGACCGCGGCCGCATCGTGCTGCTCGACCGCCGCGTGGTGGTGAAGCGCTACGGCCGGGCGCTGCTGGACAGCCTGCCGCCCTATCGCCGCCTGATTGCCTGAGGCCGGGTCAGTCGGCGGACGCTTCGCCGCCGCCGGAGGGGTCGTCGAAACCGAAGTCGGGCTAGGGCATTGCGCCTTCGTCCTCGTCGTTGCGCGTGGTGGTGACCGGGCCGGCGGCCGGCATGCGCTTGTTCTTGGGCAGCGGCAGCTTGGCCACTTCCTCGCCTGCGGCCAGCACCAGCTCGCTGCGGCGCTCGTCGGGGATCTCCTGCCAGTGGCAGCCCAGGATCGCGCCTTCCAGCGCGTAGAGAAGATTCAGGCTGGGCTTGAAGCCCGCCCGCTTGACCCGCACGAAAGCGGCCAGCGCACCCACGGCCTCGAGGTCTTCCTGCGTGCGCACGCCGGTCTGGCGCAGCCACGCCGCGGACTTGGGGCCGATGTTGCGAAGCTTGGTACCGGTTGTCATCACCACTCCTGCTGGCCGTCGTCAGGCGTCGCCCAACGACTCTATGAACGCGTTGGCCACGGCTTCAAGGCCACGCTGGTCGTCGGCATCGAAGCGATCGAGCACCGGGCTGTCGAGGTCGAAGACGCCCAGCAGCTGGTCGCCCCGGTACAGCGGCACCACCAGCTCCGAGCGCGATGCCGAATCACAGGGGATGTGCCCCGGAAAAGCGTCCACGTCGGCGATGCGCTGGGTCTGCCGCGTCACGGCCGCCGTGCCGCAGACGCCGCGGCCCAGGGCGATGCGCACGCAGGCCGGGTGCCCCTGGAACGGGCCCACCACCAGCTCGGTGCCGTCGAAGAAATAAAAGCCCACCCAGTTCAGGTCGGGCAGGGCATGGAAGACCAGCGAGGACAGGTTGGCGGCGTTGGCCGTGCGGTCGCGCTCGCCGTGCATCAGGCCGCGGGCCTGTTCAAGCAGCTGGGCGTACTGGTCGGCCTTGTCGCCGCTGAGGGTGTTGGCCTGGAACATGGCGGTCCTTTCAGTGAGGCCGCGAGTGTAGCGCGGCCGGCGTGACCTGCTGGTAAAGTCCGGCCATGGCGAATGCACCCGCAATCCTTTCCGCCGACGGTTTCCGTGACCGCGGCGCCCAGGCCACGCGGCTGGAAGCGTTCGTGGATGCGGCCTTCGCGTTCGCGCTCACCCTGGTGGTGATCGCCGGCAACGACATCCCCGATTCGGTGGACGCGCTGGTGCAGGCGATGAAGTCGGTGCCGGCCTACGCCGGCTGCTTCCTGCTGATCATGCGCTGCTGGTCGGCGCACGCCGACTGGAGCCGGCGCTACGGCCTGGACGACCTCACCAGCCGGCGCCTGGGCGTGCTGCTGGTGTTCCTGGTGCTGATCTTCGTCTACCCGATGCGCATGGTGTTCTCGAGCCTGTTCAGCGCGCTCACGGCGGGCTACCTGCCCACGAGCTTCAGCATCGACAGCGTTGCCGACGTGCCGGCCATGTTCATCATGTTCGCGGTGGCCTTCGGCCTGCTGGGCGCGGTGATGACGGCGCTGTACTGGCATGCGTGGCGCCTGCGCGACGCGCTGGAGCTGTCGCTGCACGAGCGCGCGCGCACCCGTTTCGAGATGATGAACTGGGCTGCCGTGCCGGCGGTGGCGCTGTTGTCGCTGGGGCTGGCGCTGACGATTCCCGCGGTGCCCGAAAGCGGCGTCTGGGTCGGCATGCCCGGCTTCGTGTTCTTCCTTCTCAACCTGGCGCCGTTCGCGCTCAACCGCGTCGCCGAACGCTGGCGCCGCGTCCAGCCTGGAGCTTGAATGGCCTCGTATTTCGTCACCGGTACCGACACCGGCGTGGGCAAGACCTACACCAGCGCCGCGCTGCTGCACGCACTGCGCGCCGGCGGCGCGAGCGCCGTGGGCATGAAGCCGGTGGCCAGCGGCTGCGAGATGACCGCTGAGGGCTTGCGCAACGAAGACGCGCTGGCGCTGCAGGCGGCCAGCAACCCGCGGCCAGCCTACGCGCTGGTCAACCCGTTCGCCCTGCCCGAGCCGACCGCGCCGCAGATCGCCGCTGAGCGGGCGGGCGTGCGCGTCACGCTGCAGCCGATGCTCGACGCCTACCGCGCCCTGCAGGGGCTGTCGGACCAGGTGGTGGTGGAGGGCGTCGGCGGCTGGCTGGCACCGATGGCCGACGACCTGGAGCAGGCCGACCTGGTGAAGGCCCTCGACCTGCCGGTGATCCTGGTGGTCGGCCTCAGGCTGGGCTGCCTCAACCACGCCCGGCTCAGTGCCCGGGCGATCGTGGCCGACGGCTGCCGCCTGCACGGCTGGATCGGCAGCGGCGTGGACGTGCTGGAGCCGCGCTACATCGAACTGGTGGCCCGGGCGCTGCCCGTGCCGTGCCTGGGCGTGCTGCCCCACGCCCCCGGGGCCGACCCCGCCAGCCTGGCCGCGAAACTGGCCATCGGCTGAACCCGGGCGGGCTGATTGCCCGGAAACCCGCTTCGTTGCACTTACTGCACTTGACAGTACACATTTAGAAAATAGAATGACCGTTCATTCATTTGTGGACACGGGCGCCTGTCTGGGCTGCGCCGTCTCCGTGGCTCCAGATCGAGGTTTCCATGGCTCCCACCCGCATCGCTTCCCGGTTCCCCCTGCTGTCGGCCGTCGCCGCCGCCCTGGTCCTGTCCGCCTGCGGCGGCGAGCCCGCACCCGAGGCCATGCCCACGCCCGAAGTGGCCGTGGTCACGCTGAAAGACCAGCCGGTGCACCTGACGCGTGAGTTGGCCGGCCGCACCACGCCCTTCCTGGTGGCCGAGGTCCGGCCGCAGGTGACCGGCCTGGTCAAGCGCCGCGTGTTCGAGGAAGGCTCGCTGGTGAAGGCCGGCGCGCCGCTGTACGAAATCGACGCCTCCGCCTACCGCGCCAGCCGCGACAGCGCCCGTGCCGGCCTGGCCCGGGCCGAGGCCGCGCTGACGTCCGCGCGCCTGGCCGCCAACCGCTCGAAGGAACTGGCCGCCGCCAAGCTCGTCAGCGCCCAGGACAACGAGCGCGCCGCCGCGGCGTTCCAGGAGGCGCAGGCCGATGTCGCCGCCGCCCGCGCCGACCTGCAGTCCACGGAAGTAACCCTGGGCTACGCCCTGATCACCGCGCCCATCAGCGGCCGCATCGGCAAGTCCTCGGTTACGCAGGGCGCGCTGGTCACCGCCAACCAGGAACAGGCGCTGGCCACGATCCAGCAGCTCGACCCGATCTACATCGACCTGGCGCAGTCGAGCACCGAGCTGCTGGCGCTGCGCAAGGAAATGGCGGCCGGCACCCTGGAACAGGCCGACGGCGTGCCGGTGAAGATCCTGCTCGAGGACGGCAGCGCCTACGGACAGGACGGACGCCTGGAGTTCGCCGACGTCACCGTCGACCCCACCACCGGCAGCTTCTCGCTGCGCGTGCGCGTGCCCAATGCCGAAAACTTCCTGCTGCCGGGCATGTACGTGCGCGCGGTGGTGGACATGGGCCAGCGCCCGAACGGCGTGCTGGCGCCCCAGCAGGGCATCACCCGCGACGCCAAGGGCCACGCGGTGGCCATGGTGGTGACGCCGGAAGGCAAGGTCGAACAGCGCATCGTGCAGGCCAGCCGCACCATCGGCGACCAGTGGCTGGTGGACGACGGCCTGAAGGCCGGCGACCGCGTGATCGTCGAGAGCCTGCAGAAAGTGCAGCCGGGCGGCAACGCCAAGGCCGTCGAAGCCGGCGCCGCCGCCACGGCCGTCCCCCCCGGTCCGTCCGTGCCCGCGCCGGCCGCGGCCGCCAGCGAATAAGGCCGGAGCATCCCCATGGCAAGGTTCTTCATTGATCGACCCATCTTCGCGTGGGTCATCGCGATCATCATCATGCTCGCGGGCGTGCTGGCCCTGACCCAGCTGCCGATCTCGCGCTACCCGACCATCGCGCCGCCGTCGGTCACCATCAGCGCCAGCTACCCGGGTGCATCGGCGCAGGCGGTCGAGAATTCCGTCACCCAGATCATCGAGCAGTCGATGACCGGCCTGGACGGGCTGGACTATCTCTCGTCCACCTCCGACTCCAACGGCAGCGTCAGCGTGACGCTCACCTTCGAGACCGGCACCGACCCGGACATCGCCCAGGTGCAGGTGCAGAACAAGCTGCAGGGCGCCACCGCGCTGCTGCCCCAAGTGGTGCAGCAACAGGGCATCGGCGTCACCAAGGCCAGCTCGGGCTTCCTGCAGGTGCTGGGCTTCGTGTCCGAGGACGGCAGCATGAGCCGCGGCGACATCGCCGACTACGTGTCGTCGAATATCGTCGACCCGCTCAGCCGCGTGCCGGGCGTGGGCAGCGTGCAGGTGTTCGGCGGCAAATACGCCATGCGCATCTGGCTCGACCCGGGCAAGCTCAACACCTACAAGATGGCGCCGGCCGAAGTGATCGCCGCCATCCGCGCCCAGAACGCCCAGGTGGCCGTGGGCCAGCTGGGCGGCACGCCGGCCATCGACGGCCAGCAGATCAACGCCACCATCACCGCGCAGGACCGGCTGCAGACGCCGGAACAGTTCCGCGCCATCGTGCTTCGCAGCAACGTCGACGGCTCCGTGCTGCGCCTGGGCGACGTGGCCCGGGTGGAGCTGGGTTCGGAAAGTTATTCGGTGATCAGCCGCTACAACGGCGCGCCCGCCTCGGGCGTGGCGGTGTCGCTGGCCACCAATGCCAACGCGCTGTCCACCGCCGACGGCATGGCCGAGCTGATGGAGCGCATGAAGCCCTCGTTCCCGCCGGGCCTGAAGGTGGTCATCCCGTTCGACACCACGCCGTTCGTGCGCGTCTCGATCAACGAAGTGGTCAAGACGCTGATCGAGGCCGTGGTGCTGGTGTTCCTGGTGATCTTCCTGTTCCTGCAGAACTTCCGCGCCACGCTCATCCCCACCATCGCGGTGCCGGTGGTGCTGCTGGGCACGCTGGCGATCCTGCTGGCGCTGGGTTTCTCGATCAACATGCTGACCATGTTCGCCATGGTGCTGGCCATCGGCCTGCTGGTGGACGACGCCATCGTGGTGGTGGAAAACGTGGAACGCCTGATGAGCGAAGAGGGGCTGTCGCCGCTCGAGGCCACGCGCAAGTCCATGGACCAGATCACCGGCGCGCTGGTGGGCATCGGCCTGGTGCTGGCCGCGGTGTTCATCCCGATGGCCTTCCTCACCGGCTCGACGGGCGTGATCTACCGCCAGTTCACCGCCACGATTGTCTCTGCGATGGGCCTGTCGGTGCTGGTGGCCATCGTGCTGACGCCGGCGCTGTGCGCCACCATGCTCAAGCCGCTCAAGAAGGGCGAGCACCACGGCGAGAAGGGCTTCTTCGGCTGGTTCAACAAGAAGTTCGATGCCGGCAACAAGAAGTACCAGGGCATCGTGGCAACGATGCTTCGCCGCAGCGGCCGCTTCCTGTTTATCTATGCGCTGCTGGCGCTGGTGATGGTGTTCGTCTACTCGCGCGTGCCCTCGTCCTTCCTGCCCGACGAAGACCAGGGCGTGCTGTTCACCATCGTGCAGACGCCGGTGGGCGCCACCCAGGAACGCACCCAGAAGGTGATGGAACAGGTGGAGAAGCACTACCTGGAGAACGAGGCCGAGCACATCGAGTCCACGTTCTCGGTGCAGGGCTTCAGCTTCGCCGGCAGCGGCCAGAACAACGGCATGGTGTTCGTGAAGCTCAAGGACTGGGAAGAGCGCACGTCGGCCGAGTCCAGCGTGGACGCGCTGGTGGGCCGGGCCATGGGTGCCTTCAGCCAGATCAAGGACGCGATGGTGTTCGCCATCGCACCGCCGCCGGTGACCGAGCTGGGCACCACGGGCGGCTTCAACCTGTACCTGAAGGACAACGGCGGCGCCGGGCACGCAGCCCTGGTGGCCGCGCGCAACCAGATGCTGGGCGCGGCCGGGAAAAGCAAACTGCTCACGGGCGTGCGCCCGAACGGCCAGGAAGACACGCCGCAGTTCCGCCTCGACGTCGACACCGAGAAGGCGCAGGCGCTGGGCGTTTCGGTGGCCGACATCAACAGCACGCTCACCGTGGCCTGGGGCGGGCAATACATCGACGACTTCATCGACCGCGGCCGCGTGAAGCGCGTTTACCTGCAGGCCGATGCGCCGTTCCGCATGGTGCCCGAGGACTTCGGCAAGTGGTACGTGCGCAACGGCGCCGGCGAGATGGTGCCGTTCGCGTCCTTCGCCACCACCCGCTGGGAATACGGCTCGCCGCGCCTTGAGCGCTTCAACGGCGCGTCCGCGATCAACATCACCGGCACGCCGGCCCCGGGCGTGAGCTCGGGCGACGCCATGGCCGAGATGGAGCGCATCGCCGGCGAACTGCCGCAGGGCTTCGGCATCGAATGGAGCGGGCAGAGCTACCAGGAGCGCGCCGCGAATGCGCAGACGCCGATGCTGTACGCGCTGTCGGTGCTGATCGTGTTCCTGTGCCTGGCCGCGCTGTATGAAAGCTGGACCATCCCGACCTCGGTGCTGCTGGTGGTGCCGCTGGGCATCCTGGGCACGGTGCTGTTCACCTGGCTGCGCGGCCTGGAGCGCGACGTTTACTTCCAGGTGGGCATGCTCACCACGGTGGGCCTGTCTTCCAAGAACGCGGTGCTGATCATCGAGTTCGCCAAGGCCAACGTCGAGAAGGGCATGGACCTGGTGGAGGGCACGCTGGCCGCCATCGGCGACCGCCTGCGGCCGATCCTGATGACGTCGATCGCGTTCGGCTTCGGCGTGCTGCCGCTGGCCCTGGCCACCGGCGCCGGCTCGGGCGCGCAGCGCGCCATCGGCACGGGCGTGGTCGGCGGCATGCTGGCCGGCACGTTCCTGGGCATCTTCTTCATCCCGCTGTTCTTCGTGGCGGTGCGGCGCCTGACCACCCGCAGGAAGGCGGCGGCATGAACCTCGCCGCGTCTCCGTTGAGCAAGGCCGAGCAGCGCGCGCACGTGCAGCGCACGCGCATCCTGGACGCCGCGCGCACCTGCTTCGCCGAGCGCGGTTTCCACGCCGCCAGCATCGGCGCCATCGCCGAGGCGGCGGGCATGAGCCAGGGCCTGATCTACCGCTACTTCACCAACAAGGCGGCGATCGTTCACGCCATCGTGGACGAGCAGCGCCAGGGGCGCCACGAAGCGCTGGCCGGCATCGCGTCCTGCCATGCGCTGGTGGACCTGGTGATGGGAAAGCTGGAACGCTGGCGCGCGCGCAGCGGCACGTTTGACCGCGAGTTCGACCCGATCCTGTTCCTCGAGATCACCACCGAGGCCACCCGCGACGCCGACGTGGCCGCGGTGCTGTACGACAGCGAGCAGTCGGTCTGGTGTGACCTGTCGGACGTGATCCGCCGCGACGCGCTGGCCTCGGGCAAGGCGCTCGACGAAGCCCAGGTGCAGCAGCGCACCGTCGCCCTGCGCTGCCTGGTGGACGGCGCCATCCTCAACTGGATCCGCGACCCTTCGATGGACCTTCAGCAGCTGCGCCGCAGCCTGATCGCCGTCTGCGACACCCTCCTCACCTGACACCCTGTGGGAGGGACTTCAGTCCCGATGCCCTTCGCCGAAAAGCATCGGGACTGAAGTCCCTCCCACAGGGGTCTAGTAGCCGGCGTAGCGGCAGCCCGAGGTGCAGGTTTCGTGCACCACCACCAGCGACAGGGCCGGCAGCTGTGGCTTGATTTCGTCCCAGATCCAGCGCGCGAGGTTTTCGCTGGTGGGGTTTTCAAGCCCGGGGATGTCGTTGAGGTAGTTGTGGTCCAGGCGCTCGTAGGTGGGCTTGAAGATCGCCTTGATGTCGCCGAAGTCCATGATCCAGCCGGTGTGCGGATCGGGCGTGCCGCCCACGTGCAATTCCACCGCGAACGAATGCCCGTGCAGCCGCGCGCACTTGTGGCCGGGCGGCACGTTGGGCAGCCGGTGGGCGGCCTCGATGCGGAAAACCTTGTAGATATCCATGCCGGCAAGTGTAGCCCGGCACGGGCCCGGAAACGCCCATGCAACGGCCTTTCCCGCCCCGCGCGGCCATTTGTACCGGCTGCCGGCGGCCCTTATGCTGGCCCATGGCTCGGGGGAGTCCCGCGTGGCGTCGCCGCACGCCTTCCCTGCGTGTCCCAGGGGTGTCCGCGCAGTGAGCTTCCTTTCCGAACTCAAGCGCCGCAACGTGGTCCGGGTCGCGCTGGCGTGGGGCGCGCTGACCTGGCTGCTGATCGCCATCGCCAGCCTGCTGTTCCCGGCGCTGGGCCTGCCGCTGTCGGGCGTGCGCTGGCTGCTGCTGGCGCTGGGCGTGCTGGCCGTGCCGCTGCTGTGGATGGCCTGGCGTTTCGAGCTGACTGCGCAGGGCCTGCGCCGCGACACCGGACCGCACGAGGCCACGCCGCAGAACGCCCGCACGGGCCGCCGCCTGGACCAGCTGACCGTGGTGCTGGTGCTGGGCGCGCTGAGCCTGGCGCTCTTGCGCCAGTTCATCGTCGGCCACGGGCCGGCACCCGGCGAAGCGCCGGCGCCGCCGGTCGTGGTCGCCGCACCCGCGCCCGCGCCGCGCCCGCCGGGCCCGGTGGACCCGCATTCGATCGCGCTGCTGCCTTTCGCCAACTTCAGCCCGGCGCCCGACGATGCCTATTTCGCCGACGGCCTGTCCGAGGAACTGATCAACGTGCTGGCGCGCATCCCCGGCCTGAAGGTCACCTCGCGCAGCTCGTCCTTCCTGTTCCGCGACGCCGACCTGGGCGGCCGCGAGATCGCCGCGCAGCTGGGCGTGGCGCACCTGGTGAGCGGCTCGGTGCGGCGCCAGGGCGACAGCGTGCGCATCAGCGCCCAGCTGGTGGATGCGGCCAGCGACCAGCTGCTGTGGTCGGCCAACTACGACCGCGAGCTGGTGGACATCTTCCGCGTGCAGGAAGAAATCTCCCAGGCCATCGCCAACGCGCTGGCTGATTCGCTGGGCGTGCGCACCGTACAGGTGGCGCCGGCCACGGCCGACCTGAAGGCGTATGAGCTTTACCTGCGCGGGCGCCAGCTGTTCGCGCTGCGCGGCAGCAACCTCGAACCCGCACGCAGCCTGGTCACCGAGGCCGTGGAGCGCGACCCGCGCTTCGCCGAGGCCTGGGCCACCCTGGCCGCCATCGAGTACGTGCTGCCCACCTACCAGGCCACGTCGTCGGACGCCGCTGCCGCGCGTGCGCACGCGGCGGTGGACCGCGCGCTGGCGCTGTCGCCCGCGCTGCCCGATGCGCTGGCCGTGAGTTCGCGCCTGGCTTCGGACGCGGGCGACCGGCTGCAGTCGCTGGCCCTGGCCGAACAGGCGCTGGCCGCCGATCCCAACAACGCCAACACGTGGATGTGGAAGGGCCTGACGCTGCTGGAAGTGGGGCACGTCGGCGCCGCGCAGGAGGCGTTTCAGCAGGCGCAGGCGCTCGATCCGCTGAGCGGCATCCTGTTCGGCTGGGCGGGGGCCGCCGACCTGGTCCGCGGCGACCTGGTGCAGGCGCGCGCCAACCTCGAGCGCGCGCATGCGCTCGGCTGGCGCGGCCCGGCCAGCCTGTGGCTGCTGAAGCTGGCGCAGGCCGAAGGCGACGCCGGGGACATCCAGGCGCAGTTCGCCGCCTGGCTTCGCGACGACGGCCGCATCGGCGCACCGCAGCGCGCGGTGCACGAGGCGGTGGCCGCCGCCGTCACCGACCCCGCCCGGCGTGACGCGGCCCGCGCGCAGGTGGCGCAGGCCGTGGTGCAGTGGCCGGACTACGACTGGACCGCGCTGCTGCTGGTGCTGGGCCTCACCGACGACGCCATCGCCGAGGCCGCGCGACCCAAGCCGGCCAGCGGCCAGATCCTGCTGATGATGGTCTGGTCACCCGCGGACCGCGCCCTGCGCGAACATCCGGGCTTCCTGGCCTTGGGCAGCGCGGCGGGCCTTCTGGCATTCTGGGACGAACGCGGCCCACCCGATGGCTGCGCGCTCACCGCCGGCCCCCCGCCCCGACTGGACTGCGAACGATGAGCCTTTACCGCGAGCTCAAGCGCCGCAATGTGTTCCGCGTTGCCGCGGCCTACGTGGTCATCGGTTGGCTGTCGCTGCAGGTCGCCGACGTGGTGCTGGGTTTCACCGGCGCGCCCGAATGGGTGGGCCGCACCCTGATCGCGCTGCTGCTGCTGGGCTTCGTGCCGGCGCTGGCCCTGGCCTGGGTGTTCGAAGTGGGGCCCGCGGGGCTGCAGCTGGACGCCGGGGCCGATGCGTCCGCCAAGGTGGCCGACGCCACCGCCGGCGAACGCGGCCAGCGCCTGGACATGATCACGCTGGTGGCCGTGGTGCTGGTGCTCGGGCTGATGGCCTGGCAGCAGAAGCTGCGGCCCAAGCCCGGCGCCGCGCCGGCAGCGGGCGTCGCCACCGGCGCCGACGCGGCGGGCGCGGCCCCCGCGCCTGCGGCCGACGAGTTCGCCGCGCCGCCCGGCTCCATCGCCGTCCTGCCCTTCGCCAACCGCAGCGCCGCGCCTGACACCGCCTACTTCGCCGACGGCGTGCACGACGACCTGCTCACCCAGCTGGCCCGCAACGGCGGCCTGAAGGTGATCTCGCGCACCTCGGTGATGGAATACCGCGACACCACCAAGAACCTGCGCGAAATCGGCGAAGAGCTGGGCGTGGCCACCATCCTGGAAGGCGCCGTGCAGCGGGCCGGCAACCGCGTCCGCATCAACGCCCAGCTGATCAACGCCCGCAGCGACGAACACCTGTGGGCCGACACCTTCGACCGCGAGCTCACGCCCGAGAACGTGTTCGAAATCCAGACCGAGATCGCCGCCGCCATCGCCGGCGCGCTGGGCCAGACCCTGGTGCCGGGCGCCTCCGCCGCGCCAGTGAAGGGCGAGGCGCCCACGCGCAACGCCGAGGCCTACGACGCCTACCTCAAGGCGCTCGCGGTGAACGTGGACAGCCGCACGCAAACCGCATTCCGTGCGCGCGCCCAGCTGTTTCGCCAGGCGCTGGCCGCCGACCCGGACTTCGCCCTGGCCATGGGCGGGCTGTCCAAGGCGCTGCTCGACAGCTACTGGCATGGCGACCGCGAACCGGCGCTGAGCGAGCAGGCCCGCGAATGGATCGAGCGCGCCCTGGCCCTGCAGCCCGAGGACCCGCGGCTGCAGCTGCACATGGGCGAGTACCTCTATCGCGGCCGGCTGGATTACGACGGCGCGCTGGCCTGGCTGGACAAGGCCGAGCGCGGCCTGCCCGGCAGCGCCGAGATCATGTCGCTGCGCGGCTTCATCTACCGCCGCCTGGGCAAGATGGACCAGGCCATCCCCGCGATGCAGCGCGCGGCCGAGCTGGACCCGCGCTCCTCGGAAGTGCTGGTGGGCCTGGTGGAAATGACGGCCCAGACCGGCGACATGGTCGCGGCGCAGCGCTGGGACGAGCAGATGCAAGCCTTACCGGATTTGGCGTGGTCCCCCGCCTACGCGCTGGCCGGCCTTCGCATGAACATGGACGGCGAGCTGGGGCCGGCGGAGCGCATGCTCGCGAGCATGCCGGCGGACGAGGTGGGTTCGGTGATCGACACCTACTGGATTCCCTACTACCGGCGCGACTACGCAAAGGCGGCGCGGGCGCTGGTGCTGCTGCCCGACGAGCTGCTGGGCAGCCAGTTCGCCGTCCATCCCAAGCCGCTGCTGCGGGCCCGCATGGCCTACGCGCAGGGCGACGCCGCGACGGTGCGCGCCGAGGCCGCGCGCGCACTGGCCCTCCTGGACGCGCGCATCGCCGCCAACCCGGCCGATTACCGCGCCTTGCTGTCGCGCGGCTTCGCGCAGGCCTTGCTGGGCAACGCCCAGGCCGCGCGCGCCGACGCGGCCGCCGGCCTGGCCCAGGACGGCCCCACGCGCGACAAGATGCTGCGCAGCTACCTGCGCGCGCAGCAGCTGGACATGCTGGCCGTGGTGGCGGAGTCCGATGAACTGGCGGCGGCTACAGCCGATTACCTGACGCAGGGCTACCTGAGCCACGGCTTCGACGGCCTGGTGCTCGACCCCCTCTACGACCGCCACCGCAGCCATCCCGCCATGCGGGCGCTGGAAGCCAAACACTCCCGCAAGGACAAGCCCGCCCGATGAGTTTCCTGGCCGAACTGCGCCGCCGCAACGTCATCCGCATCGCGGCGCTGTACATGGTGGGCGCATGGCTGGCGATGCAGGTGGCGGCGACGCTGCTGCCCATCTTCGACACCCCCGGATGGGTGCTCAAGGCACTGGTGGTGCTGCTGGCCATCGGCTTCGTGCCGGCGCTGGTGTTCGCCTGGGTGTTCGAACTGACGCCGGACGGCATCAAGCGCGAAGGCGAGGTGGCGCCGGTGGGGTCGCTGGCGCCGCGCACGGCAAGGCGCATGGACCGCCTGCTTCTGGTGGCGCTGCTGTTGGCCCTGGGCTACTTCGCCGTGGACAAGTTCGTGCTGGCGCCGGGGCGCGAAGCGTCCACGACGTCGCTGGCGAATGCATCGCTGGAAACGGCGGCAGCGCCCACCGTCGGCGGTGCGGTACCCGAAACGCCGGCCGCTGCCACCAGCGACGCGAAGTCCATCGCCGTGCTGGCCTTCGCCGATCTGAGTCAGGCCCAGGATCAGGCGTACTTCTCCGACGGCGTGGCCGAGGAGATCCTCAACGCACTGGCCAAGATCGACGATCTGAAAGTGGCCGGCCGCACCTCGTCGTTCTACTTCAAGGGCCGCAACGAATCCCTGGCCGCCATCGGCAGCACGCTCGGCGTGGCGCACGTAGCTGCTTCGCGTCAGTGATGGCGTGGAGATGTGGGCCGACACCTTCGACGGCACCGACGGCGATATCTTTGCGCTGCAGGAAGACATCGCCCGCCAGGTGGCGAGCCAGCTCCAGGTGGCGTTGAGCTCCGGCCAGCAGAGCCGGCTGATCGACGTCGGCACGAGTGATCCGGACGTTTATGCGGTGTACCTGCAGGCAACGGATGTGTTCAATCGCCGCGATTCCAAACGGTATGAGGAAGCCATCGCGGACTTGGAGCAGGCGCTGCAGCGGGACCCGCAGTTTGCGAGGGGGCATTCCCGGCTGGCTACGCTCTACTACACGCAGGCGAGCTCGGGTTCACCGGATCGCTTTGCCGGCAGCTCGGCCCGGTCCCGCGAGAGCGCCGAGAACGCCCTGCGGATCAATCCGGCGCTCGCCGAGCCACATGCGGTGCTTGGCATCCTGCATAGCGGGGGGCGCCGTTACGGCGAGGCACGTGCCGCGTACCAGCGCGCCCTGGAGCTGGATCCTGACGATGTCACCGCCAATTTCTGGTCGGCGCTGCTCGACTGCAATACCGGCCATGTAGCGCGCTGTGAAAGCGGCCTTGATCGCACGCTCGATATCGACCCTTTGCTGCCCAATGCACTGAACTGGCGCGCCCGGCTGCTGCTGGCGCAGGGCGATCTGGCGTCCGCGGAGCGACTGATGGAGCGTGCTCGCGGGGTCGGCCTGCAGGCGAGTTGGCTGGTTGAATCCTGGATTTCCTACAAGCGCGGCGACTTGGCGCAAGCCAGGACGCGCACGCGGGACATGGTGCGCGCGCTTGGCGTCGGAATGCCGCCCGGTGCGGCGGAGTGGATTGCCGACGGGCGCATGGGAGACGCCGATGCCCGCGCGAGGGTCCTGCAGATGGTAGATGAATACCTCGCCGACGCCCCTGCGCGCATCAGCGTGATGATCCCGTGGGGCCTGGTGATGAACGGCGAGATCGAACGCGGCCTGGTCACCTTCGCGGACCACCCGACATCCAACGATGGTGCCTTCCTTGGGGATGTCGTCTTCACCGGGCTGGTTCCCGAGGTCTGGACGTCGCCGGCCTTCCCGGAATTCCTGCGCAAGACCGGCCTGGCCGCGTACTGGGACGAATTCGGTGCACCGGAGCAGTGCCGCAAGGCCGCCAACGGAGACTACCGCTGTGAGTGACGACTCCGTGGAGTCCGCCACGCCGCGCGGCACCCGCCTGCTGCGCATCGCCGGCCATATCCGCGACCAGAACTGGACCGCGATCGGCATCGACTTCGTGATCGTGGTGGTCGGTGTGTTCTTTGGTATCCAGGTGAGCAACTGGAACCAGGAGCGGCAGGCCCGCGGCCAGGAGCGTGAGCTGCTCGGGCGCCTCAAGCTGGAGATCCAGCAGAATGCGGCCGCCGCGCAGGAGAAGCGCCGCTTCTTCGACAAGGTCTACGCCTCGGCCGATCGCGCCTATGCGTTCCTGGACAACGACGAGTCCTGTTCGGCCGACTGCTGGCAGCGGGTGGTGGATGCCTTCTACGCGTCGCAGTGGCGGGACCTGCGGCCTACGCGGGACGCCTTCGATGAAATGGAGCGCCTGGGCCTGCCGCGCGACACCGGGCTGAAGGTCGCGCTCATCAACTACTACGGCCTCTACGAGTCGATGGTGAGCATCACCTCGGATCTGCCGGCGTACCGGGCCGAGGTGCGCTCCCTGATTCCACCCCAGGTGCAGCTGCACCTGTGGCGCCAGTGCCACCGGATCGAAGGCATGACGGAGCTGCTCGCCGCCGACTGTCCCGCCGCGCTGGGCGAGGCGGAAAGCCGCGAACTCCTTGAGCAGCTGCGCACGCACGCGACCCTGCGGCCGGCACTGGCCTCCTGGATGAGCACCGTCGCGCTGACGCAGCCGGCGTTGGACCAACAGGCCCTGGGCGCGGAAACGGCGCTCGTTTCAATCGACGCGGAACTCGGAGAGGGCCCATGAGCCTGATCGCCGAACTTCGCCGCCGCAACGTCATCCGGATGGCCGGGCTGTACCTGGTGGGCGCGTGGCTGGCCGTGCAAGTGGCAGCCACACTGCTGCCCGTGTTCGGTGCGCCAGGGTGGGTGATGAAAGTGCTGGTGGGGCTGCTGGCTTTGGGTTTTCCTGCGGCGCTGGTGTTCTCGTGGGTGTTCGAGCTGACGCCGGATGGCCTGAAGCGCGATGGCGAAGTGGCCGCCAACGAATCGCTTGCGCCGCGAACCGCGCAGCGCATGAATCGCATGCTGCTGGCGGTAATGGCGCTTGCGCTGGGCTACTTCGCCGTCGACAAGTTCGTGCTGGCTCCGGGGCGCGAGGCTTCCAGCGACTCGCCGGCGACTGCAGCCAGCGGGGCCGAAGCAGCAGAGGCGATCAACGCGAAATCGATCGCGGTGCTGGCCTTCGCCAACATGAGCGCAGACAAGGAAAACGAGTACTTCAGCGACGGCGTGGCCGAGGAGATCCTCAACGCACTGGCCAAGATCGACGATCTGAAAGTGGCCGGCCGCACCTCGTCGTTCTACTTCAAGGGCCGCAACGAATCCCTGGCCGCCATCGGCAGCACGCTC
>JAPLSJ010000042.1 GCA_026398695.1 Arenimonas sp.
CATGGCGTGGGGTCAGTACAGGACGCGCACCCGCAGCGTGCCGGGGATCGCCGACAGCGCCTGCCGCAGCACGTCGGCCTGCTGCTCGGTGGCGGTGACGTCCATCACCACGTAGCCCACCTTGGCGTCGGTGCGCAGGTACTGGCCGTCGATGTTGATGCCCTGGTCGCGGAAGATGTCGTTGGCCAGCGACAGCACGCCCGGCACGTTGCGGTGGATGTGCAGGATGCGGCGGCTGCCGACGTGGCCGGGCAGGGACACTTCGGGGAAGTTCACGGCCGACAGGGTGCTGCCGTTGTCGCTGTAGCGAATGAGTTTCGCCGCCACTTCGGTGCCGATGTTGTCCTGCGCTTCCAGCGTGCTGCCGCCCACGTGCGGGGTGAGGATCACGTTGTCCATGCCGCGCAGGGGCGACACGAAGGCTTCGTCGCTGCCCTTGGGCTCGATCGGGAACACGTCCACCGCGGCGCCGCCGAGGTGGCCGCTGCGCAGGGCCTCGGCCAGCGCGTCGATGTCCACCACGGTGCCGCGCGAGGCGTTGATCAGGTGCGCGCCGGGCTTCATGCGGGCGATCTGCGCGGCGGCGATGAGGTTCTGCGTGGCCGGGGTTTCCGGCACGTGCAGGCTCACCACGTCGCTCTGGTCGAGCAGGTCGGTGAGGCTGGCGGCGGGGCGGGCGTTGCCCAGCGAGAGTTTGGTTTCGATGTCGTGGAAGACCACCTGCATGCCCAGGCTTTCGGCCAGCAGGCCCACCTGGGTGCCGATGTGGCCGTAGCCGACGATGCCCAGCGTCTTGCCGCGCACTTCGTGGCTGCCTTCGGCGGTCTTGGACCAGCCGCCGCGGTGGCATTCGCTGTTCTTCTGCGGGATGTGGCGCATCAGCAGGATGGCTTCGGCGATCACCAGCTCGGCCACGCTGCGGGTGTTGGAGTAGGGCGCGTTGAACACCGGGATGCCGGCGGCCTGCGCCGCGTCCAGGTCCACCTGGTTGGTGCCGATGCAGAAGCAGCCGACCGCAATCAGGCGGCGCGCGTCGCCCAGCACTTCAGCCGTGAGCTGGGTGCGCGAGCGGATGCCCACCAGGTGGGCGTCGGCGATGGCGGCGCGCAGTTCGCGCTCGGGCAGGGATTTGGTGTGGTAGTCGATGTTCGTGTAGCCGGCCGCGCGCAGCTGGTCCACGGCGGTCTGGCTGACGCCCTCGAGCAGCAGCACGCGGATGTCCTGCCGGGGGAAGGAAGTTTTGGAGGTGGCCATGGGGGTTTGGACGTTAAAGTGGGGTCGCTTCCTGCACTATGCTGCTCAGGTGCGTTGCACCGCAACAACCCAGCCCCTTTCCGACCCCACGCCATGACCGACCCGCGC
The DNA here is from genome assembly GCA_026398695.1 of Arenimonas sp. GTDB lineage: Bacteria > Pseudomonadota > Gammaproteobacteria > Xanthomonadales > Xanthomonadaceae > Arenimonas. Next base: position 1,363 of record JAPLSJ010000042.1, read on the forward strand.
CTGACCGCCCTGCAGACCGCCGTTCCCGGCCTGTTGATCAAGACCGACCCGGCCGACCTGGAACACTACGGCCGCGACTGGACCCGCCGCTGGACCCCCGCGCCGCTGGCCATCGCGCTGCCCGCCACCGTGGACCAGGTGCAGGCGGTGGTGCGCTGGGCCCACGCCCAGGGCGTGGCGGTGGTGCCTTCGGGCGGGCGCACCGGCCTGTCGGGCGGCGCGGTGGCGGCGCGCGGCGAGCTGGTGCTCAGCCTGGAGCGCATGAACCGGGTGCTGGGCTACGACCCCGTGGACGGCCACCTCACCGTGCAGGCCGGCACGCCGCTGCAGGTGGTGCAGGAGGCCGCGCAGGCGCAGGGCCTGCTGTACCCGGTGGACTTCGGCTCGCGCGGCAGCTGCAGCATCGGCGGCAACATCGCCACCAATGCCGGCGGCATCCGGGTGATCCGCTTCGGCAACACCCGCGAATGGGTGGCCGGCCTGAAGCTGGTCACCGGCACCGGCGAGCTGCTCGAGCTGGGCCGCGGCCTGGTGAAGAACTCCAGCGGCTACGACCTGCGCCACCTGGCCATCGGCTCGGAAGGCACGCTGGGCATCGTGGTGGAAGCCACGCTGCGGCTCACGCGGCCGCTGCCGGCGGCGCAGACGCTGCTGCTGGCGCTGCCGTCGTTCGAGGCGGTGATGGCGGTGTTCGGCGTGTTCCGCGCGCGCCTGGGGCTGCAGGCCTTCGAATTCCTCACCGACATCGGGCTCAAGCACGTGCTGGCCCATGGCGGCACCAATCCCTTCGACACGGTGTACCCGTACTACGTGGTGACCGAATACGACGCCGCCGACGAGGCCCGGCAGGCCGCCGGCCTGGCCGCGTTCGAGCACTGCCTGGAACAGGGCTGGGTGGTGGACGGCGTGCAGGCGGCCAGCGAGGCGCAGGCGGCGCAGCTGTGGCGCCTGCGCGAAGGCATCACCGAGTCACTGGCGCGCTGGCGGCCCTACAAGAACGACATCTCGGTGCGCATCGCGATGCTGCCCGGGTTCCTCGCCCGGGCGCGCGTGCTGCTGGACGAGGCCTACCCGAAGTTCGAAGTGGTGTGGTTCGGCCACATCGGCGACGGCAACCTGCACATCAACGTGCTGCAGCCCGAAGGCGTGGCCGATGCCGACTTCATGGCGCAGTGCGCGACAGTCACCGGCGTGCTGGCGGGCCTGCTGCACGACGTGGGCGGCAGCATCTCGGCCGAACACGGCATCGGCCTGGTGAAGAAGGATTACCTGGGCAGCACGCGCTCGGCGGAGGAAATCACGCTGATGCGCGGCATACGCGCGGTGCTGGACCCGGCCGGCATCTTGAACCCCGGCAAACTCTTCGACTGACCCCTCCCAGAAGGGTGGGGCAGGCGGCTTAGAGGTCTTGCTCGTAGCGGATGTAGGGCACGCGGGTGGACTCGTCGTCGTCCTTGTCCGCGGTGGAGAACGGGTTCTTGCCGTGGGCGGCCAGGTTCTCGGCGCCCACGCTCAGGCGGGCCTTCCAGGGCGCGCGCCAGGTGACGCCCAGGCCGACGTTGCTGTAGGTGGCGCTGCTGCCCGGGATCTCGATCACGCGGCCGATGATTTCGCCGCCGAAATTGCCCACGCCGCCGCCGAGGCTGAGCGTGCCGGTGTTCCACTCGGGACGCACGCCGCCGGGCAGCTGGCTGGCCGGGACGATGCGCGCGCGCGCCAGGGTGCCGCCGATGCTGACCCAGCCGGTTTCACCGACCTTGAGTTCGCCCACCAGGCCGATGTTTTCCTGTTCAACCTCGGCGCCGTTGAGCGACAGCAGCAGGTCGGACGGGCCGGTGCCGGGCGTGGTGCCGGGCAGTGCCATCGGGGTTTCGATGTCGAAGCGGTTCAGGCCCAGGCTGGCGGTGAGCGTGCCGCGCTCGCCCTCGAGCTGCGCTTCGGCGCGCACGCCGGGGCGGGAATAGGCCAGCGGCAGCGTGGGGTTGGGCAGCAGGTTGGCCACCATGCAGTGCTGGGCCAGCGAGCCGAAGCTGCGCGAAACGCTGTTGCCGTCGCACAGCAGGCCCACGGTGGGGTTGCTGTCCAGGGTGAGGCTGGTGCCGATGCGGCGGCCGTTGTCGAGCGGGATGTTGATGCCGGCGCCGACGGCGGGCGACGCGGTGCGGCCCAGGATGCGGTCGAGCGACGAGCGGGCCGGCGAGCCGGTGCCGGACTCGATCAGCAGGAAGCCTTCCACCTGGTTGTTGCGGATGATGGGCAGCGCCGTGGTGCCGTTGCCGTCGTCGGCCGGCAGCACCAGCGGCGCAGGCGCCTGCGCCAGCGCGGGCAGGGCCGCGACGGCAAGCAGGGTGGCGGCGATGGGGCGCAGCAGCGACAGCATGGTCATTCCTCGTTGGCTCGTTGGAGCCCGGCCAGTCCGGTTAGTTCCCCGGATGGGGCCTGTGTCGCGATTTTACAATAACTTAACCCTTTCAGGCCAGCCGTCAACCCCCGGCACCCGGGCTACTGGATGCTGTCGGAGCCGGGAGCGGTGGGGGCGACGCTGAACAGAGCCTCGATCTGTTCAGCCTCGAACCGGTAGGCCTCGCCGCAGAAGTCGCAGTGCACCTCGGCCACGCCGTCCACCAGGGCGCCGCGGGCTTCGTCCGGGCCCAGGGTGCGCAGCATGTCGCCCACGCGCTCGCGCGAGCACGAGCAGGCAAAGCGCAGCGGGCGGCGGTCGAGCAGCTTCACGCCCTCCTCGTGGAAGAGGCGGTGCAGCAGGGTGGCCACCGGCAGTTCGGCCAGCTCCTGGCCGCCCAGGGTTTCGAACAGGGCGTTGCAGCGGTCCCAGCCGTCCATGTCGCCGTCGGCGCCGGGCAGCTTCTGCAGCATCAGGCCGGCGGCCCGGCCGTCCACGCTGGCCAGCAGCAGGCGGGTGGGCAGCTGTTCGGACTGTTCGAAGTAGCCCTCGAAGGCCTCGGCCAGGCTGTCGGCCTCCAGGCCCACCAGGCCCTGGTAGCGGGTGGTTTCCTTGGCGCCGGGCGGGGTGGACTCGATGGTGATGGCCAGCAGCGAGCCCGGCCCGAACGCGCGCGGCGTCAGCGGGCTGGGGATCGGCTCCTCGAAATGGGCGATGCCGCGCAGCGTGCCCGCCGCCGTGCATTCGGCGAACAGCGTGCGCAGGGCGCCGGTGCCGCGCAGCTGCACGCTCAGCCGGCCGTCGATCTTGGCGTGGCCGGTGAACAGCGCGGCAGCGGCGCAGGTTTCGCCCAGGCGCGAGGCCACCGGCAGCGGGTAGTCGTTGCGGCCGGCAATCTCGGCCCAGGTCTGGTCCAGGTGCACCACCACGCCGCGAATGCCGGAGCGTTCGAGCAGGAAGCGGGAGAGGGTGTCGCGATCGGGGTGCATTTTCATGCGGCCATTTTACCCCAACCCACCCCCCACACCCTGCCGCCCCGGGGCGCGGGTATCCTGCTCGGCGATGAGCAACCTCAACCGACGTACTCCCGAGAAGAAGAATCGCCGCTGGCTGCGGCGTCTGTTGCTGCTGCCCTTCGTGCTGCTCGCCATCACGGTGCTGCAGGTGGGCACGCTGCGCTTCGTCGATCCGCCGACCAGCGCCTTCATGGTCTGGCGCCATATCGACGGCATTGGCGAGGAAGGGTTCGACCTGCGCCAGGAATGGCGTGACTACGACCAGATCTCTGCGCACCTGCCCATCTCGCTGGTGGCGGCCGAGGACCAGAAGTTCCCGCAGCACCACGGCTTCGACATGGAAGCCATCGACAAGGCGCTCGACAGCAACGCCCGCGGCGGCCGCGTGCGCGGCGGCAACACCATCAGCCAGCAGGTGGCCAAGAACCTGTTCCTGTGGAGCGGCGGCGGCTATTTCCGCAAGGGGCTCGAGGCCTGGTACACGCTGCTGATCGAGGCGATGTGGTCCAAGCAGCGCATCCTGGAGGTGTACGCCAACATCGCCGAGTTCGGCGACGGCGTGTACGGCGCGGAAGCGGCGGCGCAGGCCTTCTTCGGCAAGCCGGCCAGCGCGCTCACCGCGGCCGAAAGTGCGCGCCTGGCCGCGGTGCTGCCCAATCCGAAGAAATACAACGCCCGCAACCCCGGCCCCTACGTGCAGCGGCGCGCTGCGTGGATCCAGCGCAACGCCCGCAACCTGGGCGGTGCCGCCTACCTGGACTGAAAGCCGGGAAAACCGGGGTCAGAGCC
>JAPLSJ010000116.1 GCA_026398695.1 Arenimonas sp.
CGGCGGGCGCGGTGGTCTACAACGCCGCCAGCGTGCTGCGCGACGGCGGCATCGGGCTCACCTACCGCAAGCGCGAACTGCCCAATTACGCGGTGTTCGACGAGCGCCGCTATTTTTCGGTCGACCCCGACGGCGGCGCCTGCACCTTCGACGTCGCCGGCGTGAAGGTGGGCCTGGTGATCTGCGAGGACCTCTGGTTCGCCGAACCGCTGGCCGAAACGGTGGCCCAGGGCGCCGAGCTGGTGATCGTGCCCAACGCCTCGCCGTTCGAAAGCGACAAGACCGCGCAGCGTGATTCGCTGCTGGCCCAGCGCGTGCAGGAAACCGGCGTTGCGCTGGCCTACCTCAATGCCGTCGGAGGCCAGGACGAACTCGTGTTCGACGGCGCCTCCGTGCTGGCCGACGGCGACGGCGGCGTGCATCCGGCCGCGCGCGCCTTCGAGGACCATTGGCTGGTGGCCGACTTCGACGCCGGCGAGCGCCGCTTCACCCGCGTGCACTGGCCCGAGGAAAAAGACGAAGGCCGCGAATCGCTGGCCTACCGCGCCATCGTGCGCGGCATCCGCGACTACTGCGGCAAGAACGGCTTCGACCGCGTCTGGCTGGGCCTGTCGGGCGGCATCGACTCGGGCCTGGTGCTGGCGCTGGCGGTGGATGCACTGGGCGCCCGCAACGTCGCCGCGGTGCGGCTGCCGTCGCGCTACACCAGCGACCTGAGCAACGACCTGGCCGAGGAACAGGCGCGCCTGCTGGGCGTGCGCCTGGAAACCCTCGCCATCGAATCACCCTTCGAAGGCTTCCTGTCGGCCCTGGCGCCGCTGTTCGACGACCTGCCGCCCGGCATCGCCGAGGAAAACCTGCAGTCGCGCAGCCGCGGCGCGCTGCTCATGGCGCTGAGCAACCGCTTCGGCGGCCTGCTGCTCACCACCGGCAACAAGAGCGAATACGCCGTCGGCTACGCCACCATCTACGGCGACATGTGCGGCGGCTTCGCGCCCATCAAGGACCTCTACAAGACCGAAGTGGTGGCGCTGTGCCGCTGGCGCAACGCGCAGTCGCCGGCCATCCCCGACGTGGTGATCACGCGGCCGCCTTCGGCCGAGCTGCGCGAGAACCAGACCGACCAGGACTCCCTGCCGCCCTACGACATCCTCGACGGCATCCTGCTGCGCCACGTGGACCAGGAGCGCTCGACCGCCGAGATCGTCGCCGACGGCTACGACGCCGCCACCGTCGAGCGCATCCTCAAGCTGGTGCGCATCAGCGAATGGAAGCGGCGGCAGTCGGCGCCCGGCCCGAAGCTGTCGCGCCGGGCCTTCGGCCGCGAGCGGCGCTACCCGATCACCTCGGGCTGGCGGGACTGAAACGCGAACGCCGCCCGGAGGCGGCGTTCGTTTGCACCACCGCCGGGACGATCAGTCGTCGAACGGATTGATGCGGCCGAAGAAGCCGTCGCCCTCGGGCCAGTTCGAGTTCGTGAGGTAGGCGTGGTCGGGGTAGTTGGCCTCGAGCACCTTGCGGGCATCGGCGGCCAGGTCTTCCTGGCCCAGGCCGGTGTAGGCCGAGGCCATCAGGGCCAGGGCGTCACCGTCGAAGGCGCTCTGCGGGTAGGTCTGCAGCAGGAACTTGCCGCGGTTGGCGGCGGCCACGAAGGCCTCGCGGCGCAGGTAGTACAGGCCCACGTTGAGCTCGTGCTGCGCCAGCAGGTTGCGCAGGTAGATCATGCGCTGGCGGGCATCGGGCGCGTAGCGGCTGTTCGGGTAGCGGCGCACCACGTCGGCGAAGTCGTTCAGGCTCTGGGTCGGCGCGCCGAGGTCGCGGGCCGACATGTCCTGGCGGGCCAGGCGCAGCAGCAGGCCCGAGCTGCGGTCGAAGTTGATCAGCGCCTTGAGGTAATAGGCGTAATCGATGTGCCGGTGCGTCGGGTAGGTGCGGATGAAGCGGTTGATGGTCGAGGTGGCTTCCTCGGTGTTCGACTGGCGGTACTGCACGTAGGCCAGTTCGAGCTGCGCCTGCTCGCTGTAGGCGCCGTACGGGAACCGTGCCACCAGGCGCTGGTAGAAGCGCCCGGCGCGGTCGAAGTTCTGGCCGTCCATCGATTCCTTGGCCGAGGCGTACATGGCCTCGACCGGCAGGGTTTCGGTCTCGGCCTCCTTGTCGCCGAACAGCTTGCCCATGCTCTGGCAGCCGCCAAGGGTCACCGAAAGCATCAGGATCAGGAGAAAACGAGTCTTGCCGGTCAGTCGGGTCATCAGGATGGCGGGTCAGGGCGCTGGAGGCAGCGAGTTCGGGGATAATACCGGAAAGCCCGCTGTCGCCTCCATGAATGGGGGCGGGGGCCGCCCCTGGCCCGACGAGACCCCCATGACCCCGCAATCCCCGCCCGAAACCGAAACCGACGACAGCGAGCGCGAGCTGCTCGAGGCCACCATCCCCCTGGAATCCGCGGGCCGCCGCTTCGACCAGGTGCTGGCCGAGCTGTTCCCCGACTTCTCCCGGTCCCGCCTCACCGAATGGGTGAAGTCCGGCGACGCCCTGCTGGACGGCCGCCTGGTGAAGCCCAAGGAGGCCGTGCACGGCGGCGAGCCGGTCACCCTGTCCATCCGCGTCGAGGTCGAGACGGGCGAGGCCCTGCCCGAGGACATCCCGCTCGAGATCCTCTACCAGGACGAGGACGTGCTGGTGGTGAACAAGCCCGCCGGCCTGGTGGTGCACCCGGGCGCCGGCAATCCGCGCGGCACCCTGGTCAACGCCCTGCTGCATTTCGACGCCCGCCTGTCGGGCCTGCCGCGCGCCGGCATCGTCCACCGCCTGGACAAGGACACGTCCGGCCTGATGGTGGTCGCGCGCACGCTGCGCGCCCACACCTCGCTGGTGGAACAGCTGTCGGGCCGCGAGGTGCACCGCCAGTACCTGGCCGTGGTGCAGGGCACGATGGTCGCCGGCACCACCATCCGCGCGCCGATCGGCCGCCACCCCACCGACCGCATCCGCATGGCGGTGGCGAAGGAGGGCACGGGCCGCGACGCCATCACCCACTACCGGGTGCGCGAAAAGTTCCGCTCCCACACCCTGGTCGAGTGCCGCCTGGAAACCGGCCGCACCCACCAGATCCGCGTGCACATGGCCTACGTGCGCCATCCGATCGTCGGCGACCCGCTGTACGGCGGCTCCTACCGCCAGCCCAAGGCGTCCACCCCCGAGCTGGCCGCGCGCCTGCAGGGCTTCAAGCGCCAGGCCCTGCACGCCGAGAAGCTGACCTTCCGCCACCCGGTCACCGGCGAACCGGTCACCACCGAAGCGCCCATGCCCGACGACATGCAGGGCCTGGTGCTGGACCTGCGCGTCGACACGGCCGCGGCCAAGAAGTAGGCCGCCCGTGACGGCGCCGGCCTGGATCGACGCCGACTGGCCCGCGCCGCCCGGCGTGCGCGGGCTGACCACGCTGCGCAGCGGCGACGGCGTGTCGAAGCCGCCCTTCGACCGCTTCAACCTGGGCCTGCGCTGCGGCGATGCGCCGGAAGATGCCGCCGCCAACCGCGCGCGCCTGTCGTCGTGGCTGGCGCTGCCCTCGCCGCCGCACTGGCTGCAGCAGGTGCACGGCACCGGGGTGGTCCGGTTCGAGGCTCCGCCGACGGCGGGCGATGAACCGGTGGCCGATGCGGCGGTCACGTCCGTGCCCGGCGTCGTGCTGGCCATCCTCACCGCCGACTGCCTGCCGGTGCTGCTGGCCGCGCGCGACGGCAGCGAAATCGCCGCCGCGCACGCCGGCTGGCGCGGCCTGGCGGCGGGCATGCTGGAGGCCACCGTGGCGGCCATGCGCACGCCGCCTGCCGACCTGGTGGCCTGGCTCGGCCCGGCGGCCGGCCCGGCCGCCTACGAAATCGGCGAAGAGGTGCGGGACGCCTTCGTGCAGCGCGATGCCGGTGCGGCCGCGGCCTTCACCGCCACCCGGCCGGGGCACTGGCGCGTGGACCTCTACGCGCTGGCGCGCCGGCGCCTGGCGGCCTGCGGCGTGCACGCCGTGCATGGCGGACAGCACTGCACGATCAGCGACCCGGGACGTTTCTTCTCCCATCGCCGCGACGGCCGCAGCGGCCGCATGGCCACCCTGGCCTGGATCTCGCGCTGACCGGATCCTGAATTCCTGTCTTCCGGCACCCTCACCGGAGCGCAATCCCGTGCCAATGTCGCGGCTCCCCAAGGAGACCGCCGATGCGTTTTCGTTCCCTCGTTTTCTGCCTGGCCTGCCTGGCCGCCTTGCCCGCCTTTGCCGCCACCTTCGCCGAGGCCGATGCCTGGCTGAAGGCCAAGGATGCGCGCGCCGCGCCCGCGATCGCCGCGTTGGTGAAGGCCCAGCCCAAGAGCGCCGAGGCGCGCATCCTGCAGGCTCGCCTGCTGCTGCAGCAGGGCAAGGGCGACGATGCGGTGGACGCCGCCAGCGAGGCCGTCGAGCTCGCACCGGGCAACGCGCAGGCCCACTACTGGCTGGGCAATGCCTACGGCACCCGGATCGGCCAGGTCGGCTCGGTGTCGCAGGCCTTCATGGCGCCCAAGCTTCGTGATGCCTTCGAACAGGCCATCGCGCTGGACCCGAACCTGCACGACGCCCGCACCAGCCTGATCGAGTACTACCTGCAGGCGCCGGCCATGGTCGGCGGCAGTGTGGACAAGGCGCGTGCGCAGGCCGCCGAACTGGCCAAGCGCGACCCGCCGCGCGGGCACTACGCGCGCGCCCGCCTGGCCATGCACGACAAGCAGCCCGACGTGGCCGCCAAGGCCTACGTGGCCGCGTGGGAGGCCCGCCCCGAAAGCGTCACCTACCGCATGGCCGCCGGCCTGGCGCTGCAGGAAACCAAGCAGTGGGACCGCGCCTTCGGCCTCTACCAGGGCTGGACTTCCGAGGACCCGAAGGCGGCGGCGGCGTGGTACCAGCTGGGCCGCACGGCCGCGCTGTCGGGCCAGCGGCTGGACGTGGGCGCCAGCGCGCTGCGTCGCTACCTCACCCTGCCGCTGGCGCCCGGTCAGCCCGAGAGGCATTACGCGTGGTACCGCCTGGGCCAGGTGCAGGCCCTGGCCGGCGACAGCGCGGCGGCGCGCGCCTCGTTCAAGGAAGCGCTGAAGGGCGAGCCGGGCAACGCCGATTTCAAGGCGGCCCTGGCCGCGCTGCCCTCCTGAAAAAGGCCGGCGCAAGGCCTGGAGGTGCTTGAAAACGCGCGGTTCCATCGCCAGTAAAGGGAGATGAGGGTGGCGTTTCGCCGCCCCGATTCCTCGAGGGGACGACCATGCGGATGGACAAGCTCACTTCGCGCTTCCAGCAGGCCCTGGGCGACGCCCAGTCGCTGGCCGTGGGCCGCGACCACAACCTGATCGAACCGGCGCACCTGCTGGTGGCCTTGCTCGACCAGCAGGGCGGCAGCACGCGTCCGATGCTGGCCCAGGCCGGCGTCAACGTCGCCGCCCTGCGCCAGCGCCTGGGTGAAGCGCTCGACAAGCTGCCCAAGGTCTCGGGCCAGGCCGGCGAAGTCAGCCTGGGCAACGACCTGGGCCGGCTGCTGAACGTGTGCGACAAGATGGCGCAGCAGCGCGGCGACGATTTCATCGCCAGCGAACTGTTCGTGCTGGCCTGCGTGGACGACAAGGGCGCGGCGGGCCAGGCGCTCAAGGCCAGCGGCGGCAACAAGGCGGCGCTGGAAAAGGCCATCGACGGCCTGCGCGGCGGCGAGACGGTGTCCGACGCCAACGCCGAGGAAAACCGCCAGGCGCGGGAGAAGTACTGCATCGACCTCACCGCGCGCGCCGAGGCCATGGAGGAGGCCCGGCGCCGTGTCCTGGGCGATGTCTGCGCGACCTGGGGATCCACGGTCTGCGCCGTCGCCGTCGCCTGGATCC
>JAPLSJ010000133.1 GCA_026398695.1 Arenimonas sp.
AAGGGCTGGGAGGGCTTCACCGACGCCATCGTCCAGGCCCTGGACCGCGAGCGCGAGGGCCTGGTGTTCATGCTCTGGGGCAGCTACGCCCAGGCCAAGGGCAAGCTGGTGGACCCGCGACGGCACTGCATGCTGCGCGCGCCGCACCCCTCGCCGCTGTCGGCCCACCGCGGATTCCTGGGCTGCGGCCACTTCGGCAAGGCCAACCGCTGGCTGGAGGGCGCCCGGCAGGCCCCGATCGACTGGGCGCTGCCGCCGCGGGCCGAAGTCGAGGCGATGCTCTCGGCTTCATAGCATTCGCGGGAACTAGCGCGTCGACTCCACGAACTCATAGTCGCGCTCGCCGTCCGACACCCGGAGCGTGCGACGGCCGTTGCGTTCCCCGGCCTCAAGTACCAGGCCCGCGCCGCCCGGCGAGATGGTTTCCACCACCGTTGTCGCGGATGCTTCCGTCGGCGCGGCCAGTTCGCTGCGCCAGCCGCCGGTGTCCAGCCAGGTCGAGCCTTCGTCGGCGACGACCCGTATGTCTCCCAGCGCGTCGTTCCGATAACGCCCGGCCAGCCGCGCCAGCAGCGCGGGGTCCAGCGGCGCCTTCAAGCGGCGTGCTTCGTCCGTAGCCGCTTTGGCGCGCGCCGAAGCGCGCTCGGCCATCTTGGCCTGCACGCCCAGGTCCAGGTCGAACAGCACTTCCAGCAGGCGGTCCTGGAAGAAGGCGCGGATCTCGGCGCCGGCGTCGGCGTTCATCAGCACCACCACGCCCACGCCGTGCGCCGGAAGGAAAGTGAACTCACCCTGGTAGCCGGCCATGCTGCCGCCGTGCGTCACGATCCTGAGTCCCTGGTTTTCATTGATCTTCAGGCCCATGCCGTACCACTGGTCCATGCCGCCGCGCGCCACCTGTCCCACCTGGCGCTCGAGCAGGGCGGCCTCGCCGATGTAGCGGCTGCCGTCAGGCAGCCTGCCCTTGGCGAGCTCCATCCGAAGGTAGGCCAGCAGGTCGGTGACATTGGTCCAGGCGCCGCCGTCGGGGCGCATGGGAATGCCGGCGTCGTTGAAACCTGACTCCGTCACCACCGCCGTGGAGCCATCGCTTCGCTGGGCATGGGGCGATGCAAAATTCCCGCGCTGCGCGGCGGCCGCATCGAACGTGGTGGAGCGCATGCCCAGCGGGTCGAAGACGAGCTCCTGCATGGCCCGGTCGTAGGCCGCGCCGAAGCCCATCGTAGGGTAGGCCTGCCGGGCGACGACATAGCCGCCCGCCACGGCCATGGAGTTGGAGTACTGGTAAAGCTCGCCGATGCCTGCGGTAGGAACCATCGTGGCCAGCAGGTCAAGCGTCCCTTCCGGCGTCAGTTCGTCGCCCCGAAAGTACGCCTCGAGGTCCTGGCGCGGCAGACCGGTGCACGCGCAAAGGACGTGGCGCACCTGAATGTCCCTGGTGCGCTCCGGATCCGCAACGCGAAAGCGTGGCGAGAGTTCCACCACGCGCTGGTCCCAGCGCAGGCCACCCGCGTCCACGCGCTTGGCGATCATCAGGCTGGTGAGCGGCTTGGTGATCGAGGCACTCAGGAATCGCGTGCGTGCATCCACGCGATCCGTCGAACCCAGCTTGCGCACACCCAGGCCACCGGCAAACTTGACCTCGCCATCCTGCACCACGCCCAGGGCGGCGCCGGGAACGTCGAATGCGATCCGCGCCTGTTCGAGAAAATCAACGAGGGCGGCGACGCGCGCCGCGTCCAGCGTATTGGCTTTGCGCAGCAATCGCGGTGGGCCCGCGTAGCCCTTGGGCCGCAGGCTGCCCAGCAGCAGGGTCAGCTGCGATTCCCGTCGCGCCGCCACCCGTCCGGACAGGTCGGCAAGCATCACCACCCATTCCCGGCCGTCATGCACGGCCTGCGCATAGCGGAAGCGGTCGGAGCCGGCCTTGGCCGTATACCGGTAGGCCCGCACGGTGGTCCAGCCGCTGCGGAGCTCTCGATCAGCCGACGTTTCCGCGGCAGGCGCGCTTCCCTGGAGGCGCGTCCAGGCTTGTTCCACCGCGTCGTCGGCAGACCCGGCCGGGCCATGGGCAATTGCCAGGGTGGCGTCGCCTTCGGGCGCGGTAAAGGCGTGCATCCCCGGCGTGCTCTTGCGTGTCCAGCCCCGAGGCGGCAGGAAGGTGGCGCCCGCGTCCGTGGACACGGCCAGTTCCGAATCGGGAACCGCTGGCGTTGCCGCTGGCAACTTCGGCGCAGCCGCCGACGCGCGAGGGATGGTGCGTTCGTCGGCGGTCACCGGCTGGAGCACTAGGGCCAGAGCCAGCCCGACGCCGAGCTTCTTGAGGTTCATCGCGTGAGGTCCTTTACGTGGCGGAGTCCACGGTCGGCGGCCGCGAGCCGCTGCTCGTAGTCGATCTGGGCGGAGCGAGAGAGCCGTTCGTGCTCGGACTGCGCGGCCCGTGCGAGCTGCTCGTATCTGGACTGTGCGGTTTGCGAGAGCCGTTCGTACTCGGATTGGGCGGCTTGCGACAGCCGTTCGTATTCGCCTTGGGCAGATTGAGATAGCTGCTGATGTTCGGCCCTGGCCGATCGGGACAGTCGTTCCCATTCCGCCCCGGCGGCGGCGAGACCTGCGCGCGCGGGCTCGGGCTCTCGCTCCCACGTTTTCACGCTGACCGCGGGCGTTGCCGTGGACGCCGTGGCCCAGGCAGACGCCATGGCCAGCACCAGCACGCCATTCATGGCGGATCGAGCGCCCCGACGACGGCTCCCGGAGTCCAGCAACGCATCGATGCGGTGTTCCAGGAGCGGCGCTTTGCTCGTCATCGCCAGTCCAGCCAGCGAACGCGGCGCCAGGCCTGGCTGTTGCCTGCCCGCAACGCATAGCAGCGCCTCCGCGTACTGCAGGCGATCGCCGGCGCGCGCGGCGGCGCCGGCATCGCATGCCAGCTCACGCGCCTGGTCGAGCCAGCGGGCCAGGCGCGCCAGCGCGGGGTTCCACCAGAAGACGGCGAGGATGACGCGCTGCAGGGCGTGCCAAACCGGATCGCGCCGGGCAATGTGTTCGGCCTCGTGCGCGATTACTGCGCGCAGCGCTTCGCGCGTCAACTGAGCGGCAAGGCGCGCCGGCAGCACGATGCAGGGCTTCCACACGCCCAGCACGGCCGGGCCGAAACCAGCGGACAAGTGCACGCGGGTCCCCGGGGGCAGCAGGTCGGAGTGGCGGAGTTCCATTTCCAGCGAGCGCGGACTGAGCATGGCCAGCAAGTTGGCGCTTCGCCATGCGGCGAACAGTCGATGAAGCTGGAACAGGCCGATCGCTCCCCACAGGCCCAGCAGCGCGGCAGTCCAGTTCGCGCCAATTCCGATGCCGCCGCCACCGCCCGAGGGGGCGATGGCTGCCAGAGCCTGCGTTCCTGCGCCTTCCGGTGCCGCGCCGACGAACGGCAGCAGCGGACCCAGCACCGCCACCACCAGAGCGCCCGCCAGCCAGGGATGTCGAGCGTGCGCAGGCAACCATCGCAGTGCGACGGCACAGACGAGGAGCAGCAGCACGCTCAGCAAGAACTGCTCCATGGCGTAGGAGGCAAGTGCGGACAACATCAGCCTTTGCTCCGTTCCTGGGCCGCGGCAGCGATCTTGCCGCGCAGGCGGTCGAGGTCGCTCGCGTCGAGGGCGTGGTTCCGGACCAGGTGCAGGGCCAGCACCTCGGGGGAGTCGTCGAAGAACTGGCGCAGCAGGTTGTCCAGCGCCTGCGTGCGCACCTCCTCGCGACTCACGCAGGCGCGGTAGATGAAGGCGCGGCCCTCCTGCCGGTACTCCACGAGCGACTTCTTGAGCAGGATGCCGAGCATGGTCAGGACGGTGTTGTAGGCCACCGCCTTGGTGACCGAGAGCGCGTCGGCTACATCCCGGACCGAGGCTTCCCCCCGATCCCAGAGCACCTCGAGGATGGCCCGTTCAGCGTCTGTGACCGTGGGCGAGGCAGGGCGGGCCATGGCGGGCGTCTCCTATGGAATTAGTTAATGCACGTTAGCCGCCGGGCGTCGCGGCGTCAACTATGTAATTAGTTTGGCGATCCCGCGGGTATGGCGGGACCCTGGACGCCCCGTTGACCGCGCCAACCGGCGACATCCCCGGCCCGCCGGGAGACAAGCGCGCGGCCAGAGGCTTGGCGCCATTGAAACTGTTAAGCAAGGCCCCAGCTTTGAAGCGTGGCGCCGGCGCGTCGTTCCATGAATGGAACGGAAAGGGAACTTCCGGCCTATTTAGCACCCCAATAGTTCGAGTGCTAAACTCGATCCCATGAAAGAGGACCGCATGACCACCACTGCCCTGATCGCAAACAACCTGCCGATCCCGAGTGCGCTGGGTTCGCTGGATGCCTATATCTCCGCGGTGAACCGCGTGCCCGTGCTCACCGTCGAGGACGAGCAGGCCTTGGCGCGCAAGTTCCGCGACGAGGAAGACCTGGACGCCGCCAAGGCGCTGGTCGTCTCGCACCTGCGCTTCGTAGTGCACGTGGCCCGCGGCTACCAGGGCTACGGCCTGGGCATGGGTGACCTGATCCAGGAAGGCAACATCGGCCTGATGAAGGCGGTCAAGCGCTTCGACCCCGACCAGGGCGTGCGCCTGGTGTCGTTCGCCGTGCACTGGGTGCGCGCCGAGATGCACGAATTCATCCTGCGCAACTGGCGCATCGTCAAGGTGGCCACCACCAAGGCGCAGCGCAAGCTGTTCTTCAACCTGCGCAAGAGCAAGAAGCGCCTGGGCTGGATGAACGACGCCGAAGTCACCGCGGTGGCCAAGGACCTCAACGTCTCCAAGCGCGAAGTGCTGGAGATGGAGTCGCGCCTGAGCGGTCGCGACGTCGGCTTCGATGCACCGGACGAAGACAACGACAACGCCCCGCCGTCGCCGGTCGCCTACCTGCGCGACGCCAGCGACGACCCGGCGATGGCCTACGAGCGCGAAAGCCACGAAGACGACCAGCTCGAGCTGCTGCGCGACGGCCTGGCCGAACTCGACCAGCGCTCGCGCGACATCCTCAAGCGCCGCTTCCTGGGCGAGCCCAAGGCCACGCTGCAGGAGCTGGCCGACGAATACGGCGTCAGCGCCGAGCGCATCCGCCAGATCGAGGCCACGGCGCTGAAGAAGATGCGGGCACTGTTCGCGGCCTGATCCGGACGCGCTGCAAGCTGCCCACGACGGCCCCGCAAGGGGCCGTCTTCATTTCGACGCCAGGCGCCCTGCCGCCGCCACGCCGCCCGTGCCTCAGGCTTCGCCGTCGGGCGGGTCACGCCCGACGATGATCCGGGCGTGCCGCTGGTAGGTCCAATACGACCAGCCCCAGTTCACCAGCACGATGATCCGGTTGCGGAAGCCGATCAGGAAGAACAGGTGCGCCACCAGCCAGAACCACCACGCCAGCAGTCCCGACAGCTTCAGGCGGCCGTAGTGGACCACCGCGGCCATGCGGCCGATGGTGGCTAGGTTGCCGTAGTCGCGGTAGCGGAATGGCTTGGCGGCAACACCGCGCAGCCGGTCGCGGATGACGTTGGCTGCGTGCGCGCCCATCTGCTTGGCGGCCGGCGCAACGCCCGGCACCGGCTGGCCGTCCTGCGCGACGCTGGCAAGGTCGCCGATCACGAACACTTCCGGGTGCCCGGGCAGCGACAGGTCCGCGGCCACCGGAACCCGGCCGGCGCGATCGGTGGGCACGCCCAGCTGCCTGCCCAGGGGCGACGCGGCAACGCCGGCGGCCCAGAGCACGGTGCGGCTTTCGATGCGCATTCCGCCCATCGTCACGCCCTCGGCATCGATCGCCGTCACCGGCTGGCCGGTGTGCACTTCGACGCCGAGCTTGCGCAGCTGCAGGCGGGTTTTTTCCGACAGCTCCGGCGGCATCGATGCCAGCAGGCGCGGGCCCGCCTCGACCAGGTGGACGCGCGCGCTTCGCACGTCGGCGCGGCGGAACTCGCGCGGCAGCGTGTGGCGGGCGATCTCCGCCAGCGTGCCCGCCAGCTCCACGCCCGTGGGTCCGCCGCCGATCACCACGAACTCCAGCCAGCGCCGCTGCGCCTGCGGGTCGGGTTCGCGCTCGGCGGCCTCGAAGGCCGACAGCACGCGGCTGCGGATCGCCAGCGCGTCCTCGAGCGTCTTGAGGCCCGGCGCGTGCCGGGCCCAGGCATCGTTGCCGAAGTACGCGTGCGTGGCGCCGGTGGCGACCAGCAGGAAGTCGTACTCGAGTTCACCGCCGGCCAGCGCCACGCGCCGCGCGGCGAGGTCGATGGAAAGCGCTTCGTCCAGGCGCACCGTCACGTTCGCCTGCCTGCGCAGGATGTGCCGCAGCGGCGCCGCGATGTCGGGCGCCGACAGGCCCGCCGTGGCGACCTGGTAGAGCAGGGGTTGGAAAAGATGGTGGTTGGTGCGGTCCACCAGCGTGATGCGAACCGGTGCGGATGCCAGGGCACGCGTGGCCCAGAGGCCGCCGAAGCCGCCACCCAGGACCAGCACGTGCGGTTTTGCGGCGTCTTGCATCTGCTTTCCCTCAATAAAGATCGGTGGGGTCCACGTCCAGCGACCAGCGCACCTTGCGCGCTGATTTCAGCGCCTGCAGCCGCGGCAGCCAGTCCTGCAGCGCGGCGTGCAGCGGGCCGCGCCGGGGGGCATCGAGCAGGATCTGGCCGCGCGCCTTGCCGGCGCGGCGCGCCATCGGCGCGGGCATGGGGCCGTTGAGCTGCACGCCGTCGTGCTGGCCGAACTGGTCGCGCGCTTCGTGCAGGAAACCCTGCATGTCGGCTTCCGTGGGCGCCTCGGCGCGCAGCATCGCCAGGTGCGTGTAGGGCGGGAACTGCGCCACTTCGCGCTCGGCCAGCTGCAGCGCCGCGACGGCGGGATAACCGCCGGCCAGCAGCGTGTTGAGCAGGGGATGGTCGGGGTGGTGGGTCTGCAGCAGCACTTCGCCCGGCAGCTGTGCGCGGCCGGCGCGGCCGGCCACCTGGATCAGCAGCTGCGCGAGTTTTTCGCCGGCGCGGAAGTCGGCGCTGAACAGGCCTTCGTCCACGCCCACCACGGCCACGAGGGTGAGCCGCGGCAGGTCGTGGCCCTTGGCCAGCATCTGGGTGCCGACCAGGATGCCCGACTGCTCGCCGAAGGCTTCCAGGTGTTTTTCGATGGCGTCGCGGCGGCGGGTGGTTTCGCGGTCCACGCGGATCATCAGCGCGTCGGGGAAGCGTTCGGCCAGCGCTTCCTCGATGCGTTCGGTGCCCGCGCCCTGCGGCTGCAGCGCCAGGCTGGCGCAGTCGGGGCAGGCGTTGGGCGGCGTGGCACGCGCGCCGCAGTGGTGGCAGATGAGGCGGCGGCCGCCGGCGTGCACGGTCATGGCGGCGTCGCAGCGCTTGCAGTGCGCACTCCAGCCGCAGTCGTGGCAGATCAGCACCGGCGCGTAGCCGCGGCGGTTCTTGAACACCAGCGCCTGTTCGCCGCGCGCCAGGCAGCGGCCCACGGCATCGAGCAGGTCTTCGGACAGGCCATTGCGCAGCGGCCGCTTGCGCACGTCCACCACGCGCACCACCGGCGGGCGTGCGCCGCCGGCGCGCTGCGCCAGCCGCAGGTGGCCGTAGCGGCCCGCCAGCGCGTTGTGCAGCGATTCCAGCGACGGGGTGGCGCTGCCCAGCAGCACCGGGATGCCGAGTTTGCTGGCGCGCACCAGGGCCAGGTCGCGGGCGTGGTAGCGGATGCCGTCCTGCTGTTTGTACGAGCCGTCGTGTTCTTCGTCCACCACGATCAGGCCGGCCTCGGGCAAGGGGCAGAAGATCGCCGAGCGGGTGCCCACCAGCACGCGCGCTTCGCCGCGCGCCATGGCGGTCCAGGCGCGCGCGCGCTCGCCGTCGGCCAGCCCCGAGTGCAGCGCATGCACGGGCACGCCCAGCCGGCTGCGGAAGCGCTGCAGCGCCTGCGGCGTCAGGCCGATCTCGGGCACCAGCACCAGCGCCTGCCTGCCCGCGGCCAGGCAGTCGGCAATGGCCTGCAGGTAGACCTCGGTCTTGCCGCTGCCGGTGACGCCTTCGAGCAGCCAGGCGCGATAGCCCGGCTCGGAGCGGATCGCGGCCAGGGCGTCGGCCTGGGCCGGCATCAGGACCGGCCCGGGCGCGGTGGCGACCGGTTCCACCCGGCCGGTCAGCGCCACCCGTTCGGCCAGGCCGCGCTCGGCCAGGGCGCGGGCCGCGGCGCGCCAGTCGTCCTGGTCCTGGTCGAGCTGGTCTTCGCCGACCGGCCTTTGCGCCAGCTGCAGCAGAAGCCGCCGGGGCTTGCCGTCCCGCCCGGGCGCCGCGGCGGACTGCCGGCCCTCGGGCGTGGCCTGCCAGCCGAAGCGGCCCGTCTCGGGCAGCGGCTGCCCGCCGCGCAGGGACGCCGGCAGGGCGGTGGCCAGCACCTCGCCCAGCGGCGCGTGGTAGTAGCTCGCGACCCAGCGCAGGCTCTCGAACAGTTCCCCCGACAGCAGCGGCCGGTCGTCCAGGCGGGCCAGCGCGGGTTTGAGCTCCGGTCCCCCGGCCTCCACCGGTGCCAGGCCCACCACCACGCCCACCTGTTCGCCGTCGCCCCGGCCGAACGGCACCCGCACCCGGCAGCCGATCCAGCCCGCGTCCACCGTCTGTCCGGCGGGCGCCAGGTAGTCGAACAGGCGCGGCAGCGGGACCGGCAGGGCCAGGCGCAGCGCGGTTTCAGGGGCGGCGGGCATGGGTGAAGTCTAGCCTGCGGCGGGTGGCGGGAGGCTTCCGGGGTCACTTGCGCGTCATTGCTGCTAACTCCATCACGAATGCTGCCTAAGCTACTGTTCACAAAACCTAAAACCCCTTATCCACATGGATTGTGGATAAGTCTGTGGAAGAGCTTCCCGGCGGGGGTGCGCATCCCCCATGTGAATGGCTCTCCGGCCGGGTTGGTGATTTTTTAACCAAGCCGTCATAGTCCATATGAAACAACGACTTGGCGATATCACAATTCAGTCATCCCGGCCTGGGGGCCCGGATTGGCGTCCGTTCACGCCCCGGCATCGGCGCTGTGCACAACGTTTCACGCCGGAAGCCGCGCGGGGCTTGGCTGAGCAGGATTTTTCCGACTGTCAACCGCGTCGTTCTCCGGGTGTGTTGGCTAGAATGGGCAGGTGACCTCCGCTCCCCTGACGCCCCCGCCCCCCGTTTCCCCCTCCCCGGCCCTGTCCGCCTTCCTGCGCGGCATCGAGCGGCGGGCGTTCGTCTTCGCCCAGGTCCAGTGCGGCGCCGACGACGTTGCCGAGGCCGCCCTGGGACGGGCCATGCGCGCGTTCAAGGCCGCCTCCGCCTCGAGCCCCCTCTCCGGTTGGCCGGCCGGCTTCTGGGCGCTCCTGATGGCCCAGGCGGAGCTGTCGGCCGGGCAAAGCGAAGTCCCGGAGCTGCGGGCGCTCAGCTCCGGCCCCCGTGCGGCGCTCCTGCTGCGCATGGTGGGCGGCCTGGACTTCCCGCACGCGGCGGGCGTGCTGGGCATCAGCGAGGCGACCTATCGCTTCGCGCTGCAGCGCGCCCTGCAGCAGCTGGGCGAGGCCGGCATCAGCTACGCCGTGCTGGGTGCGCTGCGCGAGCGGCTGCACCGGCAGGTGAAGACCCTGCCCGAATCCCGCGTGGCGTCCCTGGCGGCGCTTCGCGCCCGCGTCCTGGCGGATGCGCCCGAGGCGGCGCCGCCCGCGCCCAGGCCGGCGTCGCCGGTCTGGCGACGGCTGGCGTGGGGTGCCCTGGCGCTGCTGGCGCTGGGCTTCGCGGCCACGTTCTGGTCGCCGGCCCCGGTGCTGGCACCCGGCGGTACCGAGGCGCTGCCGGTCGAAGCCGCGCCCGCGCCTGCGGCCGCCGTGTCCGATTGGGTGACGCACCCCGATTTCGCACAGTTGGCGGCACCCGCCGACGAGGTCTTGGCCGCCGACCTGGCGCTGCTGAGCTGGATGGCTTCGGGCGAGGCCGGGGAACTGCCCGGTGCGCCGGTGTCCGCGCCCATCGCGGAAACGGCAAGCGCGGCCGCCCCGGTCGCCGCTTTCCAGGACCTGCCGCAGCCGCAGCGGGCGCTGCTGTCGCCACTGGCCGGCGCCTGGCCCGGGCTGGTGCCGGAAATCCGCCAGCGCCTGCAGGCCAACGCCGCCCACTGGCTGTCGCTGGACGCGGCGCAGCGCGACGCGCTGGTCGCCCGGATGCGTGCCTGGGACGCCCTGCCGGCGGCCGAGCGGTCCAACCGGCGCGGACCCTACGCCGCGTGGCAGTCGCTGGCGCCGGAAGAGCGTGCCCGGGTCCGCGCTGCCGCCGCGGCACTGGCGGCCATGGCGCCCGGCCAGAAGCAGGCCGTTCGCGACGGCTTCGAGGCGCTGCCGCCCGACCAGCGCCAGGACTGGTGGCTGGGCCCGGAGATCGGCGCCAACTTCGCCCAGCTGCGTCCGCTGTTCGCCTTCGTGCCCGAAGGTGAGCGCAGCGTGCTGCTGGCGCTGCTGCGCGACCTGTCGCCCGAAGCGCGCGCCGACCTGGCCCTGCTGGCGCGGCGCCTGCCGGCCAACCAGCGCGAAAGCCTGCGCCGCGACCTGGTGGCGGCACCGGCGGCGGAACGCGAGGCACTGATCCGCGCACGCGCGGGGCGCTGACGCAGCGCGCAGGCCGGGTGGCCTGCGCGGGGTTTACATGTTCACCAGGCTCACCATCAGGCTGAGCATCGCGCCCACGCTGACCAGCACGAAATAGCAGGTGCCCAGCACGCCGTACTTGAGCAGGGTCATCAGCCAGCCCTGGCCGTACACGCGTTTTTGCATCAGCAGCAGGTAGATCGGCATCCAGCAGATCAGGATGATCTCCGCCACGCGCAGCGGCACCGACAGCCAGGGCAGCCCTGCGGTCCAGGTGGTCAGTGCGTCCAGCAGCAGAGCCAGCAGCAGGCCCGCGCACAGGAAGCTGTGGCTGTGCAGGGCGACGATCAGGTGTTCCATGTAGATGCGCCGCTTGAACACGTAGGCGATCTTGAGCAGCAGCGCGAACAGCGGCAGCATCAGGAACAGCGTGGTGGGCACGTTCGACAGGAACGCGTCCTTGAGCAGGTTGGGGTCCTTCTGGATGCGCTGGATGTTCTCCTGCGCATCGCCGACCATGTCGTTGAGGTGGGCATTGGCGGCATCGGGCAGGGCGCCGATCACCAGCGGGTTGGATTCCGGATCCCACGCGGTGCCGTTGAAGTTGAGGGATGGGTCGCTGGACGCCGTTGGCACCGGCTTGCCTTCCTTCGCCGCCTTTTCGATCACGGCGATGCGGCGCGCGGCCTCGGCCGCCACGCCCTTTTCGGCGCCATCTATGCCCGCGGCCAAGCCGGGGATGTCCGCGCCTTCGGCGCGCACCTTGCGCAGTGCGGCGATCGCCTGGTCACGCGCGGCCTCGACTTCGGCCACCGTGGTGGCGCTGCGGATGCCGTCCCCGGAGTCGTCGCCGGTATTCACCACCACCGGGCCGGCGCCGTCCTTGTCCACGTTGATGTCGAAGCTGAGCTTGGCGGCGAAGAACGCAAACAGGCTCAGGAACACGAACAGCCGCACGGGGCTGACGTAGCGCACGCGGCGGCCGGCGAAATATTCCATGCTCAGGTAGCCCGGGCGGAACAGCAGCGGGCCGATCGTGCGCAGGATGCGCGAGTCGAATTCGAACACCGAATCCATGAAGTCGCCGACGATGCTGCCGAAGTGGCGCACCAGCCCCTTGGTGGGCTGCCCGCAGGCATAGCAGTGTTCGCCCAGCAGCGGCGCGCCGCAGTTCTGGCAGCTGCGGGCCGGCGCTTCGGGGGCGGCGGGCAGGGGCGTTGGCGTGGTCATGGCGGGCTCCGGTGCGACAGCGGCTAATATAGCGGCCCTGAGGCCTGCGGCATTCCCCCATGAGTCATTCCGAAACACGCACGGCGCGCCTGCTGCGCGAAATGCGCGTCAGCTTCGTGCTGGCGCTGCCGCTCGTGCTGGGGCAGGCCTCGTCCATGGCGATGAACATCGTCGACACGGTGCTGGCCGGCCGGCACTCGCCGGTGACGCTGGCGGCCGTGGGCGTGGGCAGCGCGGTGTGGTCGGTGGTGATCCTGGTGAGCATCGGCGTGCTGATGGCGGTGCCGCCCACCGTGGCTCAGCTCAACGGCGCGGGCCGCCGCGGCGAAATCGGCGCGGTGTTCCGGCAGGCGCTTTGGCTGGCGCTGGCGCTGGGCGTGGGCCTGTTCTTCGTGGTGCGGGCCGGCGCGGTCGCCCTGGCACCGATGGGCATCACCGCCGAGGCCCGGCCCGAAGCAGAGGCTTTCCTGCGCGCCATCAGCTGGGGCGCGCCGGCGCTCGCGCTGTACTTCTGCCTGCGAAACCTCAGCGAAGGCATCGCCTGGACCAAGCCGACGATGGTGTTCGGCATCGCCGGGCTGGTGCTGCTGGCACCGCTGGGCTACGCACTGATGTTCGGGCTGGGGCTGGGTGCCGCGGGGCTGGGCTATGCGGTGGCGACCACCCTGTACTGCCAGGCCGTCGCGCTGTGGATCTACCTGTGGCGTTCGCCGCGCTTCGCCGACCTGGGCCTGTTCACGCGCTTTGATCCGCCGCGCTGGGCGCCGATCCGCGCGCTGCTGGCGCTGGGACTGCCGATGGGCGTGTCGGTGTTCATGGAGGGCAGCCTGTTCGTGGCCACCGCGCTGCTGATCGGCCAGTTGGGCACCACCCAGATCGCCGCGCACCAGATTGCGATCCTGGTCGCCAGCCTGGCCTTCATGGTGCCGCTGGGTGTGGCGATGGCCACGACGGTGCGCGTCGGCCATGCCGTGGGCGCCGGCGATCCGTCGGCGGTGCGCTGGTCGGCGGCGGCGGGCTACGGCCTGGCGATGATCGCGCAGACGCTGTCGGCGCTGGTGCTGGTGACATCGGCCGGCTGGCTGGCCAGCCTGTTCACCACCGACCCGGCGGTGATCGCCCTGGCGACGCTGCTGATGGCCTACGCGGCGGTGTTCCAGTACCCCGACGGCCTGCAGGCGATGTCCGCCGGCGCGCTGCGCGGGCTCAAGGACACGCGCGTGCCGATGTTCATCACGGTGCTGGCGTACTGGGGCCTGGGGCTGCCGCTGGGCTATTGGCTGGGCATCGTCGGTGGCCGCGGCGCGCCGGGGCTGTGGACCGGGCTGATCCTGGGCCTGTGCGTCGCCGCCACGCTGCTGGCCTGGCGTTTCTGGCGCCTCGCCCGTCGACCCCTGGCGCCGGTACGGGTGACCTAACGCCCATGCGGCCTTCACGTGGGCTGGGTATGCTGGCGTCTGAATAACCCGGAGTCATCCCATGTCCCACTCCCAGCCCGGCCCGATCCGCCGTTTTTTCGGCGGCATCTGGAACACCGTGAACTTCGCCCGCCGGTTCGTTTTCAACGTGCTTTTCCTGCTCGTGCTGTTCCTGATGCTGGTGGCGATCCTGGCCAACCCCGGCGTGCAGCCGCTTGAAGAGAAGACGGCGCTGGTGCTGGACATGAACGGCGTGCTGGTGGAGCAGTTCACTTCCGCCCCGGTGGACCGCGCGGTGAACCAGGCCACCGGCCAGTCGCAGCCCGAGATCCAGCTGCGCGACGCGCTGCACGCCATCAAGTCGGCCAAGGACGACAAGCGCATCGACCGCATCGTGCTGCTGACCGACGGCTTCAACGCCGCCGGCTTCGCGGCCATGCGCGACCTGGCCGCCGCGCTGCGCGACTTCCGCACGTCGGGCAAGCAGGTGGTCGCCTTCGGCACCAACATGGAGCAGAAGCAGTACTACCTGGCCGCGCAGTCCGACGAGATCTACCTCGACCCGATGGGCGGCGTGCTGCTCGAGGGCCTGGGCCGCTACCGCATGTACTACCGCGCCGGCCTGCAGGACAAGCTTGGCGTGGACGTGCACCTGTTCAAGGTCGGTGAGTTCAAGTCGGCTGCCGAGCCCTATGTGCTCGACGCGGCGTCGCCCGCGGCGCGCGAGGCCGACCTGTTCTGGATGACCGACGTCTGGCAGCGCTTCGTCGCCGACCTGGCGCAGGCCCGCAAGCTCGAGGTCGACGGCATCAACGCGATGATCAACGACCTGCCCGCGCGCGTGCAGGCCGCCTCGGGCGACCTGGGCAAGCTGGCCCTGGACGAGAAGCTGATCGACGGCCTGATGACCAGCCAGGAAGTCGAGAAGCTGCTCATCGAGCGCGGCGTCGCCGACGAGGAAGGCACCAGCTTCCGCCAGATCGACCTCAAGGGTTACCAGGCGCACCTGATGCGCGAAAACCTGGGCATCGACAGCCGCCCGCAGGTGGCCGTGGTGGTGGCGCAGGGTGAGATCACCGACGGTGAGCAGTCGCCGGGCACCATCGGCGGCGAGTCCACGTCGGCGCTGCTGCGCCAGGCGCGCGAGGACGAGACGGTCAAGGCCGTGCTGCTGCGGGTGGATTCCCCGGGCGGCGGCGTGTTCCCGTCCGAGCAGATCCGTCGCGAAGTGGAGCTGATCAAGGCCGCGGGCAAGCCGGTGGTGGTGTCCATGGGCAACGTGGCGGCATCGGGTGGCTACTGGATCTCGATGAACGCCGACCGCATCTACGCCGACGACTCCACCATCACCGGCTCCATCGGCATCTTCGGCCTGTGGATGACCGTGCCGCGCGTGCTCGAGAAGATCGGCGTCAGCACCGACGGCGTGGGCACCGCGCCGCTGGCCGGCGCCTTCGACCCGACGCGCCCGCTGGATCCGAACGCCGGCCTGATCATCCAGGCCGTGATCAACAAGGGCTACGCCGATTTCACCGGCAAGGTCGCCGCCGCGCGCGGCAGCACGCCCGAGAAGATCGACCTGGTGGCGCAGGGCCGCGTGTGGAGCGGTGCGCAGGCCAAGGAGCGCGGCCTGGTGGACGAGCTCGGCGGCCTGGAAGCGGCGCTGGCCCATACCGCGTCGCTGGCCAAGCTCAAGGAAGGCGACTATGGCGTGAGCTACATCGAGAAGCCGCTGTCGGCCTTCGAGCGTTTCGTGGTGAACATGGGCGGCTCGGCCCGCATGCAGGGCGTACTGCGCGTGCTGGCGCCGACCCCGCTGCTGCTTGATCGCCAGACGCTGGCCAAGGTCGAGGGCGAGCTGGCGTGGCTGGACCGCAAGGGCCGCACGCCGTACCGCGCCGTGGCGCATTGCCTCTGCGACTACTGAGCCACCGTTCGCGCCGACCCAGACGCCCGGGCATGCCCGGGCGTTTGCTTTTTCGGGACTCGCCGCCCGGGGGATTCCTCAGCCGCCGGCGTCCTCGAGGGCCTTCTGGCGCTCGGTTTCGTCGTCGGCCTGGGTGGCGTCCACCGACTTGGCCTTGTCGAGCGGCTGGTTGATGGCGCCGCGCAGCCCGCCGGCCGCGGCCTCCGGCTCGGGCAGGGTGTCGGGCGCCGGGTCCGGCGTGGGCGCATCGCAGCCTGCCAGGGCCACGCACGCAAGCAGGGTGAGGGCAAGGCGCATCGTTGTGCTCCGGCAGACGGGTTGGCCGCTATCCTACGCTCGGGCCGAAGGGAGAGTTTCGATGACGAGCAGCCGCTGGCGACTGGACGGGCAGGTGGCCCTGGTGACGGGCGCCAGCGTGGGCATCGGCCGCGCGATCGCCGCCGAGCTGCTGGTGCTGGGCGCCGACGTGATGCTGGTGGCGCGCGACGAGGCGCAGCTGGAAGCCACGCGCGCGGAGCTTGAGGAGCAGTTCCCGCAATCCCAGGTGCGCGCGTTCGCGGCCGACGTGGCCGACGCCGAACAGCGCCGCGAGATCTTCGACTGGGTGGAAGACCTGGGCAACGGCCTGCAGGTGCTGGTGAACAACGCCGGCACCAATGTCCGCCGGCCCACCATGGACTACGCCGACGCCGAGTGGCGCGAGCTGTTCGAGACCAACCTGTTCTCGGCCTTCGAACTGAGCCGCTTCGCCTTCCCGCTGCTGAGCCAGCACGCGGCGTCGAGCATCGTGAACGTCGGCTCTGTGTCGGGCCTCACGCACGTGCGCACCGGTTCGCCCTACGGCATGACCAAGGCGGCGCTGCACCAGCTGACGAAAAACCTCGCCTGCGAGTGGGCCGAGGACGGCGTGCGCGTCAACGCGGTGGCGCCCTGGTACATCCGCACCCGCCGCACGTCCACGTCGCTGGCCGACCCTGACTACCTGGACGAGGTGATCGACCGCACGCCGATGGGCCGCATCGGCGAACCCGAGGAAGTGGCGTCGGCGGTGGCCTTCCTTTGCCTGCCGGCGTCGAGCTACGTCACCGGCGAATGCATCGCGGTGGACGGCGGTTTCCTTCGCTACGGGTTCTGAACCGCGCGCTCAGCGGCAGCTTTCGTCGACGATGCGCTCGAGCCGGATCACTTCGGACTTGCGGAACGCCGCGGTGTCGCTGAAGGCGTGCAGGGCGTTGGAGCGCGCCACCTTCAGCCGCGCCTTGAACTGGTCGCAGGCCGCGTCGTCGTCCATGCGAAGGCACGATTCCGACACCCAGCGGCAGGTGGCCGCACCCTGCGCGGAGCCGCGCACGTCGTAGCCCAGCACCGACAGCGGCACGCAGCGCGTGTTCGGGTCGTAGGCCTCGGAGAAGCGCACTTCGCCGTCGTAGTCGGTGCACTGGAACAGTGGCGGCGGCGGGTAGGGCATCGGCGCGTAGTCGGGCAGGGCGACCGGCTCGGCTTCGGGTTCGGGCTCGGCCACTGTGGCGCTGGCGGGCCTTGGCGCGGGGTCCTGCGGGCGCACCATGCGGCGCTCGGACTGGGCCTGGCCCGCGGCGCAGGGTTCGTCCTGCAGGGTCACGCGGCCGGCGCCGTCCTCGCAGCGGAACACGGTGATGTCCTGCGTCGCGGCCGGACCGACGGCGAACAGGAAAATGGCTAAGCTGGCCAGGACGAACCGACGCATGGCGCGATTCTCCGCCCGCGGCGCCGACACTTCCAGCCCGGACCCCGCCATGACGCGACTGCCGTTCATCCTCGCCCTGCTGCTGCCCATCGCCGCCACGGCCGCCATTCCCGTCGCGCCACCCCGTGCCGAGGGCGAAGGCCCTTACCCGCAGCTGATCCTGCGCGGCGCCACCGTCATCACCGGCACCGGCGCGCCGGCGCAGGGCCCGGTGGACATCGTGATCGAGGGCGAGCGCATCGTCGAAGTGCGCGCGGTCGGCAGCGCCAACACGCCCATCGATCCCGCCAACCGCCCCGCGCTCAAGCCCGGCGGCCGCGAGATGGACCTCACGGGCCAGTTCGTGATGCCGGGCATCGTCGACCTGCACGGCCACATCGGCGGCGACGAGCAGGGCGTCACGGCCGAATACGTCTACAAGCTCTGGCTGGCGCACGGCATCACCAGCGTGCGCGACCCGGGCTGCGGCAACGGCATCGACTGGTGCGTGGGCGAACAGCGCCGCAGCGCCGCCAACGCCATCACCGCGCCGCGCATCTTCCCCTACGCCTTCTTCGGCTCGGGCCGCGACACGCCGATCACCACGCCCGACCAGGCGCGCCAGTGGGTGCGCGACATGAAGGCCAAGGGCGCGCTGGGCATGAAGTGCTTCGGCTACCGCCCCGACATCCTGGAGGCGGCGTTCGACGAACTGAAGAAGCTCGGCATGCGCAGCGCCTGCCACCACGCCCAGCTCGACGTGGCGCGCGTGAACGTGCTCACCACCGCGCGCTGGGGCCTGACCACGATGGAGCACTGGTACGGCCTGCCCGAGGCGCTGTTCGACGGCCAGACCGTGCAGCAGTACCCGGCCGACTACAACTACCAGAACGAACAGCACCGCTTCGGCCAGGCCGGCCGGCTCTGGGCCCAGGCCAGCGAGAAGGGCAGCGCGCGCTACGAGGCGGTGATCACCGAACTGCTGGCGCTGGGCTTCACGCTCGACCCCACCTTCACCATCTACCAGGCCACGCGCGACCTGATGCGCGCGCGCCGCGCCGACTGGCACGAGGCCTACACGCATCCGGCGCTGTGGGATTTCTTCACGCCCAACCGCGACAACCACGGCAGTTTCTTCTTCGACTGGGGCAGCGAGGAAGAGGCCGCGTGGAAGGACAACTACCGGCGCTGGATGGCCTTCGTGAACGACTACAAGAACCGCGGCGGCCGCGTCACGGTGGGCAGCGATTCGGGCTACATCTACAAGACCTACGGCTTCGGCACCATCGAGGAGCTGGAGCTGCTGCGCGAGGCCGGCTTCCATCCGCTGGAAGTGATCCGCGCGGCCACGCTGTCGGGCGCCGAGGCGCTGGGCGCGCAGGACCGCATCGGCTCGATCGAGGCAGGCAAGCTGGCCGACCTGGTGGTGCTGGGCGAGAACCCGCTGGCCAACCTCAAGGTGCTCTACGGCACCGGCCATGCGCGCCTGGGCGCCGACGGCAAGCTGCACCGCGTGGGCGGCGTGCGCTACACCATCAAGGGCGGGCTGGTGTACGACGCGCCGGCCCTGCTGGCCGACGTGCGCCGCATGGTGGCCGAAGAAAAGGCCAGGCGCGGCATCACCACCTATCCGCAGCCGGGCGACTGACCCGGCTGCGTTTGCCGCTTACGCCGCCGAACGGACCGCCGCCGCCTTGGTGGTGGTCTTGGCGGCCTTCTTCACGGCTTTCTTGGCGGCCTTTTTCGCCGGGGCTGCCTTGGCCGTCGTGGTTGCGGCTTTGGCCGCCACCTTCTTGGTGGCCTTCTTCTCGGTCTTCTTGGTTGCCTTCTTGGCCGCTTTCTTCGCAGGCGCCTTGGCGGCCGCGGAAGCGCTGGCCTCGACGACCTTCTTGGCCGCCTTCTTCGTGGCCTTCTTGGCCGCGACCTTCTTGCCGAAGCGGCCGCCCTTGCGCACGGGCTTGCCGGCCAGCAGCAGCTCCTCGCACTCGGCCTGGGTCAGGCTGGCCGGGTCGCGGTCCTTGGGGATCTTGCCGTTCTTCTCGCCGTCGGTGATGTACGGGCCGTAGCGGCCGTTCAGGACCTGGATCTCGGTGCCCGGGAAGACCTTGATGGTGCGGTTGGCGATCATCTCGATCTTCGCGCGCACCAGCTCCACCGCGTCCTCGAAGCTGATCGTGTACGGGTCGTCGGTCTTGCCGAGCGAGGCGTAGGTGTCGCCGATCTTCACGAACGGGCCGAAGCGGCCAACGGCCACCGTGACGTCCTTGCCTTCATGCTGGCCGACCGTGCGCGGCAGGTTGAACAGCGGCAGGGCGTCCTCGAGCGTGATGGTGTGCATGCTGGTGCCGGGGCGCAGCGAGGCGAACTTGGGCTTGTCCTCGTCCTCGGCGGTGCCGATCTGCGCGAACGGCCCGTAGCGGCCCAGGCGCACCGACACCGGCTTGCCCGACTTGGGGTCGATGCCCAGCACGCGCGAGCCGGTGGCCTCGGAGCGGTCGACCGATTCGCTCTTTTCGTCGATGGTGGCCTTGAACGGCTTCCAGAAGCGCTCCAGCAGCGGCACCCACGCCGCTTCGCCGGCCGCGACCGAGTCCAGTTCGTCCTCGAGCTTGGCGGTGAAGTCGTAGTCCACGTACTGCATGAAGTGGCTGGACAGGAAGTTCGCCACCGCGCGGCCGACGTCGCTGGGACGGAAGCGGCGGTTGTCGAGGTAGACGTATTCGCGGTTCTGCAGCACCTGGATGATGCTGGCGTACGTGGACGGACGGCCGATGCCGTATTCCTCGAGCGTCTTCACCAGCGAGGCTTCCGAGAAGCGCGGCGGCGGCTCGGTGAAATGCTGGTCGGTGTGGATGCTGCCCAGCGGCACGTCCTGGCCGGTCTTCATCGGCGGCAGCTTGCGGCCTTCGTCGTCGTCTTCGGCGGCCTTGGCGTCCTTGCCCTCTTCGTAGACGGCCAGGAAGCCCGGATCGATCACGGTGGTGCCGCTGGCGCGGAAGCTGTGCTCGCTGCCGGCGGCCAGTTCGACCGACACGGTGTTCATGGTGGCGGGCACCATCTGCGAGGCGACGGTGCGCTTCCACACCAGTTCGTACAGGCGGCGCGCGTCGTCGTCGAGGTACTTGGCCACCGAGGCCGGCGTGCGCAGGGCGGACGTGGGCCGGATGGCTTCGTGCGCTTCCTGGGCGTTCTTGGACTTGGACTTGTACTCGTTGGGCTTGTCGGGCAGCGCGCCGGTGCCGAAGTCGCGGGCGATGACGTCGCGGATCTCGATCACCGCGTCCACCGACAGGTTCACGGAGTCGGTACGCATGTAGCTGATCAGGCCGACCGCGCCCTCTTCGCCGATGGCCACGCCTTCATAGAGCTTCTGCGCCACGCGCATGGTGCGCGAGGTGGTGAAGCCGAGCTTGCGCGCGGCTTCCTGCTGCAGGGTGGAGGTGATGAACGGCGGCGAAGGCCGGCGCTTGCGCTCCTTGCTGACCACGTCGGTGACGCGCAGGGCGGTGCCGGCGGCCTTCACCAGGCGCGCGCGCGCCGCTTCGGCCGTGGCCGAGTCGGTGATGGTGAACTGTTCGAACTTCTGGCCGTCGAGCTTCACCAGCCGGGCGGTGAACGCCTGCTGCGGGTGGTTGAGCTCGGCCTCCATGGACCAGTACTCGCGCGGCACGAAGGCTTCGATTTCCTCTTCGCGCTCGACGATCATGCGCAGCGCCGGCGACTGCACGCGGCCGGCCGACAGGCCGCGCTGCACCTTGCGCCACAGCACCGGGGACAGGTTGAAGCCCACCAGGTAGTCCAGGGCGCGGCGCGCCTGCTGGGCGTCCACCAGGTCGCCGGCGACCTGGCGCGGGTTGTCCACCGCGGCCTTGATCGCCTTGGGCGTGATTTCCGTGAACACCACCCGGTGCAGGTCCTTGCCCTTGAGCAGGCCGCGCTCCTTGAGGATCTCGGAGATGTGCCAGCTGATCGCCTCACCCTCGCGGTCCGGGTCAGTGGCCAGGTAGATGGTCTGGGCGGCCTTGGCGGCCTTGGCGATGGCCTCGACGTGCTTCTCGTTCTTCTCGATCAGCTCATAGCGCATGGCGAACCCGTGTTCGGGGTCGACCGCGCCCTCCTTGGGCACCAGGTCGCGGACATGGCCGTACGAGGCCAGGACGTGGAAGTCCTTGCCCAGGTACTTGTTGATCGTCTTGGCCTTGGCGGGCGACTCGACGATGAGGAGGTTCTTGGCCATGGCCGGGGGGTTGCTCCGCTAAGCGGTTGAAAGGGCGCCAGATGGCGCGGCCCGCGGGGGTCGCGGGCCGGGGTTCTTTTTCATTAAGGCATCAGCCCGGCCGGCACTGTCAAGCCGGATTGGCCCCGAGCCCGGGGTAGGAAGGGGCTTGAGCGGGGGTAGGGAAGGCCTAGCGGCAGCCCGGGGGCAGCAGCTTGTCGGGGATGCCTTCGCCGCTGCAGGTCCAGGTGCCGTCCTCTTCCAGGGCCATCAGGAGGCGGCCGCCGGCGGCCGAGGTGACGTTCCCCAGGGTGCCCACGGTGATCTCCACGGCGCAGCGCCCGTCGTCCAGCGAACCCACCGCCAGCGCGTCCAGGCCCTCGGTGGACGGGGTGGGCAGGCCCAGTTCGTCGGCGTCGCGGGGGCAGCGGTCGGTGTTGGCCTTGAACTCCTGGACGGCGAGCTTGGCCGCCTGGCCCTCCATGTGCACCACCGCCAGCTTGCTGCGGCCGATGTAGTCCTGGTACGCCGGCACCGAGATGGCGGCCAGGATGCCCACGACAAACAGCAGGAACACGCCGCCGCCGATGACGACGGCCGCCGCGATCAGGCAGCCGTTGCCCTTCTTGGCGGGCGCGGCGGGCTCGGCGGCGATGTGCGCCACGAACGCCGGAGGCGGGCTGGCCGGCGCGACCGCGGCCAGGCCCAGCTCATCGCGGAATTGCCCCAGCGGCGTCCATTCGGACAGGCCTTCACGCCAGGCCAGGCTGTTCAGGCCGACCTGGCCCAGGCGGAACGCCTCGACCAGTGCCTCGGCGCTGACCGGACCCTGCCGGTTCTGGCCGGCATCCACGTAAAACCAGCTGCTCATCCCTGCGTTCCCCTTGCTGCCGCACGTCGCGGCGTCCCCAACAAAAACGCCCGGCCGGGGCCGGGCGCTGGTTTTGCCGCGCCGGCCTCAGTGGACCGGTTCGGGCTCGTCTTCGAACATCTGGCTTTCCATCCAGGCATAGGCCGCTTCGGACCCGGGCTGGTTGAACAGCACCATCAGGACCACCCACTTGAGGTCGTCCACGTCCACTTCTTCCTGGTCGAGCGCCATCACGCGGTCCAGCACCAGCTCGCGCTGGTCGGCGTCGATCACGCCGCTGTGCTCCAGGAACATCAGGAAGCCGCGGCACTCGATGTCCAGCCGGTCCAGCTCCGGTTCGGAATAGACCCGCACCGGCGTGTCCAGGCGAGGCGACGCCGACACCGGGCGCTGGCGCGCCAGTTCGTCGAGCCAGTCGAAGGCCTTGTTGATTTCCGTCGGGCTGAAGCCGGCCTGGATCAGGCCGTTCTGGAGCGAATCACGGTCCCTGACGGCGTCGGGGTCGTCGTAGAAGTAGTGTTCAAACAGATAAAGCAGTACGTCGAGAATGGTCTCTTTCATTACCCTCAGCCTGCGCCCTGGGCGCGGTGGGAAGGTCAGGACCGGCGGAAATAGCGGCCATTGTCGGCTGCCACGCGCCCTTCCAGCTCCATGATCAGCAGCATGGAGGACAGGGCGGCCACCGTCAATCCTGTCCGCTCGGCCAGGCAATCCATGCCGGTGGGGTCGTGACCCAGCGCGGACCACAGCCGGTTGTGGTCCTCATCACCCGGCGGCTGTCCGTCCGCTGACCGTCCCGCCGGTTCGGCCGGGGCCTCGCCGAGGCGCCCGCGCAGTGCCTCGGCGAGGTTGGCGGCCACCGGACCCAGGGCGGACAGGACCTCGGCCGGGGATTCCACCAGGCCCGCACCCTCCCGGATCAGGCGATGGCAGCCGCGGGCCGTCGGGTTGTCCAGTGAGCCGGGCAGGGCGAACACCTCGCGGCCCGCCTCGGCCGCCAGCCGGGCGCTGATCAGCGCGCCCGAGCGCATGGCGGCCTCCACCACCAGGGTGCCCACGCTGAGCCCGGCGATGATGCGGTTGCGGCTGGGGAAGTGGCTGGCGATGGCCGGCGTGCCCGGGGGGTGTTCGCTGACCACGGCGCCCTCGGCGGCGATGCGGTCCATCAGCCCGGCGTTGTCGGCCGGATAGGCCCGGTCCAGGCCGGTGCCGACCACGGCGACCGTGCGCCCCGCCGACAGGGCGCCTTCGTGGGCGGCGGTGTCGATGCCTTCGGCCAGGCCGCTGGTGACCACCCAGCCGGCGCTGGCGAAGGCGCGCGCGAACTGCCGCGCCCGGGCCCGGCCGCCCGGGCTGGGACGCCGGCTGCCGACCACCGCGACCTGGGGATGCCACAGCAGGCTGGCGTCGCCGGCCACGAAAAGCAGGGCAGGCGGGGCCGGCGAGCGGCGGAGCAGGGCGGGGTAGTCGGGGTCGTGCCAGCCCAGCAGGCTGCGGCCGGCGGGGGCGAGCCAGGCCAGGTCGGCGTCGAGCAGCCGCTCGTCAGGCCGGTCGAGGGCGCGCCGCATTTCGGCGGGCAGGGACAGTCCGGCCCCGTGGCGGGCCGCGGCCAGGGCCTGCAGAGGCGAGGGATGGGACTCGAGCAGCAGGCGCAGCAGTGCGTCCGGCAGGCGGGCTCGAAGCAGGATCAGCAGGGCGCGGTCGGTTTTCACGGCCCCAACAGCATCGCGGCGCCCGAAGGCGCCGCGATGTAGGAAAAACTTACTGGATGGCGTCGGGATGTTTCAGCGTGTCACCCGGGTGGATCGGGCGGACACCGTTCATCACCAGCGCGTAGCTCACCTTGTCGAAGGTGCGGAACACCATCAGGTGGCCAGCGAACTCGTCGGGCAGCTTCACCGCGTTGGCCTTGGCCGAGATGCGGTTGCCGTGGGCGATGACGTCCGGCTTCATGACGCCGTTGCTCCAGATCGACATCGTGTGGCCGTTGCGGATGCCGTCACGGGCACCCACCGACAGCGCCACCACCAGCTTCGGGCCGGACTGCATGCCGTCGGCCACCGAAAGGATGCGGGCGTTGGCCGGCACGTTTTCCGGAGCGCGCGGCATGAAGGTGAGGTCGTAGGGCTGGGCTTCCGACGGGGTCACGCGGTCGCCGGTCGAGATTTCCCGGCCTTCCTCGCGCAGCACCACCAGGGCCACTTCACCCTGCACCTGCGTCACTTCGCCGGTGGCATGGACCTGCATCTCGTAGCCGAGCACTTCGCCGGAGGCTTCGCCGTAACCCGACGGTTCGCCCCAATGGCTGTGCTGGCGCACGCTGCGGTAGTCGATGTCGGAGCGGCCCGGGCGTTCCTTGCCCTTGCCGCCGCCGAACACGTAAACCGGGCGGGAGATGTCGACGACCATGCCGGGCGCCGCACCGTCGAGGCCGCGGACGTACACCGACTGGCCCGCCGTGCTGCGCAGGCGGTCTTCTTCGAGCCCGACGACGTAGGGCAGCGAGGTGGGGTCGTCCACCACGTTGAACTGCTTGAGCAGGGCCTCGATGTCGGACAGGGGGATCGTGTTGATCGCCTCGCCGACCCGCGGGCCCTCGGACGTCACGACCGGCTTGCCGTCGATGTAGACCAGGCTCAGCACGTCACCCGGATAGATGAGGTGCGGGTTCTTGACCTGCGGGTTGGCCTGCCAGATCTCGGGCCAGAGCCAGGGCTTCGAAAGGAAGCGCCCCGCAATGTCCCAAAGGGTGTCGCCCTTTTTGACCGTGTAGGTAGTCGGATGATCGCCACGGACTTGCGCCGTGATGGACGCAGTGGCGAATGTGAGCAACGCGGCAGCAGTAACTGCAAGAAGCCGTTTAAGCATGGCGGCTATCCACCTGATTTTCCCCGGACAGGTTGGACGACTATAGCCCAGATACCAACCCTGAATGCAAGTCCGCCGGGGTTATAATGACGTGCCGGCCCCCTTGAGGTCCGGTCCTGACTTCCCCATCTCGACAGCCATGGCCAAGCTACCCATCCTGGAATTCCCCGATCCCCGCCTGCGAACCGTGGCAAAACCGGTGGCGCAAGTGGACGACGCAATGCGCCGCCTGATCGACGACATGTTCGAGACCATGTACGACGCCCCCGGCATCGGACTGGCGGCGACGCAGGTGGATGTGCACCTGCGCCTGCTGGTATTGGACGTAAGCGAGGATAAGAACCGGCCACTGGTGTTCATCAACCCGGAAATCCTCGAGTCCGAGGGCAGCCAGGTCTACCAGGAAGGCTGCCTGTCCGTGCCGGGCATCTATGCCGACGTGAAGCGCGCCGACCGCGTGCTGGTGCGGGCGCTGGACCGCGACGGCAAGGCCTTCCAGGTCGACGCCGACGGTCTGTTGGCGGTGTGCATCCAGCACGAGATGGACCACCTGGCCGGCAAGGTGTTCGTGGACTATCTCTCGCCGCTCAAGCGCGAACAGGTGCGCAAGAAGCTCGCCAAGCAGCACCGCGAATCGGCCGCCTGAGGTGGCGCTGCGCATCGTATTCGCCGGCACGCCCGGCTTCGCGGTGCCCTGCCTGCGTGCCGCCGCCGAACGTGGCGAAGTGGTGGGCGTCTACACCCAGCCCGATCGCCCGTCGGGCCGCGGCCGGCAGCTGGCCGCGTCGCCGGTCAAGGTCGAGGCGCTGGCGCGCGGCATTCCGGTATTCCAGCCCGAGAACTTCAAGTCCGCCGCCGCGCGCGAGCAGCTGCGCGCGCTCGAGCCCGACCTGATGGTGGTGGTGGCCTACGGCCTGATCCTGCCGCAGTCGGTGCTCGACATCCCGCGCATGGGCTGCTGGAACGTGCATGCCTCGCTGCTGCCGCGCTGGCGCGGCGCGGCGCCGATCCAGCGCGCCATCGAAGCCGGGGACACCCAGTCCGGCGTCTGCCTGATGCAGATGGAAAAAGGCCTGGACACCGGGCCGGTGCTGCTGTCCCTGGCAACGCCCATCACCGCCGACGACACCGGCGGCAGCCTGCATGACCGGCTGTCGCAGCTGGGCGCCGAGGTGCTGGCGGACGGCCTGAAGCTGCTGCGCGCGGGCATGCGCCCGCTGGTGGTGCCGCAGCCGGCCGAAGGCGTCACCTACGCCCACAAGCTCGACAAGGCCGAGGCGCGGCTGGACTGGTCGCTGCCTGCGACGGTCCTGGCCAACCGGGTCCGGGCGTTCAATCCCTGGCCGGTCGCCGAAGCGGCATTGGCCGGCGAGCGGCTGCGCGTCCACGAGGCACACGCCATTCCTCTCCAGCACGGCCAGCCGCCCGGCACCGTGCTCGCCGCCACCCGCGAAGGCCTCGACGTGGCCTGTGGCGAAGGGGCGCTGCGCCTGCGCCAGGTGCAGCGCGAAGGCGGCCGCCCGGTCGCCATCGCCGACTACCTCAACGCCCGCCCGGCGCTGAAATCGCCATGAATTCCCCGGCCGGTTCGGCGCTGCGGGCGCGCGCCGCGCGCGTGCTCGCGGCGGTGCTGGGCGAAGGCCGGTCCCTCAAGGCGATGCTGGCGGCAGCCATGCCCTCGGTGGCCGACAGCCGCGACCGCGCGCTGCTCGAGGCGGTCTGCTTCGGCGCGCTGCGCCACCGCCGCCGCTACGAATTCGCGCTGTCGCAGTGGCTGGCCAAGCCGTTGGCCGCACGCGACTACCCGGTGCACTGCCTGCTTCTGGTGGGCCTGGCCCAGCTCGATGCGCTGGGCCTGCCCGCGCACGCGGCGGTCGGCGCCACCGCGGAAGCCACGCGCGAGCTGGGCCGGCCGCCGCTGGTCGGGCTGGTGAACGCCCTGCTGCGCCGCGCCAGCCGTGAACCGCTGCCGGTCAGCACCGACCCGGCCATCACCACCAGCCATCCCGACTGGCTGGTGGAAATGCTTGCCGCCGACTGGCCCGACGACGTCGCCGCCCTGCTCGAAGCCAACAACCGCCCGGCGCCGATGTGGCTGCGGGTGAATCCCGGCCAGTTGGGCATCGACCGCCTGCTGCGCTCGCTGCGCGAGGACGGCCTGACCGCGTCGCCGTCGCCGCTGCTGCCCAACGCCGCCCGGCTCGACGACCCGATCCCCGTGGCGCGGCTGCCGTTCTGGCACACCGGCGAGCTGAGCGTGCAGGACGGCGCGGCGCAGCTGGCCGTGCTGGCGCTCGCCCCGCAGCCGGACGACCGCGTGCTCGACGCCTGCGCCGCGCCGGGCGGCAAGACCACGCAGATCGCCGAGCGCCTGTTCCCCGGCGAAGGCGAACTGCTGGCGCTGGACATCGAAGCGCGCCGCCTGGCGCAGGTGGTCGAGTACCTCGAACGCCTGGGCCTGGACTACCCGCGCGTGCACGTGCAGCTGGCCGATGCCGGCAAGCCCGACGCCTGGTGGGACGGCCGCCCGTTCGACGCCATCCTGCTCGACGCGCCGTGCTCGGCCACCGGCATCATCCGCCGCCAGCCCGACATCAAGTGGCATCGCCGCGCCACCGACATCCCGGCCGTGGTGGCCGTGCAGGCGCAGCTGCTCGACGCGCTGTGGCCGCTGCTCAAGCCCGGCGGCCGGCTGCTGTACGCCACGTGTTCGGTGCTTCGCGACGAGAACGAGCGGCAGGTCGACGACTTCCTGGCGCGCACGCAGGACGCGTCGCCGGTACCGCTGGACGAGCGCTTCGGCCGCGTCAGCGGCGCCGGTCGCCAGCGCCTGCCGGGCGAGGACGGCATGGATGGTTTCTTCTACGCCCTGCTGCGCAAGGCCGGCTGAGCACGTCGCCAGCCGCAGCTCGCCCGGTGCTATCGTTCGCCCCCATGACGCCCGCCGACCGCCGCCAAGCCTGGATCTTCTTCGCCATCGCCTTCGCGGTGCTGGCCGCGGGCTTCGGCCTGCGCGACCCGTGGCCCGCCGACGAACCGCGCTTCGTGCTGGTCGCCAAGCAGATGGTGGAGAGCGGCGACTTCCTGTTCCCGCACCGCGGCGGCGAGCTGTATCCCGACAAGCCGCCGCTGTATTTCTGGATCCTTTCCCTGGCCTATGGCCTGGTCGGCAGCTGGCGCTGGAGTTTCCTGCTGCCCTCGCTGCTGGCGGGGCTGGGCACGCTGGCCTGCACGTACGACCTGGGCCGCCGCCTGTGGTCGCCGCGCGCCGGGCTGTGGGCGGCGGTGGCGGTGCTGGCGAGCTTCCAGTTCGTCTACCAGGTGAAGCGCGCGCAGATCGATCCGACGCTGGTGCTGTTCACCACCGTTGCGTTCTACGGCCTGTGCCGGCACCTGCTGCTGGGGCCGTCGTGGCGATGGTTCTGGGGCGGCTGCTTCGCGGCGGGGCTGGGCGTGATCAGCAAGGGCGTGGGCTTCCTGCCGCTGCTGGCGCTGCTGCCGTTCGCGCTGATGGCGCGCGCCCGGTGGCAGGGGCTGGCGCCGCTGGGGCAGGGCAACGGCTGGCGCTGGGCCGGCGCGGCGCCGGCATTCCTGGCGGCCATCGTGCTGTGGCTGGGGCCGGTGCTGGCCATCGGCCTGACCAGTGGCAACCCCGAGCACCAGGCCTACCTGCAGAACATCCTCTTCAAGCAGACGGCCGAGCGCTACGTCGATCCGTGGCACCACTACGAGCCGGCCTGGTATTTCCTGGAAGTGGTGGCGTTCTACTGGCTGCCGTTTTCGCTGGCGCTGCCCTGGCTGGCCAAGCCCTGGCTGCAGGCCTGGCGCCAGCGCGATGCGCGCGTGTGGCTGCCGCTGGCGTGGGTGCTGCTGGTGCTGGCCTTCTTCAGCGCCAGCGCCGGCAAGCGCGACATGTACATCCTGCCGGCGCTGCCCGCGCTGGCGCTGGCGGCCGCCCCGTTCCTGGAAGCCATTTCGCTGCGCGCGGGCTTCCGGCGCGCGGTGCTGGGTTTCGTGCTGGTGTTCTCGGCCGTGCTGGTGGTGGCCGGCGCGATGGCCCTGGCGGGTGAGCCCGGCTTCGAGCGCAAGCTGGTGGCCGAGCGCGGCCTGGGCCCCGAGGGCTGGTGGCTGTGGGCCATGCTCGCCGGCGTTGGCGTCGCCGGGCTGGTGGCGGCGGCGGCGTGGCGGCTGGCAGGCGCGCTCAAGGCCTGCGCGCTGATGTTCGTGCTGCTGTGGCTGGGCTATGGGTTCGTGGTCCACCCGGTGTTTGATCGCGAGAATTCGGCGCGCGGCCTGATGGCCGACGCGCGTGCGCTGGCCGGCGACGGCGTGGCCATCGGCCTGGTGGACTGGAAGGAACAAAACCTGCTGCAGGCCGTCGGGCCCGTGGTGGAGTTCGGCTTCCGCCAGCCGCCCGCGAAGCAGCTGGCGGCGGCGCTGGCGTGGGAACGTGCCCAGCCCGAGCGCCGGCGGCTGCTGGTGCAGCGCAGCCAGGCGCTGGACTGCATCCACTTCGAACCCGGCCCCGATGCGCTGCGCGTGGGCACCGCCAACCGCCGCGACTGGTGGCTGGTCTCGGCGGCCGCCGCGCGCGACTGCCCGATCGACTAGCGCGCAGGTGGGCATGACCGACGCCTCCGGGGTTGGCGGCAACGCCTTCGCGCGGAATAATCGCCCGCGCCACCCCAGGGTCTTTCCGCGATGACCGATCGCTTCGTTTTCGACGCCGCACGCTCCCGACGGGACGTGGTGCTGCTGATGCTTGCTGCTCTGCTGGTGATCGGCGCGGGCATCGGCCTGCGCGACCCGTGGCCCACGGACGAACCGCGGTTCGCGCTGCTGTCGAAGTACATCCTGGACAGCGGC
This sequence comes from Arenimonas sp., assembly GCA_026398695.1. Taxonomy (GTDB): domain Bacteria; phylum Pseudomonadota; class Gammaproteobacteria; order Xanthomonadales; family Xanthomonadaceae; genus Arenimonas. The sequence goes on from JAPLSJ010000133.1 coordinate 29,722, forward strand.
GAGTGGCTGTTCCTGCACCGCGGCGACGAGCTGTACTCCGACAAGCCGCCGGTGTTCATGTGGCTGCAGGCCGCCTTCATCGCGCTGGCCGGCAGCGTGCGCGCCGGCTTCCTGCTGCCGTCGCTGCTGGCCAGCCTGGGCACGCTGGCGCTGGTGTACGACCTGGGCCGGCGGCTGTGGACGCATCGCGTCGGGCTGGTGGCGGCGTGGCTGCTGCTGTTCGCGCTGCAGTTCACCTTCCAGGCCAAGCGCGCGCAGATCGATCCGACGCTGCTGTTCCTGATGACGCTGGCCAACTACGGCCTGCTGCGCCACCTGCTGCGCGGGCCGGATTGGCGGATGTGGTGCCTGGGCTGGTTCGCCGCGGGGCTGGGCACCATCACCAAGGGCGCCGGCGCTTTGTCCCTGGTGCTGCTGCTGCCGGCGCTGCTGGCCGCGGCACAGGGCTGGCGTGGCGTGGGCTTTGGCGGCTTGCGCCGGCTGTGGCTGGGGCCATTGGCCTTCCTGCTGGCCAGCCTGGCCTGGCTTGGGCCGCTGGTCTGGTCGGTGTTCCTGAGCGACGACCCGGTGCTGCGCGATTACCTGCACACCATCCTTTACCACCAGACCGTGAATCGCTACGCCAGCTCGTGGGACCACCACGAACCGTTCTGGTACCAGCTCGGCGTGGTGGCGACGCTGTGGCTGCCGGCGGCGCTGGCGCTGCCCTGGGCGCTGCCTGCCTGGTGGCGTCGGCTGCGCCGGCGCGACCCGCGCTACCTGCTGCTGTTGGGCTGGGTGGCGATGGTGGTGCTGTTCTTCTCGGTACCGGCAGGCAAGCGCGACGTCTACATCATGCCGGCGCTGCCGATGTTCTGCCTTGCGTTGGCGCCGCTGGTGCCCGGCCTGATGCGGCGTGCGGGCCCGCAGCGGCTGCTGTCCGGCTTCGTGCTGGCGCTGGGCGCGATCACGCTGCTGGCGGGCCTGGCGGTGCTGCTGGGCAACCCCGGTTTCGAACGGCGGCTGCTGGTGGACCGTGGTATCGGCGCGTCCGACCTGTCGCTGATCGCCTGGCTGGTGACGGCCATGGGCGCCTGGGCGCTCGCCTGCGCGGCGCTGTGGCGCGGACGGCGCGCGATGCAGGCCGCGGCGATGGCGCTGGGTGGCATCTGGGTGCTGTACAGCCTCGTCGCCTTCCCCGTGCTGGACCGACACAGCTCGCCGCGCGGGATGATGACGGAAGTTGCCCGCGTCATCGGTCCCGACGCGGGGCTGGCCGCGGTGGCCTGGCGCGAACAGCAGCTGCTGCACGCCGACCGCCCGGTGCACACCTTCGGCTTCGGCCCGCAGCCGCGCGGCGGCAGGCCCTGGCCCGAACAGTGGGCCGCTGCCGCGGCGTGGCAGGCCAGCCCTGGCGAGCCGCGCTGGATCCTGTCACTCGACGATGCGCTGCCCGGGTGCGTGGACCGGACGCGCCTGGTCGCGGTCGGCACCAGCAACCGGCGCACCTGGTCGCTGGTGCCTCCGGGCGCGCTGCCGGCCGGCTGCCCGGCCGCTGTCGGCCATGCCGTGCTGGCGCCTTCCCGCTAGACTAGCCGGCACCGGCGCACGTTTCCCCGCGGGCGAGAGCACACTGGTCGCATGAAAATCCTGATCCTGGGCGCGGGGCAAGTCGGCACTTCGGTGGCGTCGGCACTGGCGTCCGAAAACAACGACATCACCGTCGTCGACACCGACCACCAGCGCCTGCGCGAACTGGCCGAAAAACTCGACATCCGCACCGTCGTCGGCCACGCCTCGCTGCCCAGCGTGCTCGCGCAGGCCGGCGCCGAGGAGGCCGAACTGCTGGTGGCCGTGACGTCGAGCGACGAAGTGAACCTGATCGCCTGCCAGGTGGCGCAGCACCAGTTCCGCACGCCCACCCGCGTGGCGCGGCTGCGCGAGGCCCAGTACCTGGACGTGGCGGCGCTGGCCGACCCCGGGCATTCGGCGGTGAGCGCCGCCATCAGCCCCGAGCAGTTGGTCTGCCGGCACGTGGAGCGGCTGATCGAGTACCCGGGTGCGCTGCAGGTGCTGGACTTCGCCGATGGCCGCGCGCAGCTGGTGGCCGTCCGCGCCCTGCCCGGCGGTGCGCTGGTGGGCCACGAGATCCGCGAACTGCGCGAGCACCTGCCCGCCGGCGTGGATGCGCGCGTGGCGGCGATCTTCCGCAAGGGCAAGGCCGTCAAGCCCGAGGGCAACACGGTGATCGAGGTGGACGACGAGGTGTTCTTCCTCGCCGACCGCAAGAACATCGTCACGGTGATGAGCGAGCTGCGCAAGGTGGACGCGCGCCCCGCGCGCCGCCTGCTGATCGCCGGCGGCGGAAACATCGGCCGCAACCTCGCCCGCAGCCTCGAAAGCCGCTATTCGGTCAAGGTGCTCGAACGCTCGCGCGAACGCGCCCGCGGCATCGCCGAAGACCTGCTCAACTCCATCGTGCTGGTGGGCGACTGCGCCGACGAAGACCTGCTGCGCGAGGAAAACATCGACCAGACCGACGTCTACTGCGCCATGACCAACGACGACGAGGCCAACATCCTCTCGGCGATGCTGGCCAAGCGCATGGGCTGCCCGCGCGTGATCGCGCTGATCAACCGGCCGTCCTACGCCGAGCTGGTGGAGGGCGGCACCATCGACATCGCCGTCAGCCCGCAGCAGGTGACGCTGGGCGCGCTGCTGGCGCACATCCGCGAAGGCGCGCCGGCGCGCGTGTACTCGCTGCGCCGCGGCGCCGCCGAGGCCATCGAGGCCGTGGTGCGCGGCGACCGCCGCACGTCGCAGGTGGTGGGCCGCGCGCTGGACGAGCTTTCGCTGCCGCCCGCCACCACCATCGGCGGCATCGTGCGCGGGGACAAGCTGCTGATCGCCCACCACGACGTGGTGGTCGAGCCGGGCGACCACGTCATCCTGTTCGTGATGGACAAGCGCGAGATGGCCCAGGTGAGCGCGCTGTTCCAGACCGGGGCGACGTGGCTGTGAGTCAACGCTTCCTCGCGATCCAGCGCATCCTGGGCGTGATCATCGTGATGTCGTCCCTGACCAAGCTGCCGCCGGCGCTGCTGGCGCTGGCCTGGGGCGAGCAGGAAACGCCGGAGGTGTTCTTCGGCAGCTTCCTGGTCAGTTTCCTGGTCGGCGTGGCGCTTTGGGCGCCCGCGCGCAACGTCAACTACGAGATGCGCCTGCGCGACGGCTTCCTCATCGTCACGATGACCTGGGTCTTCGCCAGCCTGGTCTCGGCGCTGCCGTTCGTGCACGGCCCGCCGCACCTGAGTTACACCGACGCCATCTTCGAAGCCACGTCGGGGTTGACCACCACCGGCGCCACGGTGATCCCCAGCCTGGACGACCTGCCGCGCAGCGTGCTGTTCTACCGCCAGCTGCTGCAGTTCCTGGGCGGCATGGGCATCGTGATCCTGGCCGTGGCCATCCTGCCCATGCTCAAGATCGGCGGCACGCAGCTCTTCCGCGCCGAGAGCACCGGCCCCACCAAGGACACCAAGCTCACCCCGCGCATCGCCGAGACGGCCAAGGCGCTGTGGGCGGTGTACTTCGGGTTGACGGTGATGTGCGCGGCCTCGTTCTGGGTCGGCGGCATGTCCCTGTTCGACGCCATCGGGCATGCGATGGGCACGGTCTCGACCGGTGGCTTCTCGACCTACGACGCCGGCTTCGCGACCTGGAACAGCCCGGTGCTGGAATGGATCGCGATCGTGTTCATGATGCTGGGCGGCATCAACTTCGGCCTGCACTACATTGCCTGGCGACGGGCGTCGCTGGGCGTGTACGGAACGGACTCCGAGCTGCGCTCGTTCCTGCGCATCGTGGTCGGCGCCAGCCTGCTCGTGGCCGTCACCCTATGGCTGGGCGGCGACTACGCCGGCATGGGCGATTCGATCCGCAACGCCACCTTCCAGGTGGTTTCCAACATCACCACCACCGGCTTCGTGGTGGCGGGCTTCGACCAGTGGACCGGGCCGGCGCCTTTCCTGGTGGTGTCGATCGCCGTGATCGGCGGCTGCGCCGGCTCCACCGTCGGTGGCCTGAAGGTGGCGCGCGTGGTGATGGTGGTGCGCCAGGGTTATCGCGAGATCAAGCAGCTGGTGCATCCCAAGGCGCAGTTCCTGGTCAAGATGGGCGGCCGCCGCGTGTCCGAAAGCGTGGTGCTTTCGGTGAGCGGTTTCATCGCCATCTGGATGCTTTGCTTCGTGGTGTTGGTGATCGGCATGAGCGCCACCGGCCTGGACCTGGAAACTTCCTACGGCGCCGTGATGGCCACGCTGGCCAACTCCGGCCCGGGCCTGGGCGCGGTGGCCTACAGCTTCGCCAGCGTGAACGATTTCGCCACCTGGCTGGGCACGCTGGGCATGATCCTGGGCCGCCTGGAAGTGTTCTCGCTGCTCGTGCTGCTTACGCCGCAGTTCTGGCGGGAGTAGGCCTTGCGTCCATCGCCGCCGCGAGGCGGTCGCGCAGCGCGCGCGCTTCGCCTTCGGGCAGGTAGCGGATGCGCAGCGGCGGCTCGAACGGGCTGGCGCCGGCGGTGTCCATGTGCACGCTGGCCATGCCGTGCCGGCGATCGAACGGCGACTGGGTCAGCGTGAGCGACTGCAGCTTGCGCACCTCGGCGAAGCGCCAGCGCTTGTCCAGCCAGCCCTCGCGCACTGCGATCAGGCCCGACTCTTCGCTGTAGCCCGCATGGCGCGCCCACACCTTGGCGCGCAGCAGGAACACCGGCAGCAGCACCAGTGCGGACAAGCCCCACAGGCCCTCGTACCAGGTGAGCGCGGCCGTGGCCACCAGCGACACCAGCGCCGGGATGGCGAACTGGCGCCGCCACGCACGCGGATGCAGCGCATGCCACTGCTGCATCGGCCACGCCTTGCCGGGCAGCAGGTGGCGGATGAGTTCGTCGATGGCGGCCGGCGTCGCCACCGGCGCCAGGTCGCGCAGCGAGCGCTGGTCGTTCACCGCCTGTATCGAGGCGCTGTCCACCACCAGGCCCCGGCGCCCGAACCAGCGGTGGGTCAGGCTTTCGCGCAGGCTCCAGGCCTGGATGCGCTGGCGCGGCATGTTGGCGCGGATGCGCGTGAGCAGGCCGCGCTGCGAGCTGAGCCGGCGCCCGTCCTCGGTGAGCGTGAAGCCGTGGAATTGCAGCAGCGCCAGCACCACCGACAGCAGGCGGATGGCCACCAGCAGCAGCACCAGCAGCGCCAGGCCGCCGACGATCGTGCCCGCCACGCCCAGGTGCATGTCGTGGCCCATGCCGGCCAGCGATTTGGCCGAGCCCGACAGCGCCTTGCCCAGCAGTTCGCCGCTGGTCTGCGCCACCAGGCCGAAGGCGGCGGCCACGACGATCATGCCGCGGTTGGAGATCAGGCCCAGCCGGATCACTTCACTGGTGGGCAGCGACAGCAGCACCGTTGGCGCGCTGTCGGCGGCGGACGCGGCGTCCGGCGTGGCGTGCGCCTTGCCGTGGCTGCGCACCAGCTCTTCCAGCGCATGGGCGTCGGCCAGCGACAGCACGCGCATCTGGCCTTCGGGCGTCATGCCGCCCGCGGATTCGAGCTTCACTTCGGCCACGCGGAACAGGCGGTGCAGCAGCGTCTGGTGCAGGGCCACGTTGTGGATGCGGGTGAAGGGGATGTTGCGCAGGCTTTTCTGCAGCAGGCCGCTGCGGATGACGATGCCGTCGGCGTCCACGCGGAATCGATAGGTGAAGTACTGCCCCAGCGACACCAGCACCAGCACGCCGGCGCCCACCAGGCCCCACAGCTCCCAGCTGTTGCCGCGACCCGTGAACAGCAGCACCAGCAGCGGCAGCGCGAAGCTCTTGAGCTGCTCGATCAGCACGAACAGCCAGGACCACGGGTGCAGGCGACGTTCGGCGCCGCCCTCCACCAGTCCCTCAGAGCGCGTCGTCATGGCGGTTGGATTCGGGCAGGAGGGCATCGCGCAGCGCGACGGCGTCGGCGTCCAGGAAACCGTGCTGGCGCAGCGCGTTCATGCGCGTGCCGGCGGTGTGCACCACCAGCGTGGCCAGGCCGAAGCGGCGCTCGATCGGGCCGCGCTCCAGGTCCAGGTGCTGCACCCGCGTGCGCGGCACCAGCACCTCGCTGCGCCAGATGAGCCCGCGCTGCACCGACAGGCCGCGTTCGTCGAGCATCCAGCGCGTGCGGCGCCAGCGCGCGCGGCCCAAGCTCCAGCCGGCCAGCGCTCCCGCCGCCAGCAGGGCCAGGCCGATGCCGATGCGCGCGGGCCAGCCGTCCACGTTGGCCAGCACCAGCGCTGCCGCCAGGCCCACGACGATCGGCACGGCCGTGAGCGCGCCGGCGATGCCCGAGACGGTGCGTGCGTCGAGGGGCAGCGGCTGCCAACCGGCGGGTGGCCAGGCCTGGAAGGGAAGGTGGGTCGCTTCGTCGGTCATGGCGTGGGTTTCATCGGCAGTCGGGAGGGTAGGGGCTGGTTTCACCAGAGCCCGGTGGTCGCAGCGTGAAGCGTTTGTAGGTCCACTGGTACTGCCGTAGGTCACGCCGGGCGATGGCTTCCACCGCCGCGTTCATGGCCGCCGTCGCCGCGGCCACGTCGGGCGAGGCGATGGCTTCGGGCGCGGCCTCGATGTGCAGGTCGAACAGGCCGTCGTCGCGGCGCTGCGCGTAGACGAACAGCACCGTGGCGCCACTGCGCTCGGCCAGGCGCGGGATCAGCGTGAGCGTGAGCGCCTGCCGGCCGAAGAACGGCGCGAACTCGCCCGCGCCCAGCTTGGGCTGCTGGTCGGGCGTTATGCCGACGGTGCCGCCGGCCTTGAGCGCCTTCCAGAGCGGGCGCATCGCGTTGGCCTCGGCCGGCACGAGCTCGATGTTCTCGCCGCCGCGCGCCAGCCGCAGGAAGGCGTCGCCGGCGGCTTTTTCGGGCACGCGGTACACCAGTGCGAACGGGCCGCGCGCGGCCATGGCCTCGATCACCAGCTCCAGGTTGCCGTGGTGGGGTGCGGCCACGATGATGCCGCGCCCGGCCGCCGCCGCCGCCTCGAGCAGTGCGCTGCCGTGCACGGTGCGGATCAGCCTCAGGTTGTCGGCGCGCGGGCGGGTCCAGACGCGAAGTGTCTCGAAGGCGTTGCGGCCGGTTTGGCGCAGCACGTCCAGCACCGCCTGTTCGCGCGCCGCGGCGCTGAGCTCGGGCGACACCAGTTCGAGGTTGCGGCGCGCCACCTTGGCCTCGCGGGTGTTGCGCCACAGCGCGAGCCGGCCCAGCCGGTCGCCCGCCCATTGCTGCCACGCCAGCGGCAGCCGCCCCACGCACCAGGCGATGGCGAACATGATGCGGCTGGCGACGCGGGCGGAATCCATGCCGCGAGTGTAAGGGATGCCCGTTGGCCCGCCATCGCGGCGCCGGGCTCGCATAGAATCGCCGCATGATCGCCCTCATCCAGCGCGTCACCGAAGCCAGCGTGCGCGTGGACGGCGAAACCGTCGGCGCCATCGGCCCCGGCCTGCTCGCCCTGGTGGCGGTGGAGCCGGGCGACGACGAGGCGCGCACCGCCCGCATGGCCGAGCGCCTGCTGGGCTACCGCGTGTTCGGCGACGCGGACGGCAAGATGAACCTGTCCCTGGCCGACACCGGCGGTGGCCTGCTGCTGGTCAGCCAGTTCACCCTGGCGGCCGACACCACCCGCGGCATGCGGCCCAGCTTCACCAGCGCCGCACCGCCCGAGGCCGGGCGGCTGTGGTTCGACCGGCTGGTGGCCCTGTGCCGGCAGCGCCACCCCCGGGTTGAAACCGGGCGGTTTGGCGCCCACATGATGGTGAGCCTGGCCAACGACGGCCCGGTCACTTTCCGCCTGCAGTCCTGAGCCTGCCCGTTCTGGGCAAAACCCTCGGCCAATCAAACAGATAGCCAAGGTGCGTACGCTCCTGTATACTGCGCGGTTCCATTTTCCCAGTCGCGGGATGCTCCTTCATGGCCAACGATCGTCCGGCTCAGTCCGAAATCAAGCTGCTGATCACCAAAGGCCTGGAGCAGGGTTACCTGACCTATGCCGAAGTCAACGACCACCTGCCCGACGACATCGTCGACCCGGAGCAGATCGAAGACATCATCGGCATGATCAACGGCATGGGCATCGAGGTCCATGAAGTCGCGCCCGACGCCGAGACCCTGCTGCTCAACGACACGTCCAGCAGCCGCGAGTCCGACGACACCGCCGCCGAAGAAGCCGCCGCCGCGCTCACCTCGCTCGACACCGAGGGCGGCCGCACCACCGACCCTGTCCGCATGTACATGCGCGAGATGGGCTCGGTCGAACTGCTCACCCGCGAGGGCGAGATCGCCATCGCCAAGCGCATCGAGGAAGGCCTCAACCAGGTCCACGCCTCGCTCGCCAGCTTCCCCTGGTCCATCCAGCTGCTGCTGGAGGACTACGACCAGCACCTCGAGGGCAAGAAGCGCCTGAACGAAGTGGTGGTGGGCTTCCTGGACGTCGAAGAACCCGAAGAAGTGATCCCCGTCGCCGTGATCGACGAGGACGCCGAAGTCGAGGAAACCGACGACGTGGTGGGCGAGGACGGCGAAGAAACCGTCGTCGACACCGGTCCGGACCCGGCCGAGGTCGGCCGCCGCATGGACACGCTCAAGGGCCTGTACACCAAGTTCCAGAAGTCGCACGCCAAGTACGGCGCCACCGACAAGAAGACCATCAAGGTCCGCGAGGAAATGGCCGCGGAGTTCCTGCGCCTGAAGCTGCCGCTGGCCCTGATGGACGCGTTCGTGCGCAAGCTGCGCGAAGTGGTCAACTCGATCAAGGAACACGAGCGCCGCATCCTCGACATCTGCGTGCGCAATGCCAAGATGCCGCGCAAGGACTTCCTGCGCGCCTGGCCGGGCAACGAGATCAACCTCGACTGGGCCGACGACGTCATCCGCCGCAAGCAGAAGTGGTCTTCCGGCATGCGCGAGTTCAAGGACCTGATCGTCGCCGAGCAGAACAAGCTGGTGGGCATCGAGAGCTCGCTGTGGCTGAGCCTGCCCGACATCAAGGAAATCAACCGCGCCATGGCCTACGGCGAGGCCAAGGCCCGCAAGGCCAAGAAGGAAATGGTCGAGGCCAACCTGCGCCTGGTCATTTCCATCGCCAAGAAGTACACCAACCGCGGCCTGCAGTTCCTCGACCTCATCCAGGAAGGCAACATCGGCCTGATGAAGGCCGTGGACAAGTTCGAGTACCGCCGCGGCTACAAGTTCTCCACGTACGCCACCTGGTGGATCCGCCAGGCCATCACCCGCTCGATCGCCGACCAGGCGCGCACCATCCGCATCCCGGTGCACATGATCGAGACGATCAACAAGCTCAACCGCATTTCCCGCCAGATGCTGCAGGAAATGGGCCGTGAACCGACCCCGGAAGAGCTGGCGAAGAAGATGGAGATGCCCGAGGACAAGATCCGCAAGGTGCTCAAGATCGCCAAGGAACCCATCTCGATGGAGACCCCGATCGGCGACGACGAGGACAGCCACCTGGGCGACTTCATCGAGGACACCAGCATCGAGTCCCCGATCGAGGCCACCACCAACCTGGGCCTGATGGAGACCGTGCGCGACGTGCTGGCCGGCCTGACGCCGCGCGAAGCCAAGGTGCTGCGCATGCGCTTCGGCATCGACATGAACACCGACCACACCCTCGAGGAAGTGGGCAAGCAGTTCGACGTCACCCGCGAGCGCATCCGCCAGATCGAAGCCAAGGCCCTGCGCAAGCTGCGCCACCCGACCCGTTCGGAGCAGCTGCGGTCGTTCCTCGACCTCGAGTAAGCGGTTCGATCCAAATGCGAAACCACGAGGCCGCGCACCAGCGCGGCCTCGTTCTTTGCGGCGGGTGGATGGCGGCAAACCCAAGGGCCTGTGCCACCGCCAGGCCCTGTTGCGTGCACACTTGCGGTGTGACGAGCCGCCCTTCCCCTGCGCAAAGCCCCTGCCGCCTGGTGCTGGACACCAATGTCTGGCTCGACCTGCTGGTGTTCGAGGACCCGCGTTGCGCGGCGCTGGCGTCGGCACTCCACACGGGCCGCGCACTGGCGCTGATCGATGCGGCCTGTCGCGCGGAATGGCAACGTGTGCTGGCCTACCCGGCGCTGCAGCTTGGCGCACAGGCCCAGCAGTCGCTCGTGCGCCAACTGGACGCGCTGGCGGTGCCGTGCGAAGAGGCGCACCCCGAAGATGCCCGCCCCGTCCTGCGCTGTCGGGATCCGGATGATCAGAAATTCCTCGCCCTGGCGCTTCGTGCCCACGCGCAGACCTTGCTCAGTCGTGACCAGGCGCTGCTGGAGCTGGCGGCGCGCTCGCGCCGCCTGGGCCTGTTCGCGATCTGCCAACCCGACCAGTGGAAGCTCGGCCCGACCTGAGCCACGGCAGTCAAGCGTGCAGGGGGAGATGAGCGCGCATCCGCGCGCTGCAAGGCCAGGGTCCTGCGCAGGCGGCTAAGGCCGCAGGTATTGCCTGAAGAACTCGACGTACCTGTCCCCGAAGACCTGGCTGGCATCCGGGTACGGCGGGTCGTGGCTGACCTCGCATTTTTCCGGGATACCCGCTCGCTGATACGCGGCGCACAGTTCCACGCCGAAGCCCGGGTAGTGCACGCTGTCCATGGTTTCCAACTCCTGCGCGGTGACCAGGCGACCGACGAACGTCGACGCGTAGAACAACTTCACCGGAGGGTCGTCGGCAGTCACGCTGCGCACCGCGCTGCCGAACTGCTCGTATTTCGGGTAACGCAGCCGGAAGTTTGTTTTGTAGGCCTCGCGATCGCCCGGCACGATGAACAGTTCCGCGAACTCCTGCCCGTCGTAGGTCGTCTGGGCGTTGTAGGCGTAGACCGCATTCACCCGCGAGGACTCACGCAAGACGGGGTCGCTGGCGTTGGGATCCGCCAGGTCGTTCTGCAGGGCAGTCCACAGCGACAGCGTGCCGCGCGATCTGGCGAGCAGGAAGATATTGCGGCTGTCGATGTCCAGCGCCGGGGCGTTCGCGCGGATGAACTGCACGGCACGGGCGATATCGTGGTGGGGAACGCCGGGATTGGTTGGCGAGTCGGCCTCGCCGCTGTTGACCACCGGGTGTCGGAATTCGACCGATACGAACGCGAACCCCGCGTTCAGTGCCGGCGTCACGAGCATCAAGTACTCACGCGAGCCCGGCGCAATCGATTTGGTGGCGCCGTTCGCGTGCGCGTAGATGATGAGCGGTGCAGAGAGTATCCCCGGCTGGGCAGGGTAGTAGTCGATCCGCTGTTGCAACCAGCGACGGTCGGGCAGGCTGGGTTCCCGCCATGCGGCAGGCCCGTAGCAGAGGTCGGCACCCGGCCCCGCTTGCGGCAAGGGGTTGGGAATGCAGCCTTCCTGGGCCTGTGAGGCAGCGCTCGCAAGCAGCAGGAACGCCAACCAGCCGCCTCGCAGCTGACGGGGCGCAAGTACGGCTGGCAGCGTGGAATGACCCATCGCTGAAGTCTGGCCGGGAGGCAGCGGTCGTGCAAGCGTGCTCCCGGTGGCCGTCGCCGGTCCGCGCTCCGGTTTGCGCAGTGTTACCCTTCCGGAGCCCCGGCGACGACGGGGCCTCATTCGTTGGAGGGCGGGCATGGCAACTGGCGGCAGCATGGCGGGCGGCAACAAGCTGACCAAGTGGATCCTCGCGGGCCTGGTGCTCGGCATCGTCGTCGGGACCACGCTCAATTACACCGTGGAGGACACCACCGAAGTGGTGTCCGGCCTCGGGCTGGTCACCACCACCTTCCTGCGCCTGATCAAGATGATCATCGGGCCGCTGGTGTTCGCCACGCTGGCGGTGGGTATCGCCAAGATGGGCGACCTGAGCGTGGTGGGCCGGATCGGGCTCAAGTCCATGGCCTGGTTCATGGGCGCGTCGCTGGTGTCGCTCAGCGTGGGCCTGGTGATGGTCAACCTGCTGCAGCCCGGCGTGAACCTGGGAATTGAGCTGCCCGACCCGGGCGCCAGTTCCGGCATCGCCGCCAGCGCGCTGAGCCTGCAGGAGTTCGTGGCCCACCTGGTGCCCTCGAGCATCGCCGACGCGATGGCGCGCAACGAGATCCTGCAGATCGTGGTGTTCTCGGTGTTCTTCGGCGTGGCCTGTGCCGGCGTGGGCGAGAAGGCCAAGGTGCTGGTGGATGCGCTGGAAGGCCTGTCCTACGTGATGCTCAAGGTCACCATGCTGGTGATGTGGGCGGCGCCGTTCGCGGTGTTCGCGGCGGTGGCGGCGGCGATCGCCAAGAGTGGCCTGGGTGTGCTGGCCGTGTACGGCAAGTTCATGGGCGAGTTCTACCTGGGCATCGCCGTGCTGTGGGTGCTGCTGTTCCTGGCCGCCACGGCGGTGCTGGGCAAGCGCTCGATCGCCCTGTTCAAGGCGGTGCGCGAGCCGACCCTGCTGGCGTTCGCCACCGCGTAGTCGGAAGCGGCGTACCCGCGCACGCTGGCGCAGCTGGAGAAGTTCGGCTGCAGCAACCGCGTCGCTTCGTTCGTGCTGCCGCTGGGCTATTCGTTCAACCTCGACGGCTCGATGATGTACTGCACCTTCGCGGTGATCTTCATTGCCCAGGCCTACGGCATCGACCTCACGATGGGCCAGCAGATTGCAATGCTGCTGGTGCTGATGGTCACGTCAAAGGGCATCGCCGGCGTGCCGCGCGCGTCGCTGGTGGTGATCGCGGCCACGCTGGCGCAGTTCAACCTGCCCGAGGCGGGCCTGTTGCTGCTGCTGGGCATCGACCACTTCCTCGACATGGCCCGCTCGGCCACCAACGTCATCGGCAACTCCGTGGCCACGGCCGTGGTGTCGAAGTGGGAAGGCCAGCTGCGCGCCGAAGGCGAGCCGGTGCCGGACGAGCTGGCGCATGCCACAGAGCCGGTGGTTTCGCCCGACCTTCGCAGTTAGCGCG
>JAPLSJ010000080.1 GCA_026398695.1 Arenimonas sp.
GCACGCGGCCCGATTCGTCGCGCCAGCGCCGGAAGGCCTGCAGCGCGGCGAGATCGTCGGCATCGGGCAGTGCGCGGCGCGTTCCGGCCAGGCTGGCCTGGCGACCCCAGGGCACGATGTCGCCTTCGGTCGAAGGGCCGGGCAGGCCGCCGGGCGGCATCGGGTTCACCAGCACCAGGGCGTCGGCCGCCGGTGCGTTCAACAGCGCCAGCAGGCCGCCGAGGCTCGCGCCCACCAGCACCACGCGCTGGCCGGGCACGGCGGCGCGGGCCGTGGTGACCCACTCGCCCACCTGCCGCGCGTAGTCCTGCAGCGACGTCCCCGCCAGGCCATCGGGGCCCGGGCGCAGGTCCGGTGCCAGCACCGCATGGCCCTGCGCCGCGAACACCCGCGCCCAGACCGCCCACTCCCAACCGCCCCCGCCGGCACCGTGCACGAACACGGCGGTGAGGGCTGGCTCAGGCAAGCGTGGCGCTCATCGTGATCGGCACCGACAGCGCCTGCGAGATCACGCAGTTGGCCTTGGCGTTGTCGGCGATGGCGGCGAAACCGGCGGCATCGATGCCCGGCACCGTGGCCGTCACGATCAGGTGCACGCCCACGACGTGCGGGCCCGGCGACGACTCCATCATCACCTCGGCGCGGGTGTCGATGCGGGTGGCGATGAAGCCGGCGTTCTGCAGGATGAAGCCCAGCGCCATCGAGAAGCAGCCCGCGTGCGCGGCGGCCAGCAGCTCTTCGGGGTTGGTGCCCTTCTCCTCGCCGAAGCGCGTGTTGAACGAATAGCGGGTGCCTTCGAACAGGCCGCTCTGCGGCGTGCTCATGCGGCCCTGTCCGGTCTTGAGGTCGCCCTCCCAGTGGGCGGTGGCGTAGCGCTTGAAACCCATGGCGGTGCTCCCTGTGTTGGCCGGCGTCGGCCTGGACCCGGAGTGTACGCCGGGCCCGTGACGGGTCCGCAACGGGGCGGTTGACCGGCGCCCGCCGTGGGTGGACGCTAGGCCTCCCGGCCCGTGCCGGGGTTCCGCCATGACCGACGCGCGGTCGCGCGAAAACGACCTGGCAGCGCCACTGCGCCGCCGACCATGACGGCCTATCCGCCCATCACCCTGGGAGAGACGGCCTCATGTCGTACAGCACAGCACACATCCGCAACGTGGCCCTGGCAGGCCACCCCGGCGCCGGCAAAACCACCCTGTTCGAAGCCCTGCTGCAGGCCGGTGGCGCGATACCCGCGGCAGGCAGCCTCGAACGCGGCACCACGGTGTCCGACTTCGACCCGATGGAAAAGGCGCGCGGGCATTCGCTCAACACCGCCGTCGCTTCCATCGACCGCGACAACCTGCACCTCAACCTGATCGACACGCCCGGCTACGCCGACTTCCGCGGACCCACGCTGTCGGCGTTCTCGGCGGTGGAAACCGTCGCCATCGTCGTCAACGCCGGCGCGGGCATCGAATACGGCACGCGCCGAATGATGGACCACGCCAGGGCGCGCAACCTGTGCCGCATCATCGTGGTCAACCGCATCGACGCCGACCCGGGGAAACTCGCGGCGCTGGTGGACGAACTGCGCGACGCCTTCGGCCCCGAATGCCTGCCCATCAACCTGCCCGCCGACGGCGGCAAGCGCGTGGTGGACTGCTTCTGGACCACCGAAGGCGACTCCGACCTGGGCCCGGTGTCGGTGGCGCACCAGCGCATCATCGACCAGGTGGTGGAGATCAACGAACAGGTGATGGAGCGCTACCTGGAGGACGGCGAAAGCGGCCTGTCCGGCGCCGCCCTGCACGACGCGTTCGAACAGTGCCTGCGCGAGGGCCACCTGGTGCCGGTGTGCTTCACGTCCGCGCGCACCGGCGCCGGCGTGGCCGAGCTGCTGGCGCTGGCCGAGAAGCTGCTGCCCAACCCGGCCGAAGGCAACCCGCCGCCGTTCGAGAAGAACGGCCAGCCGATCCTGGCCACGCCCGATGCGAAGGCGCACGTGATCGCCGACGTGTTCAAGATCGTCAACGACCCCTTCGTAGGCAAGCTCAGCGTGTTCCGCGTCTTCCAGGGCACGGTGCGGCGCGACAGCCAGCTGTTCATCGACGATGGCCGCAAGCCATTCAAGGTGGGCCACCTGTTCCGGCTCAAGGGCAAGGACCACGTGGAAGTGGACCGCGCCATCCCCGGCGACATCGTCGCGGTGGCCAAGGTCGAGGAAATCCACTTCGACGCCGTGCTGCACGACAGCCACGACGAGGACGACATCCGGCTGCGGCCGCTGGACTTCCCGCGCCCGATGTTCGGACTGGCCATCGAAGCCGCCACCCGCGGCCAGGAACAGAAGCTGGCCACCGCCCTGCACAAGCTGGCCGAAGAAGACCCGGGCTATGCCGTCGAACACGACGCCGAGCTCAACCAGACCGTGGTGCGCGGCCTGGGCGAGCTGCACCTGCGCGTGCTGGTGGAGCGCATCAAGGACCGTTACGGCGTGGACGTGGTGACGCGCCCGCCGCGCATCGCCTACCGGGAAACCATCGGCGCGAACGCCGAAGGCCACTATCGGCACAAGAAGCAGACCGGCGGCGCCGGCCAGTTCGGCGAAGTGTTCCTGCGCGTGGAGCCGCTGGAGCGCGGCGCCGGTTTCGAGTTCGTGGACGCGGTGAAGGGCGGCACCATCCCGGGCCAGTACCTGCCGGCCGTGGAAAAAGGCGTGCGCCAGGTGCTGCACGGCGGCGCCATCGCCGGCTACCCGATCCAGGACGTGCGCGTCACCGTCTACGACGGCAAGCACCACCCGGTGGACTCGAAGGAAGTGGCCTTCGTGGCCGCCGGCAAGAAAGCCTTCATCGATGCCGTCGGCAAGGCGCGGCCACAGGTGCTCGAACCCATCGTGGACCTCACCGTGGCCGCGCCCGAGTCGCACATGGGCGACATCACCGGCCAGCTGGCGGGCAAGCGCGCGCGCATCCACGGCACCGACGCTGGCCGCGACGGCGAAATCGTGGTCAAGGCGCAGGTGCCGCTGTCCGAACTCACCGACTACGCCGCCGAACTCAAGGGCGCCACCGCCGGCCGCGGCCGCTACGACCTGGAGTTCAGCCACTACGAGCCGGTACCCGGCGGCGTGCAGGCGCGGCTGGTGGCCAACTACAAGCCGCACGAGTCGGAGGACTAGACTGTCGGCATGAAAGCCACCACCGCCGCCGAGGCCCGCCGCCTGCAGGACATTCCCAACATCGGCCCCGCCGGGGCCGACGACCTGCGGGCGCTGGGCATCTTCGAGCCCGCCCAGCTGGTGGGGCTGGATCCGTACGCGCTGTACGACATGAGCAACGCGCTGCGCGGGCAGCGCCAGGACCCGTGCGTGTGCGACGTGTTCATCGCCGCGGTGCGCTTCATGGAAGGCGCCCCGCCGCACCCGTGGTGGCACTACACGGCCGAGCGCAAGCGCCACTTCGCCGGCTGACGGGTCACTCGTAGCTGAGCTCGGCGGTGCGGCCCCAGAACACGCGGTACACGTACACCGTGTAGACCAGGATCATCGGCAGCGTCACCGCCGCGCCCACCAGCATGATCTTCAGCGACCCCGTGGCCGCCGCCGCGTCCCAGATCGTGATGCGGTCGATCACCAGGTACGGGAACAGGCTGTAGGCCAGGCCCGCGAACGCCAGCACGAACAGGATGATCGCGCCCGCGAACGGCACCCAGTCGCGCTGGCTGTGGCCCTTGCGCAGCCGCCGGATCGAGCCTTCGGTGGCCGCGAACACCAGCGCCGTCACCACCGGGATCGGCAGCAGGAACAGCAGCTGCGGCAGCGCGAACCACTTCTCGAAGATGCGCGGGCTCACCCACGGCGTGGCGACGGACACCGCCGCGATGCCCAGGCCCGTCAGCCACAGGCTGCGGTAGGCCCAGCGCAGCGCGCGCTGGCGAAGCTCGCCTTCGGCCTTGAGCACCAGCCAGCCGGCGCCCAGCAGCGAGTAGCCCGCACACAGCGCCAGGCCAATCGCCGTGGCGAAGCCCAGGCCCACCGCGTCGCTGCGGAAGCCCAGGATGTAGCTGCCCAGCATGAAGCCCTGCGAAAACGCCGCCATCAGCGAGCCGAACCAGAAGGCGAAGTTCCACAGCGGCTTGTGCGCCGCGCGCGCCTTCACCCGGAAGTCGAAGGCCACGCAGCGCAGGATCAGCCCGATCAGCATCGCCGCCACCGGCAGGTACAGCGAACTCAGGATCACGCCGTGCGCCATCGGGAACGCCACCAGCAGCAGGCCCACGCCCAGCACCAGCCAGGTTTCGTTGGCGTCCCAGAACGGGCCGATCGAGGCGATCATGCGGTCCTTGTCGGCGTCGGCCACGCCGCGCAGCAGGATGCCCACGCCCAGGTCGTAGCCGTCCATCACCACGTACAGCAGCATCGCCAGCGCCATCAGCGCGGTGAAGATCACCGGAAGTGCGGTTTCCATCTCAGGCCTCCTGCAGGCCGGACGCGGCCGGCTTGTGGTCGGGTTTGCCGCGATGGCGCGCCAGGTACAGCAGCACGGCCACGTACGAGCCCAGCAGGAACACGTAGATCAGCAGGTAGGCCGTCAGGCTGATGCCGATGATCGGCGCGGGCACGTCGGAAATGGCGTCGGCCGTGCGCAGCACGCCGGTCACCAGCCACGGCTGGCGGCCGATCTCGGTGACGTACCAGCCGGCCAGCGTCGCCACCCAGCCCGAGAACATCATGCCGGTGAGCGCGAGCGCCTGGCCACGCGTGGGCTCGGCGTGCTTTCTCAGGCGCCACGCGGTCCACCACGACACCAGCAGCATCGCCATGCCCACGCCCACCATCACCCGGAAGCCCCAGAACACCGGCGCCACCGGCGGGTGCACGCCCTTGAAGGAATCCAGGCCCTTGATCTCGCCGTCGAGCGAGTGGGTGAGGATCAGGCTGGCCAGCTTCGGTATGCCGATGGCGTAGTCGTTGCTGCGCGTTTCTTCATTGGGCATGGCGAAGATCAGCGCCGGTGCGCCCTTTTCGTCCTTCCAGATGCCTTCCATCGCGGCCACCTTGGCCGGCTGGTGCTCAAGCGTGTTCAGCCCGTGCAGGTCACCCACGAAGATCTGCACGGGGATCAGCAGCGCCGCCACGGCCACGCCGGTGCGCATTGCCGCCATCACGTCCGGGCTGCGGTCCCGGCGCAGCCAGCGGTAGGCCGACAGGCCCGCCACCAGGAACGAGGCGGTGAGGCCCGAGGCCAGCAGCATGTGCGTGAGCCGGTACGGCAGCGACGGGTTGAACAGGATCGCCAGCCAGTCGGTCGGATGCGCCTGGCCGTCGATCATCTCGAAGCCCACCGGCGTCTGCATCCACGAGTTCAGCACCAGGATCCAGAACGCCGACAGCGTGGTGCCGCCCGCCACCAGCACGGTGGCCAGGGTATGCATGCGCTCGCCCACGCGCTTGCGGCCGAACAGCATGATCCCGAGGAAGCTGGCCTCCAGGAAGAACGCCGTCAGCACTTCGTAGGCCAGCAGCGGCCCGGCGATGTTGCCCACCGTTTCCATGTAGCCCGGCCAGTTGGTGCCGAACTGGAAGCTCATGGTGATGCCGCTCACCACGCCCATCGCGAACGTGAGCGCGAACACCTTCACCCAGAAGTAGTAGGCCTGCAGCCAGTGGTCCTGGCCGGTCTTGAGGAAGCGCAGCTTGAAGAACAGCAATATCCAGCCAAGGGCGATCGTGATTGTCGGGAACAGGATGTGGAAGCTGATGTTGGCCGCGAACTGGATGCGGGCCAGCATCGCCGGGTCGAGTTCACTCACGAGGCTTTCTCCTCGTTGGCCGGGCCCGTGCCGCGCATGCGGTCGGTGAACTGCAGCAGGGTGGTGGCCTTGGCGCCCAGCGACATCAGCTTCTCGAGCGTGGACGGCGAGAGCTTGCGCACTTCGGCGAACCACTCGGTCAGCTGTTCGATCAGGTCGTGCATCTCGCGCATGCGGGCCTGGGCGTGCAGTTCCTCGGGCGACACCGGCGCCTCGAGCAGGGCGTCGCGAAGCATCGAGAGGGTCGGGTCGATCTCGCGCCGCTGCCGCTCCTCGGCCAGGGTCTTGAAGATGGCCCAGACGTCCTCGGGCGCGGCATAGAAGTCGCGCCGGTCGCCGGGCTGGTGGCTCAGGCGCACCAGGCGCCAGGACGACAGCTCCTTCAGGCCCATGCTGACGTTGGACCGGCTGACGCCGAGGCGGTCGGTGATTTCGTCGGCGGTCAGCGGCTGGGCGGAGATGAAGAGCAGGGCGTAGATCTGGCCGACGGTGCGGTTGATGCCCCAGCGGCTGCCCATTTCACCGAAATGCAGGACAAACGACTGGCTGAGCGGGGGGAGATCCATGGGGATATCGGTGCCTTCAGTAATTTCTGAAGCATTAGACATCCGGGCCGGGTGGCCGGACAACCCCTCGCCAACACCGATTCAGGGAACCATCACGGCCGCGGCGGGTGCCGGTTCGGGGCATGATGGCCAGGCTCCCCTCACCTCCCCAAACCGTCGGAAAGCCGTGGAAACCAGCCGCCCTCGCCTCAGCATCGGGCGTACCCGCGTGGCCTACATCGGCCCGTCGCTGGACCTCGCGCCGCATCGCAATGCGGCGGCCACCGTCGCGATCGCCATCGCCGCGCCGTTCCGCCTGGGGCTTGGCCGCGCCAGGATCGGCACGCAGGCACCGGCACGGCGCATAGCGCTGGTGCCACCCGGGGCGTGGCACCACCTCGTCGCCGACGGGCCCATGGTGTTCCTGTATCTCGATGCGCAGGCCGCCGACCTCGCGGCCCTGGCCACGCTAGACCTGGAGGCGGCGAGGTCGGGTTTTCCCTCGCCATTGTCAGCGGTGGCCGCGCACTGGCAGGTGGACGACTGGTGCACCGCGCTGGGCCTTCCGGTGCCGGTGCCGCCCGATCCGCGCCTGGCGCCGGTCCTGGCCAGGCTTGACGTGGATCCGGACGCGTTTGCTTCGGTGGATGCGCTTGCCCGCGCGCTGCCGCTGTCGCGTTCACGCACGCAGGCGCTGTTCACCGCCAGCGTGGGCATGCCGTTCCGCCGCTACCGGCTCTGGCGTCGCATGGCCTGCGTGATGGCGCAGCTGCAGCGCGGCGCAACGCTGACGCAGGCGGCCATGGACGCGGGCTTCGCCAGCCCCTCTCACTTCGCCACCGCCTTCCGCACGCAGTTCGGTCTGTCGCCCAGCGCGCTGGTGGGCCGGGGAATCACCATCGACTGGCGCGACCGGCCTCAGGCCGGCTGACGCGCTCGCCACTCGGCCACCGCACCCAGCACCAACAGGCCCAGGGCGACCACATCGGCGATGACCACGCGGTTGATGGCGGCGTTCGTCGGCGCCTCCAGCGCGGCAAGCGCCAGGAACGACAGCACGCTCACGAAAGCGGCCACGTAGGCCGCAGGCCGCCAGGCCGGCAGGAACGCGGCGGCGATCAGGCCAGCCCCCAACAGCCCGAAGAGCACGGCGCGATGCCGCAGCAGCAGCGCCAGGTCCGCGCCTTCCACCGGGATGCCGTACAGGCGCGCCAGGGTGTCGGCGCCCAAAACGCCGGGCAGCGGCAGCAGGTGGATCACCGCGACAATCACGAGCACAGCGGCGGACAGGGTCGACAACATGGCGGCTCCAGCGTGGGGTGTTCGCCCGCATCGTCCCGCAGGACCGCCGCGGCCGCTTTCACGAACGTCCTGCGCCCGCGCTCCAACCGCCGCCCGGCTCCCCCACCGGCGCCTGGAGGGCCAGGCGACGCGATGCGGCGCGGCTTACTTCTTGGGCTTGGGCTTGGGCTTGGGCTGCAGCATCGTGCCGGTGCAGTGTTCGGAGCCGCAGCGGCAGGCCCAGAGCTTCTTGAGCTTGGCGGTGTGCGCTTCGGCCAGCACGATGCCGTAGTTGTAGGTGAGCTCCTCGCCTTTGGCGATGTCGCGCATGGCCTCGATGAAGATCTTGTCCTTGCGCTTCTTCTTGCCGTCCTCGAGCCAGGCGGCCTCGCAGTTCGGGTCGCAGCTGTGGTTGATCCAGCGGGCGTCGTTGCCGTCCACGTTGGCGTCGATCACGTACTTGTCGTTGAGCGTGAACAGGAAGGTGTGGCCGGTATCGGCCTCCTCGGCGTAAACCCGGTCCACCTCCGCGTGCGTGCGCAGCAGGCCCTTGTAGCGGATCACGCGCTCGCCTTTCTTGATGGGCGCGCTGGCGAAGACGCCGTTGCCGTGGATGGCGGACTGGCGGGCTTCGATCTTCTTGGGCATGGGGGATCCGGTGCGTGAATGAACGGCCATTGTCCCGCATCGGCGCGTGCGTTGCAGCCTCCTGCAAAGGCGTAACCTGAAGCCATCCCACAGGAGCAAGCCATGGACTCGATCAACAGCTGGCGCGAAGAGAAGCAATCGGCGTGGCTTTACCGCGCGCTGGCCAAGGCCGAGCCCGACTCGCGCATCGCCGCGCTGTTCGTGTCGCTGGCCGAGGCCGCGGAGTCGCAGGCACTGACCTGGGCCGAAACCGCCGCCAAGGATGGCGAGACCCTGCCGGCCAGCTTCGAGCCCTCCCAGCGGGCGCGGGTGGTGGCCAGCCTCGCCCGCCGCATCGGGCCCCGGCGCGTGCGCCCTGCCCTGGCCGCGCTCAAGATCCGCGGCCTGTCGGCCTACACCGCGGCGCTGTCGGGCCACCTGCTGCCCACCGACCTGGCCCAGGTGGGCGTGGGCCACAAGGCCATCGGCGGCGGCAACCTGCGCGCGGCCATCTTCGGCGTCAACGACGGCCTGGTGTCCAACGCCAGCCTGATCCTGGGCGTGGTGGGCGCCAGCGCGTCCACCGGCACGGTGCTGGCCACCGGCATCGCCGGCCTGCTGGCAGGCGCGCTGTCGATGGCGGCGGGCGAATACGTGTCGGTGCGCTCGCAGCGCGAGCTGTTCGAGTACCAGATCGGCCTGGAGGCCGACGAGCTCAAGAAATACCCCGAAGCCGAAGCCGAAGAGCTGGCGCTGATCTACATCGCGCGCGGCATGGACCCGGTGCAGGCCCGCATCTTCGCCACGCAGCTGGTGTCCAACCCGGCGCAGGCGCTGGACGTGCTGGCGCGCGAGGAGCTGGGCCTCAACCCCGACGACTTGGGCTCGCCGATCGGTGCGGCCGTGTTCTCGTTCTGCGCCTTTACCGTGGGCGCGCTGGTGCCGCTGGTGCCGTTCTTCATGGGCAGCGCCCTGCCCAATGCCGCCTACATCGGCACCGGCCTGGCCGCGGCCGGCCTGTTCGGCACCGGCAGCGCCATGAGCCTGTTCACCGGCCGCAACCCCTGGCTGGGCGGCCTGCGCATGCTGGGCATCGGTGCGGCGGCGGGCGCCATCGTATTCGCCATCGGCGCCCTGATCGGGGTCGAGGTGGGCTGATCCGGGCGGCGTTCACGCGCCGGCCATGGCGGGGGCCAGGATTAATAGTACAATTTCGGTCCTGATTCACACCCCCGCCAGGCCGACGCCATGCTTCGCGTCACCAAGCTCACCGATTACGCCACCGTGGTGCTGGCTGCCCTGGCCAGCGATCCCGGCCGCGTGCACTCCACCGCCGAGCTGGCCGAACGCGCCCGGCTCGAGCCCACCACCGTGGCCAAGGTGCTCAAGCCGCTGTCGCATGCGGGCCTGGTGGACGGCTTCCGCGGCGCCTCCGGCGGCTACCGCCTGGCCCGCCCCGCCGCCGAGATCCCGCTCATCGCCATCGTCGAAGCCATCGAAGGCCCGCTGGGCATGACCGAATGCTCGGGCGAACACTCCACCTGCGAACACGAGTCGCACTGCGGCGTGCAGGTGCACTGGCGCCGCATCAACGACGTCATCGCCGACGCGCTGGGCGGCGTCACGCTGGCCGACATGCTGCCGCGCGCGGTTTCCCCCAAATCCATCCCGCTGCAGCTGTCCGCGGCACGAGGCTGACATGGCCATCCAGAACCAGGAAATCCAGGAACACCTGGCCCGGCGCTACGACGCCGGCTTCGTCACCGACATCGAGTCCGACACGCTGGCCCCCGGGCTGAGCGAGGACGTGGTGCGCTTCATTTCGGCCAAGAAGGAAGAGCCCGAGTGGCTCACCGAGTGGCGGCTGAAGGCCTACCGCCACTGGCTGACGATGACGCCGCCCGAGTGGGCCAAGCTCGACATCGCGCCGATCGACTTCCAGGCCGTGAGCTACTACGCCGCGCCCAAGGCCAAGTACGCCTCGCTGGCCGACGTGCCGCAGGAGCTGCTGGACACGTACGAGAAGCTCGGCGTGCCGCTGCACGAGCGCTCGCGCCTGGCCGGCGTGGCGGTGGACGCGGTGTTCGATTCCGTCTCCGTCGGCACCACGTTCAAGAAGGAGCTGGCGGAAAAGGGCGTGATCTTCTGCTCGCTGTCCGAAGCCGTGCACGACCACCCCGAGCTGGTGAAGCAGTACCTGGGCAGCGTGGTGCCGGCGGGCGACAACTACTTCGCCGCGCTGAACTCGGCCGTGTTCTCCGACGGCAGCTTCGTCTTCATCCCCAAGGGCGTGCGCTGCCCGATGGAGCTGAGCACGTATTTCCGCATCAACGCCCGCGACACCGGGCAGTTCGAGCGCACGCTGATCATCTGCGAAGACCGCGGCCACGTTTCCTACCTCGAAGGCTGCACCGCGCCCATGCGCGACGAGAACCAGCTGCACGCGGCGGTGGTGGAGCTGGTGGCGCTGGAAGACGCCGAGATCAAGTACTCGACCGTGCAGAACTGGTACCCCGGCGATGAGAACGGCGTCGGCGGCATCTACAACTTCGTGACCAAGCGCGGCGAATGCCGCGGCGACCGCGCCAAGATTTCCTGGACCCAGGTCGAAACCGGCTCGGCCATCACATGGAAATACCCCAGCTGCGTGCTCAAGGGCGACGACTCGGTGGGCGAGTTCTATTCGGTGGCGCTCACCCACCACCGGCAGCAGGCCGACACCGGCACCAAGATGATCCACCTGGGCGCGCGCACCAAGTCCAAGATCATTTCCAAGGGCATCAGCGCCGGCCGCGGCCAGAACACCTACCGCGGCCTGGTGAAGATGGAGAAGACCGCCGCCGGCGCCCGCAACTACACCCAGTGCGACAGCCTGCTGATCGGCAAGAAGTGCGGTGCGCACACGTTCCCGTACATCGAGGTCAAGCACCCCACCGCCACCGTCGAGCACGAGGCCACCACGTCCAAGATCAGCGACGACCAGCTGTTCTATTGCCGCAGCCGCGGCATCAGCGAGGAGGACGCGGTGTCGATGATCGTGGACGGTTTCTGCAAGCAGGTATTCAAGGAGTTGCCAATGGAGTTCGCCGTGGAAGCCAAGAAACTGCTGGAAGTGTCGCTGGAAGGGGCGGTGGGCTGATGCGCCGCGTCCTTTCCCTGATCGCCCTGGGCCTGCTGGCGGGCTGCGCGCCGGCGCCGCAGGAGCAGGAGGCAGCCGCCACGCCGGCGCCGCTGCACACGTTCACCTTCTTCGTGAGCGACCTGCAGGCGCGCGACCCGCGCATCGCCGAAATCATCCAGTCCGACTGCGGCATGGTGGCGATCGCCCGCGTGCCGGCCATTCCGATCGACGATCCACTGATCCTGCCCGACCTGGTGGTGCAGTACGACGAGGCCGGCGGCGAAGTGCACCGCTGGGCCAAGTCCTACTCCAGTCAGATCCTGGCCATTTCGGGCAATGAATTGTTCTTCGGCGCCAGCCCGGGCGGCGACGCCGGCCCGTTCCGCACCACGCCCGCGGGCGACATCACCGTGGCGGTGCCGCTGGCGAGCAACCTCGAGGCCAACGCAAGCTTCGTCGAATGCCCGGCCTCGCTGGCCGCCTTCGCCGACATGTCGCTGGTGTCGTGCTACGAGACCACCGACGTGGCCGGCCGCAAGATCAACCTGGCCTGGGAAGCGGGCTGCCCCGCCGATGCGCTCGCCGCGCCCTGACCGCCTTATGGAAACCAACATGCTCAAGATCCAGAACCTCCACGTCCGCGTCGCCGGCAAGGACATCCTCAAGGGCCTGTCGCTGGACGTGAAGCCGGGCGAGGTGCACGCCATCATGGGCCCCAACGGCGCCGGCAAGTCCACGCTGGGCAACGTCATCGCCGGGCGCGAGGGCTACGAGGTGGTGGAAGGTTCGGTGCAGCTCGAAGGGCGCGACCTGCTGGCGCTGGAGCCCGAGGAGCGCGCCGCCGCCGGCGTGTTCCTGGCCTTCCAGTACCCGGTCGAGATCCCGGGCGTGAACAACACCTACTTCCTGCGCACCGCGCTCAACGCCCAGCGCAAGGCGCGCGGCGAAACCGAGCTCGACTCGATGCAGTTCCTCAAGCGCGTGCGCGAGAAGCTGGCCGTGCTCGACCTCAAGGACGAGCTGCTGCACCGCGCGGTGAACGAAGGCTTCAGCGGCGGCGAGAAGAAGCGCAACGAAATCTTCCAGCTGGCGCTGCTCGAACCCAAGCTCGCCATCCTGGACGAAACCGATTCGGGCCTGGACATCGACGCGCTCAAGGCCGTGGCCGACGGCGTGAACCTGATGCGCTCGCCCGAGCGCGCCTTCCTGGTGATCACGCACTACCAGCGCCTGCTCGACTACATCAAGCCCGACGTGGTGCACGTGCTGGCCGACGGCCGCATCGTCGAGACCGGCGGCCCCGAGCTGGCCCTGCAGCTGGAAGAACACGGCTATGCCTGGGTGAAGGATCGCATCGCGCCGGGGGCGAAGGCCTGAGCATGAGCGCCCTGCTGGAATCGATGAGCGCGGGCTTCGACGCCCTGCCCGCCGCGCTGGTGGACGCCCAGGGCCTGGGCGCGCCGCGCCACGCGGCCCTCGCGGCCGTGCTGGCCGACGGCCTGCCCGGCCCGCGCAGCGAAGCGTGGAAGTACACGTCGCTGCGCGCGCTGTCGGCGCGACGTTTCGTTGCCGCTTCGGCCGCTGCCACGGTGGACCCGGCGCGGCTGGCCGACATTCCGTCGCCGCGCCTGGTGCTGGTGAACGGCCGCTTCGACGCGGCGCTGTCGAGCCTCGGCAACCTGCCCGACGGCGTTGAGCTGCAGCCGCTGTCGCAGGCGCTGGCCGGTGACGACGCCCGCGCCGTGGCAGTGCTGGGCCGGCGCTACGACCGCGCCGACGAGCTGTTCGCGCGCCTCAACGGCGCGCTGGCTACCGATGGCGCGCTGCTGCGGGTGGCCACCGGCGTCGCCGTGGCCGTGCCGGTGCACCTGGTGTTCGTGGGTGTCGCCGCCGAGGGCGACGTCGCGATGCATCTGCGCCACCTGGTCGAACTGCGCAAGGACGCCTCGCTCACCGTGGTCGAACACCACCTGGCGCAGGGCGAGCATCGCCACCTCGCCAACCACCTGGTGCACGTGCACCTGGCCGGCGGCGCGCGCCTCGTGCATGCCCGCGTGCAGGACGAAAGCACCGGCGCCAGCCTGCTGGCCCGCACCGACGCGGTGCTGGCCTCGGACAGCGAATACCGCCGCGTGGACCTGGAGCTTGGCGCCGGCCTGTCGCGGCACGAGCTCAATGTCGCACTGCAGGGCGAGCGCGCCAGCGTCATCGCCGGCGGCATGTTGCTGGCCGACGGCCGCCGCCACCTCGACACCCGCCTGGGCATCGAGCACCAGGCCCGCGACACCCGCTGCGAACTGCCCTGGCGCGGCCTGGCCGACGAACGCGGCCGCGCGGTCTTCCACGGCGGCATCACCATCCATGCCGGCGCCGACGGCTCCGACGCCGCGCTGTCGAACAAGAACCTGCTGCTGTCCGACGCGGCCGAGATCGACACCCAGCCGGTGCTGGTGATCCACGCCGACGAAGTGAAGGCCGCGCACGGCGCCACCGTCGGCCGGCTGGACGAGACCGCGCTGTTCTACCTGCGCAGCCGCGGCATCGGCCGCGCGCAGGCCAGGGCGCTGCTGATCCAGGCCTTCCTGCGCGAGCCGCTGTCGGTGCTGGCCAACGGCGCGCTGTCCGAATCCCTGGGCACCCTGGTCACGCAGCGCCTCGACCGCAAGGACCTGTCCGCATGAGCACGCGCCCCGACTGGCTGCGCATCCGCGCCGACTTCCCGGTGCTCACGCGCCAGGTGCACGGCAAGCCGCTGGTGTACCTGGACTCGGCCAACACCTCGCAGAAGCCGCAGGCGGTGATCCGGGCGATGGACGAGTTCTACCGCGAGCGCAACGCCAACGTCTCGCGCGCGGTGCACACGCTGGGCAGCGAGGCCACCGAGGCCTACGAGGGCGCCCGCACCAGGCTGGCGGCCTTCATCAACGTGCCGGCCGACGAGCTCGTGCTCACCTCGGGCACCACCTTCGCCATCAACCTGGTGGCGTACAGCTGGGCCATGCCGCGCCTGAAGGCCGGCGACACGATCCTGCTCACGCTGATGGAGCACCACGCCAACATCGTGCCCTGGCAGCTGGTGGCCGAGCGCACGGGCGCCCGCATCAAGGTCGTTGGCATCACGCCCACCGGCGAGCTCGACCTGGACGACCTGCACGCGAAGATGACGCCGGACGTGAAGCTGCTGGCCTTCACGCACGTGTCGAACGTGCTGGGCACGGTGAACCCGGTGGCCGCGATCTGCCGGGAAGCGCGCAAGCGCGGCATCGTGACCCTGGTGGACGGCTCGCAGGCGCTGCCGCACCGCGCGGTGGACATCCCGGCGCTGGGCTGCGACTTCTACGCCTTCACCGGCCACAAGATGCTCGGGCCCACCGGCACCGGCGGCCTGTGGGCGCGGCGCCAGCACCTGCGCGACATGCCGCCGTTCCTGGGCGGCGGCGAGATGATCAAGGAAGTGCGCTTCGACAAGACCGTCTACAACGACCCGCCGCACAAGTTCGAAGCGGGCACGCCCAACATCGCCGGCGTGGTCGGCCTGGGCGCGGCGGTGGATTACCTGCGCGGCATCGGCATGGCCGACATCGAGGCGCGCGAACAGGCGCTGCTGAAGCTGGCCGAGGAGCGCCTGTCGACGATCCCGGGCCTGCGCATCGTCGGCACGGCGCCGGGCAAGGCGGCGGTCATCAGCTTCCTGGTGGAGGGCGCGCACGCGCACGACCTCGCCACGCTGCTGGACCTGGAGGGCGTGGCCGTGCGCTCGGGCCACCACTGCGCGCACCCGCTGATGGCGCACCTGGGCGTAGCGGCCACGTGCCGCGCATCGCTGGCGTTCTACAACACCCACGCCGAGATCGAGCGCCTCGGCGACGCCATCGAAAAAACCCGCAAACTCCTCGCCTAGAAAATATACCAGGTACATTTTCAGGCTCGATGAAAATGTACCTGGTACATTTTCCCTGACCCAGGAAACATGACGATGAGCTGGCTTTCCCCGCTGACCTTCCGCGCCGCCGTGCCGGCCGACGCCGAGACCGTGGTGGGCCTGGTGGAATCGGCCTATCGCGGCGAGGCCAGCCGCACCGGCTGGACCACCGAGGCCGACCTGCTCGACGGGCGCCGCACCGGCGTGGACGACGTGCTGGCCAGCATCGCGCAGCCGCAGAGCCAGGTGATGCTGGCCGAACGCGACGGCAGGTTGCTGGCCTGCGCCCACGTGGCGGTGGACGACGGCGCGGGCTATTTCGGCATGTTCTCGGTGGTGCCGGGGCTGCAGCGCGCCGGTGTCGGCAAGCAGGTGCTGGCCGAGGCCGAGCGCATCGCGCGTGACGTCTACGGCCAGCGCACCATGCGCATGACCGTGATCGACGTGCGCGACGAGCTGATCGCCTACTACGAGCGCCGCGGCTACCGCCGCACCGGCATCAAGAAGCCCTTCCCCTACGGCGACGCGCGCTTCGGCCTGCCCAAGCGCGACGACCTGCGCTTCGAAGTGCTGGAGAAATCGCTGTGAGCCCTTGGGTGCGCGTGTGCGCCATGGCCGAGCTGCTGCCGGGTGAGTCGAAGGTGGCCTGGGACGGCGACACGCCGATCCTGGTGGTGAACCTGGACGGCCAGCTGTACGCGCTCGAAGACAAGTGCAGCCACGAGGACTTCGAGCTCAGCGCCGGCGCGATCGACGGCGGGCAGATCGAATGCACCCTGCACGGCGCGCGCTTCGACCTGCGCACCGGCGAAGCGCTGTGCGCGCCGGCCTATGCGCCGGTGCCGCGGTTCCCGGTGAAAGTGGAAGATGGCGCCGTCTGGACCCGCGACGACCGCTGAGCGCTAGAGCGGGCTGATTTTCGCCAGCAGCAGTTCGCCGCCGCCGTCGATGATGCGGCGCGAGGGGGCGTCGGCGTCGGGCGACAGCAGGGCGCTGTCGCCCTGTTCCAGCCGCACCGGCCGCGCCAGGTCCTTGAAATGCGCCTGGCCGCGGATCAGGTGGATCAGCCAGGTGGTGCCCGGTTCGGCGAAGAACACCATCGCTCCCACCAGCGGCCGGTGCAGCACCGTCACCTGCACCGCGTCGCGGCGCCAGATCAGGTTGAAGTCGTGCGTGGGGCCGTTCACCAGCTCGGCCGACAGCGGCCGCTCGCCGCTGAACCGGATGCGCTCGTGCGGCGGGTTGAGCGTCACGGTCTCGCCATCGTCGAAAGTCAGGCGCATGCCCTCGCCCGCCAGCAGCACCAGCTCGCGGTCGCAGCCGGGGAAAGCGGAGAACGGCGCGTCCTGGTCGATCTCGGCGATCGAGGCGCGCCATTGCCACTCCGCGCTGCCCTCGGGATGGCGATGGATTTCCCGCGTCCAGCCGCGCTCGTTGCGCCAGCGCTCGCGACGGTATTCGTGGGCGGGCAGGTGCAGGATTCGCATCAGGGGACGCCGGGGCCCGTGTACGGGGAAGTCATGCCCGGAAGTCTAGCGCAGGCGTCCCCGCGACTTCATCGGCGTCACCCGGGCGGCAACCAGGCCGTGTTCCAGTACGGATAATCGCCCAGCCGTTCCACCAGCCCCGCGCGCAGCGGATTGGCCACCAGCCAGCACGCGGCCTGCGCCGGATCCTCGCCGACCGGCAGCAGGCGATCGCCGAAGCCGCGCCCCCACAGCCAGCCGTTGACGCGATGCCGGTCGTCCACCGCCCGCGAGGTGATGGCCTTGAAGCGCCCCACCAGGGTGGACAGCGTGTCGCGCTCGCCCAGCGTCACCAGGCCATGCCAGTGGTCGGGCATCAGCACCCACGCGCGCACGCGGGAATCGCGCCAGGGCCAGGTGGCGGTGTGGATGCGGCACACCGCGCGCGCCGCCTCGTCGTCGCGGAACACCGGCCGCCGGTACAGCGTCGGCACGGTCAGCACATAGGTCTGGCCGGGCGCGGAGCGCCGCGCCAGGCGCTGGGCGCGCAGGCTGCGCACGCCGCCATGGCCGGCCGGCAGTAGCACGGACATCGGGAAGCCTCGGGGTCGACGTTGGAAAAGGCCCGGCCGGAGCCGGGCCGCGGGACCGCATGCCGCCGATCAGTTCGACGCCGTCACCGGCGCCTTCGGCTTGGGCTTGGCCGCCGCCGGCGCCGCGACGCGCGCGCCGGCGCCCACCTTGATGCGGTCGCGGTTCTGTTCGATGGTGGACAGGCCGATGCCCTTCACTTCAGCCAGCTCGTCGGCGCTGCGGAACGCGCCGTGCTGCTTGCGATGGGCAACGATGGCGTCGGCCTTGCTGGGGCCGACGCCGTTGAGCACGCGGTCGAGCGTGGCGGCGTCCGCCGTGTTGATGTCGACCGTTTCGGCGGCCATGGCGCTACCGGCCAGCACGGCCGACAGCAGGATCGAGCGCAGGATCAGGGCAGTCTTCTTCACGTGGGTTCCTTGATGGGTGGCAGGGGATTTGCCGGGCCGCGGTGGTCGCCGCGGGGCAAGGCCAGTCTCGGCCGCGGGCTGGCCGCCACCCATCGCCATTCACCCCGCCGGTGATCGGAAGCGCCCCGCCCGCGCTGTAGGACTTTCCCGGCGGCTGCGTCCGGCACCGCCCCGAAGGGGGTAAAATCGCGGCATTGGACCACCAAGGATCGCCATGGACACCGCCAAGACCGACCGTTTCATCGCCGACGCCTGGGACGGCGACATCGTCCCGCAGCTGGTCGAATACATCCGCATCCCGAACAAGTCGCCCATGTTCGACGCGAAGTGGAAGGAAAACGGCTACATGGACGACGCGGTGAAGCTGCTGGCCAACTGGGCCAAGGCGCAGCCCATCGCCGGCATGCAGGTGCAAGTGCTGGAGCTGGAAGGCCGCACGCCGCTGATCTACATCGAGATCGAGGGCGAGGGCGACGACTGCGTGCTGCTCTACGGCCACCTCGACAAGCAGCCCGAGATGACCGGCTGGGCCGACGACCTCGGCCCGTGGAAGCCCGTCATCAAGGGCGACAAGCTCTACGGCCGCGGCGGCGCCGACGACGGCTACGCGCTGTTCGGCTCCCTCACCGCCATCCGCGCGCTCAAGGAACAGGGCAAGCCGCACGCCCGCTGCGTGATCCTGATCGAAGCCTGCGAAGAGTCCGGCAGCTACGACCTGCCCTTCTACGTCGACCACCTGGCCGAGCGCATCGGCAAGCCCTCGCTGGTGGTGTGCCTGGATTCGGGCTGCGCCAACTACGACCAGCTCTGGTGCACCACCTCGCTGCGCGGCCTGGCCGGCGGCAACCTCAAGGTGAGCGTGCTCAGCGAAGGCGTGCACAGCGGCGACGCGTCCGGCGTGGTGCCGTCGAGCTTCCGCCTGCTGCGCCAGCTGCTGTCGCGGCTCGAAGACGAAGCCACCGGCAAGATCCTCGTGGATGAGCTGTACGTGGACATCCCCGAGCAGCGCATCACCCAGGCCCACCGCGCCGCCGAAGTGCTGGGCAGCGAGATCTGGGACAAGTTCCCGTTCCTGGACGGCATGACGCCCATGAACCCCGACCTGACCGAGCTGGTGCTCAACCGCACCTGGCGCCCGGCCCTGTCGATCACCGGCGTGGACGGCATGCCCACCCTGCAGAACGCCGGCAACGTGCTGCGCCCGCACACCGCGGTGAAGCTGAGCCTGCGCCTGCCGCCCACGCTGGAACCCAAGCGCGCCGGTGAAATCCTCAAGCGCGTGCTGGAAGCCAACCCGCCGCACGGCTGCCGGGTGGAAGTCGAACTCGAGAAGGCCTCCACCGGCTGGAACGCGCCGGCGCTGGCGCCCTGGCTCGAACGCGCCATCAACACGGCCAGCCAGGAGTCGTTCGGCGCCCCGGCGATGTACATGGGCGAAGGCGGCACCATCCCGTTCATGGGCATGCTGGGCGAGAAGTTCCCCGGCGCGCAGTTCATGATCACCGGCGTGCTGGGCCCGCACTCCAATGCGCACGGTCCCAACGAGTTCCTGCACATCCCCACCGGCAAGCGCGTCACGGCCGCCGTGGCCCGCGTGATCGCCGACCACTACGACGCCAGCCAGAAGGGTGAAACCCGCGGCGTGGGCGTGCACGAGGGCAAGGCCCACTTCGGCGACCACGGCTGCTGCTGAGTACGTGACCATGCCCAACGCTATCCCTGACCCGCGCGTCGCCAGCCTGGCGGCGGAGGCCGACCGGCTGGCCCGCCAGGGCGACGATGCGGCCAGTGCCAGGCTGTGGCACCAGGTGCTGGCCCTGTCGCCCGAGCACGGGGCGGCGCTGACGTACTTCGGCTCGAAGGCACTCGCCCGCGGCGACATCGCCAGCGCCCGCGAGCAGTTGCAGCGTGCGGTCAGGGGCACGCCGCGGTTGGCGCTTGCGCACGCCTACCTGGCGCGCGTGCACCGCTCCGAGGGCGATAACGAGGCGGCCATCAAGGAACTCGACCAGGCCATCAAGATCGAGCCGGGCGCCTATGGCGCCCATTTCGAGAAGGCCGCCATCTACGAACAGTTGGGCAATGAAAAGGCGCAGGCCCTGGCCTATTCCAGCGCCCTGCAGCTGTTGCCGCCCCAGGCTGCCATGTCGCCGGAAATGCGGCCGCTGGTGGCGCGGGCACAGCGCATGGTGGCGGAGAATCAGGCCCAGCTGGGCGCCTTCCTGCACGCCCGGCTGGAGGATCTGCGGGGCGGCGATCGCGGCCGGGCGCTGGCGCGTTTCGACGAGTCACTCGATGTGTCGCTGGGCCGCAAGCCGCTGCACCTGTCCCGGCCGGCCATGTTCAACGTCGTCGGCCTGCCCTCGGTGGCCTTCTTCGATCGCGCCGATTTCCCCTGGGCGCCTGCGGCAGAGGCCTGCACGGCGCAGGTGAGGGCTGAGCTGGAAGACGTGATCCGCGACGACCGCGACGGCTTCGTTCCCTACGTGCAGACGCGGCCGGGCGAGCCGGTGGGCCAGTTCGAGTCCCTGGACTTCAACCCGGACTGGAGCGCGTATTTCCTCTGGCAGCACGGCAAGCCAGTCGAACAGCACATCGCGCGCTGCCCGAACACCATGGCCATGCTGGAGGGCGTGCCGCAGGTGGCGATACGCCATCGGGCTCCGGCCGCATTCTTCTCCGCGCTCAAGCCCCACACGCGCATACCGCCCCACCATGGCGCGACCAACTGCCGGCTCACGGTGCACCTGCCGCTGATCATCCCGCCGCACTGCGCGCTCCAGGTGGGCAACCACGTGCGCGAATGGACCCCCGGCGAACTGCTCATCTTCGACGACACCATGCAGCACGCCGCCTGGAACGACAGCGACCAGCTGCGCGTCGTGCTGATCTTCGACATCTGGCACCCGATGCTGAGCGAAGCCGAGCGGCGGATGATGCAGGGAACCCTGGAAAGCATCATGGCCTACTACGGGCATGACGCCCCGCTGGGCGAGCTGTAGGCGACGCTCAGGCCTTGGCGTGCCACCAGCCCGTGATGGCCAGGCGCGGCTCCAGCGCCCAGGGCGCCACGAGGCCGACGAAGTGGTTGGCGGGCACCTTGAACAGGCTCAGCGAATTCCAGCGCGGCAGGAAGGTGTCCACCGGAGCCCCGTCGGCATCGGCGAAGTGAAGCAGCCCGCCCCAGTCGGCCTGCCACGTGCGCGACAGGTTCAGCACGTACGCATAGCGACGCCCCTCTTCCCGGTGCTGGTCGTCGTGCATCCGAAGGAACTGGCCCGGCAGGTAGCGGGTTGCCTGGGCGCCCACCATCGCCAGCTCGTGGTCGCCCGTGAAATCACGGATGAAGGACAGGAAGGGCGCGCTGTTGAAGAACTCCAGCGCCGAATGCACCAGCAGCCCGGGGTTCTGGCCGGCCTTGACCGCCTCCACCATCAGGTAGCGGTCGTAGACGAAATGGAAGCCCTGCAGCGCCCGCTGGTAGGACGCCGGCCGGCGAACACGCATCGCCTCGCCCTGCCAGGGCGGGCTGTCGGGCAGGCCGCGCTCGGCGGTCACCCACGGCACGTCGTGGCGAAGGCAGTGCGCCAACCGGGTGGCCGCCTCTTCCTGCAGGAAGTCCGGGATCTGCACCCGCCCGTGCTGCAGCAGGCGCTGGTGGTAGGGGCGGAAGTCCAGTTCGTTGCTGATCATGGTCCGTAGGGGCGGCTGCGTATGGGCGTCAGTCTATTCCAGCCCGGGGTCAGACACCCGCCATCTCCATGCCCCAGCCCAACAGGCCCTCGGCCTGCGACAGGGGCCGGCACTGCGCCTGCGCGCCGGCGCACAGCGTTTCCAGCTGCGCGACCAGGGCCTGGGCCTGGCTGGCGTCCAAGGCGTGGTCGATCATTTCGGCCGTGCGCAGGCGGGCCGCCTGCAGGGCTTGGCGGTAGTCCGACAGCGCGGCAAGCGCAGGCCCGGGATCGGCGGCGGCACTGCCGATGATCCGATGCACCTGGTCGACCGCCTCCCGCGCGAGGTCGGGCGCCTGCAGCTGCCGGCTGTATGCGGTCACTTCGCTGATGGCGGCGTTATAGGCCGAGCGTGATGCATTGGCCACCACATGGCCGCGCAGGTCTTCGCCGGCGCGGGCGCGGGCGAACCAGGGCAATACGCCTGACGCCGCGTCCAGCAGGCCGCCCGCTTCGAGCAGGCGCTCATGGATGGCCAGCTCACTGCGCCCGACCTTGGCCAACACCGAGCCGGCGTGGTGCATCACGAACGCCATCCTGCCGCCCGGCGCGAGCACGCGCAGGCATTCGCGCAAGGCAGGCTCGCGGTGGGCGTATTCGAATCCGAACTGGCTGACGATCAGCGTGAAGTGGCCGTCGGGAAACGGCAGGCTCTCCATCCGTACGCCGGAATGGAAGCGGATGCGGGGATAGTCCGCCGGCGTGTACCAGGCGGGTGCGATCTGCGCGAGGTCGACGGCGTCCACGTGCGGACAGTCGTTGGCGTCGCGGGTCGAGGACAGCAGGCGCGGCAGCGGGCCGTTGCCCGTCGCCAGGTCGAGCACGCGGTCGGACGCGCCCAGGGTACGGAACTGTTGCGCCCAGAATTGGCCGATGGCCCCGCCGTAGCCGGCGTCCAGGCTGCCGACACACGAGTGCAGCTGGCCTGCGGCCCAATAGGCGCTCCAGGCAGAGCGACGGGCTTCTTCGTCGACGGTTTGCATCCGGGCATTGTCCTGCCGGCCGTCGCAAAAAAGAAGGGCCCCGTTGCCGGGGCCCTTCGAAACCAGCGTGTTACGCCAGACTTATCAGAAGGTCTGGGTGTAACGCAGGTAGGTGGTGCGACCGTAGGCGTCGTACAGGTAGAAGTTCCACGGACGGCCGTCGAAGCCGACCAGCTCCGGGTAACGATCGCCGACGTTGGTGGCGCCCACGGCGATGGTGCCGTTCCACGGGGCCTTCCAGGTCATCTGGACGTCGTTGGTGGCGTAGCCGCCAACGGTGTCTTCCTGACCGCCGATGTAGTTCACGTTCCAGCCGAAGGTGAAGTCGCCGTAGGTCCAGCTGTTGAGCAGCGTGGCGCGGTACTCCGGGTAGCCGACGAGGTCGATGTACTCAATGGCCGAACCGCGGCCGTTGTCGATCTCGTAGCTGTTGATCCAGGACACGGTCAGCTGGTTGTTCAGCGAGCCGTAGTCAGCCAGATCGAACTCGGTGCCGACGCGCAGGTCGACGCCGTCGGTGGTCAGCGTGCCCTGGTTGGCGTAGCCAGCCAGGATGTCGATGATCGCACCGTTCGGAGCGCGGGTGATGGCGACGCCCGGGGGCAGCGGGCCGTAGGTGGCCGGATCCAGGTCGGAGTTGATGATG
This sequence comes from Arenimonas sp., assembly GCA_026398695.1. GTDB lineage: Bacteria > Pseudomonadota > Gammaproteobacteria > Xanthomonadales > Xanthomonadaceae > Arenimonas. The sequence goes on from JAPLSJ010000080.1 coordinate 23,117, forward strand.
TCCTGGGCGCTGATCTGGCCGATCGTGTTGTTGACCTTGATGTTGTAGTAGTCAACCGACAGGTCGAGCCACTCGAACGGGTCGTACACGAAGCCGACGCTGTACTGCTCGGACTCTTCCGGCGCGAGGTCCGGGTTGGCGATGAAGAACGTGTCAACCTGCAGCGAGCAGGTCGGCGCCGCACTCAGGGCCACGCAGGACTGCGGGTCGTTGACCGGCTCGGCCGAGAAGGTCGGCTTCTGGGTCAGGATGTCCAGGCCCGGGGCGCGGAAGCCTTCGCCGTAGGAACCACGGAAGGTCAGGTTGTCCAGCGGCTGCCAGCGGAAGGCGACCTTGGGCGAGAACGAGTTGCCGACGTCGCTGTAGTCGTCGAAACGACCGGCCAGGGTGATGTCGAACGAGCTGGTGAACGGCAGCAGCCACTCGAAGAAGACCGCGCTCGCCTGGCGATCACCGGCCGAGGAGTTGCCGGCCGAACCCAGGACCACGCCCGCTTCCGACAGCGAGTCGTAGATGTCCTGGAAGGTGTCGTCGCGGTACTCGGCGCCGACGACGGCGTTGGACGTGCCACCACCCATCTCGAAGACGTCGAAGTTGGCGATCGCGTACATTTCGTCGGTCTGCCAACGCGAGGTACGGCCGATGGTCGCGGTGAACGAGTTCAGCACGTCCTGCGAGGCGCCGAACGGGTTGCGCAGGTCATACAGACCAGCGTTGACGGCCGCATTGGCGAGGCTGGAGATGACGTAGCCACGACCCACTTCGGCGTACTTGTAGTCGGAGTGACGGATGCCCACGTCCAGGCCGATCGTGTCGGTCAGCTGGCCCTGGACGCCGAGCAGGAAGTCGCTGTTGGTGGTGTCGGTGAAGTTGTCGCGGTTGCCGCCCGCGGCGAAGCGGTGGCGGTAGATGGTCGGGGCGCCGTTGCCGACGACGATGTCGCCAGGGCCGCCTTCAGCAGCGGTGACGATACCCGGGACCGGGGCGTAGCGACCGAAGGACTCAACCTGGGTCACGTTGGCAGCGCTGTAGATGTTCCAGCTGTCGTTGATCTGGTGATCAGCGCGCAGGAAGACCGAGGTGCTGTCGATCGAGGCTTCGTTGGCGGCAACGGAGTTGAAGTCGAACGAGCACAGGCCGTTGCCCAGGGTGTAGAAGGCGCCCTGGTTGCAAGCAAAGCCCGGGACCGGGGCCAGCACGCCGAGCGCGTTGACGTAGTTGTTGCCGAACGAGCTCACGCCGAGCGTGTAGCCGATCTGGTCACGGGTGAAGACCATGCCGCGCTTGCTGGACGAGGCGCCGCCCACGATGCGGGTGGTGTCGCTGGCCGAGCCGAAGACGAAGGACATGTCTTCCAGGTCGCCACCGGTCACTTCGGTGTTGCCGCGACCGATGCGGAGTTCCGCACCGTTGAAGTCACGACGGGTGATGACGTTGACCACGCCACCGATCGCATCGGAGCCGTACACGGCGGAGGCGCCGTCCGACAGGATTTCGATGCGCTCAACGGCAGCCAGCGGGATGGCGTTCAGGTCGGAACCCGAGGACGCGGCCTGCGGAGCAGTCGGGGCGCGGCGGCCGTCGATCAGCACCAGGGTACGACCCGAACCGAGACCACGCAGGTCGATGCTGGCCAGCGACTGGGCCGAGCTGCCCGACTGCGGACGGAAGTTGCCGAACGACGCGAAGGTCGTGTCGCGCAGCAGGTCAGCGACGGACACGTCACCGCTGGCATCGATCTGGGCGCGGTCGATCACGACGACCGGCACGGCGCCTTCGATCTCGGCGCGCTTCAGACGCGAACCGGTGACCTCGACGGTGTCGAGGGTGGCGGCTTCGCTTTCCGTGGATTCCTGCGCGAACGCGGGAAGCGTCACGAAGGCGGAAGCGGCACCGGCGAGGAGCGCGAAACGAATCGCGCCGGACAGCTGATTGAAATTAGACATTTACTCTCTCTCCAACGTCAGAGTGATGGTGACTCTAGATACCGGGACAAAGCCTAGAGGTCGAGCGTCAGGATAACGGTCACCTTGGCCGGACGGAGCATAACGCAATCTTTACGTCCCGGGAACACAGTTAACGTCTGGTAAACATCGGGTTAGCCGGCACGAGCCGCCGTGAACGAGCCAACCGGCGCGCCGAATCAGAGTAAAAGCTTTATTTTACCGACACTTACTCGAGGTTCACCCGAACGTCACCAGAGAAGGCCTCCAGCTGGATTTCGCCACCGCCCTCCCCCAACCGGGCCTCGAGGTGCTTGCCGGGGCCGTACTGCTCGGTATGTACCCGGCCCACCGGGCTGGTGATGTCGCCGCTGAACGTCTCCACCCGCAGTTGGGCCGACGTGTCGCGCGGCAGTGACAGGGTCAGGTTGCCGCTGACCGTGTCGCCGGCAATGCGCCCACCGGGCGCAAGCGCAGCCCGGACGCGGCTGTCGCCCGACACGCTGCTCAGGGTCAGCCGCTCGAGCTTGCCAGCCTCGACCTGTGCGTCGCCCGACACGGTCTCGATGCCCACGACGCCGGTGACATTGCCCTTCACGCGGACATCGCCGCTCACCGAATCAACGGTCAGGCGAGCCGTGTCGAGCTCCAGGTCGAGGTTGCCGCTGACCGAATCCACGTTGGTCTCGGCCGGCCGCGCGCCGCGGATCAGCACGTTGCCGCTGACGGTGTCCACCGACAAATGACGGCCGGCCACGCCCGCCACGTCCACGTCGGCGCTGACGCTGTCCACCTTCACACCCGCGCGGGATGGCACCGAAATCTCGATGACGCTGGGTTCGCCGCCGCGGTTGCCGCCCCAGCCGAACCAGCTGCCGTTGCCCGACGGGTAGCGCACCTCGATGCGCAGGTCAGCGGGCGTGCCCTCGACCACCAGCTTTTCGACGCCATCACCCAGTGAACCGGTAATGCCCACTTCGGCCCGGTTCCAGGTCCGCACAACGATGCGTCCCTTCAGGTTGTCGACGGACACGTTGCCCTGGGGCGACAGGGGACGGACCTGATGGATGGGGGTGGCGGCAATGGCTGGGACTGGGGCGGTGGCCGCTACCAGCAATGCCGTGCACCAGACTGTGCGCGGGGTCATGGAATGCTCCTTCAGTAAGTACATATATATATGTTGAATCAGCCAGTGACGGCGCGTTGGGTCAGCGACAGCCGGCGGGAATAGGTGCGGCGGAGCTGGTCGAGCAGGTAGCGGGCGCCCGGGTCGCTGTCCAGGGCCCGGCGGATGTCGGACACGCTCTGGTCCAGGGTGGCCAGCGCCGGCTCGATCGGCGCCGGCAGCGGGGCGCCGTCGAACTGCCGCAGTGCCGCCTGGTATTCGCGCGTCAGGGCCTGGGCTTCGCGCTGCACCAGTTCCGCCTGCGGATCGGCCGGGAGTGGGCTGTCCAGTCGCCAGGCAATGCCGACCGCCAGGCAAAGCGATGCCGCAATGGCCAGGCCAGCCAGCCAGCCCAGGCCTTTTCGCGCCGACCGGGCCGGACGCAGTTTCGCGGCGATGCCGGGCCACAGGTCGCGCGGCGGCTCGATCTCGCGGGGGAGCTGGCGCAACTGCCAGCGAAGTTCAGTCTCGCCCATGGTCTTCTCCTAGCCTGGCCCGCAGCAGCTGGCGGGCGCGATGCAGCTGGGCCTTGGAACTGCCGACCGCCATGCCCAGTTCGGTGGCGATCTCCTCGTGCTTCCAGCCTTCGATGTCGTAGAGCACCAGCACGGCGCGTGCGCGTGGTGGCAGGGTGGCGATGGCGCGCTCCAGGTCCAGGCCCAGCGCCGTGCGATGGCCGGCGCTGTCGGGCGTGGCGTGGGAGTCCAGCGCTTCGTCGTCGGTCTCGAGCGCTTCGCCGCCGCTGCGGGCGCGCAGCTCCATCAGCGCGGTGTTCACCGCCAACCGATGCAGCCAGGTGGAAAACGCGCTTTCGAAGCGGAAGCCGGGCAGCGCCTGCCACGCCTTCACGAAGGATTCCTGCACCAGGTCCTCGGCCCTCCCCTCGTGGCCGCACAGCCGCCACAGCACCGCGAACACGCGGCGCGCGTGCTTGCGGTAGAGCTGCTCGAAGGCGCGCACGTCGCCGCGCCCCGCGGCGCGGACCAGGGCATGGTCCTCCTCGCGGGGTGAAACGGTGTCGTCTGGTGGGGTGGCGTGAAGGTCCACGGCGGCATTGAGCATACCGACTCGGATGCCGGCCACGGCCGAAAGGTTTAGGCGGCCGCGCGCCCGTCGCGCCAATGGGCGGCGGCCAGCCGCACGGTGGCCTCGTGGATGTCCACGATGTCGCCCACGTCCGGCGCATAGCCGCCGGCCATGCAGACGGCCACCGGCAGGCCGTGGCGGCGGCAGGCGGCCAGCACCTGCCGGTCGCGCTCGGCCAGGCCGGGCTTGCTCAGGGCGAGGTAGCCCAGGCGGTCGCCGACGAACGGATCGGCGCCGGCCAGGTACACCACGGCGTCGGCCCGGGCGCGCGCGATCGCGTCGGGCAGGTGCCGCGCCAGCGCGTCGAGGTAGGCGTCGTCGCCGGTGCCGTCGTCCAGGGCGACGTCGAGGTCGGAGTCGGGCTTCACCGCCGGGTAGTTGCGCCCGGCGTGCATCGAGAAGGTGAACACGCTGGGGTCGTCCGCGCACAGCTCGGCGGTGCCGTTGCCGTGGTGCACGTCCAGGTCCACCACCAGCAGCCGTCGTGCCAGGCCGTGGGCCTGCACGTGGCGCGCGGCCACCACCGCGTCGTTGAACACGCAGTAGCCGCCGCCGCGGGCATGGCCGGCATGGTGGGTGCCGCCCGCCAGGTTCACGGCCACGCCGTCACCCGACAGCGCGCTGCGCAGGGCCATGACCGTACCGCCCGACGAGCGGCGCGAGCGCTCCACCATCGCTTCCGACCAGGGGAAGCCGATGCGGCGCATCAGGGACTCATCGGCGCTGCCGTCCACCATCGCCCGCACGTAGGCGGGCGCGTGCACGCGCAGCAGGTCCTCGTCACTGGCCGCGGGCGGCTCGACGAGTTCGATGCCCAGCGCGGGCGCGGCATCGCGGATGCGCGCATGCAGCCGTTCGTACTTGGACATCGGGAACCGATGTCCGTCCGGCAGCGGCAGAACGAAGTGGTGGCAGTAGTACGCCTTCAGGCCAGGCGGGCCGCGATCTTGGCGCGCTCGGCCTTGAGGGCGTGCGGGGTGCGCTCGCCGAAGCCGTCGAGGTATTCGCCGATGCTTTCCATCTCGGCCTTCCAGCCGTCGCGGTCGATGGTGACCAGCTGCTCGAGCGTGGCCGCGTCCAGGCCCAGGCCGTCGGTGTTGAGGTCGGAAGCCTTCGGCAGGAAGCCCACGGCCGTGTCCACGGCATCCACCTGGCCGGTGGCGCGCTTGAGCATCCACTCGATCACGCGCAGGTTTTCGCCAAAGCCAGGCCACATGAACTTGCCGGCCTCGTTCTTGCGGAACCAGTTCACCTGGAAGATCTTCGGCAGCTGCGCACCCGGCTTGTCGAACGACAGCCAGTGGGCGAAGTAGTCGGCGAAGTTGTAGCCGGCGAACGGCTTCATCGCCATCGAGTCGCGGCGCACCACGCCGACCGCGCCAGTGGCGGCGGCGGTGGTTTCGGACGCCATGGACGCGCCGACCAGGACGCCGTGGGTCCAGTCGCGCGCCTCGAACACCAGCGGCACCAGCGATTCACGCCGGCCACCGAACATGATCGCGCTCAGCGGCACGCCCTGCGGGTCTTCGGCCATGGCGGTGTAGCTGGGGCAGTTCTTCGCGCTGACGGTGAAGCGCGAGTTCGGGTGCGCGGCCGGGCCGTTGGCCTTGTCGTGCGGACGGCCCTGCCAGTCCTTCGCGGGCTCGCCGCTGCCGATGCCTTCCCACCAGGGCTGGTTGTCGGCGGTGACGCCGACGTTGGTGAAGATGGCATCGTGGTGCAGCATCGCCATCGCGTTGGCGTTGGTCTTGTCGCTGGTGCCGGGCGCGACGCCGAAGAAGCCGGCCTCGGGGTTGATGGCGTAAAGGCGGCCGTCCGGGCCCGGGTGCATCCAGCAGATGTCGTCGCCGACGGTCCAGACCTTCCAGCCGTCGCGCAGGTAGCCTTCGGGCGGGATCAGCATGGCCAGGTTGGTCTTGCCGCAGGCCGACGGGAACGCCGCGGCCACGTAGTGGGTTTCGCCCTGCGGGTTCTCGATGCCCACGATCAGCATGTGCTCGGCCAGCCAGCCCTCGGTGCGCGCCTGGTAGCTGGCGATGCGCAGCGCGTGGCACTTCTTGCCCAGCAGCGCGTTGCCGCCGTAGCCCGAGCCGTAGCTCTGGATGGCCAGCTCTTCCGGGAAATGCATGATGAAGCGGCGGTCGGGGTCGAGCTCACCGATCGAGTGCAGGCCACGCACGAACGAGCCTTCGCGCTCGATGCGCGCCAGCGCCTGGGCGCCCATGCGGGTCATGATGCGCATGTTGGCGGCGACGTACGGGCTGTCGGTGATCTCGACGCCGCAACGCGACAGCGGCGAGTCGATCGGGCCCATGCAGTAGGGCACCACGTACAGGGTGCGGCCGCGCATGCAGCCGGCGTACAGCGCATCCATCTTGGCGTGGGCGTCGGCGGGCGACATCCAGTTGTTGTTCTGGCCGGCGTCTTCCTTGTCGGAAGTGCAGACGAAGGTGAGGTGCTCCACGCGCGCCACGTCGCTCGGGCTGGAGCGGTGCAGGAAGCAGTTGGGGTGGGACTGTTCGTTGAGCCTGACCAGGTCGCCGGTGGACAGCATCAGCGCGGTCAGCTGGTTGCTCTCGGCGTCGGAGCCGTTGCACCAGTGGATGGCGGCGGGCTGGGTGAGCTGTGCGACCGAGGCCACCCAGTCGTTGAGCGCGGCAAGTTTGCTGGACATATCGGAGCCATCTAAAGGAAGGAAACCGGAGGGCGGCGCGAGGACCCGGCGCCAGCCATGCACCACGTATTCTACCGGCCCGGCGCCGCCCTGTCCCCGAGGACAGGCGCGCCCGGCGGCCTTCACACCGGGATCAGCGTGCTCATCACGTGGCCCACGTACGCTTCGAATTCGTCGTGGTGCAGGCGCGGCTGGCCAAGCTGGAGCGACAGCTGCAGGAACCCGACGTAGGCGGCGTAGGTGAGGCGGGCGCGGTTCTGCGCGTCCAGGCGCGGCAGGCCGGCCTGGCGGAAGCTGGCGGTGAGGTAGTCCAGGCGCCGCTGCGACACCCGGTGCAGCACGGGCTGCACCACGGGGTGGTCCAGGGCCTTGAGCAGTTCGGAATAGATGATGTGCGGCTTGAGCTCGTGCGCCACCAGCTGGAACAGCGCCTTGAGCCGCGCACGCGGGTCGGAGATGGCCTCGAGCTGCCCGAAGACGGTTTCCTGTTCCATCACTTCCCAGCGCTCCAGCGCGGCCACCAGCAGGGCCTCACGCGACGGGAAATGCCAGTAGAAGCTGCCCTTGGTGACGCCCAGGCGCCGGGCCAGGGGTTCAACCGCGACGGCGGCGAGGCCCTGCTCGGCGATCACGTCGAGGGCGGCGAGGGCCCAGTCCTCCGCGCTCAGGCGGGACGGGCGTTCAAGCTTGGGTGCGGAAGCGGCCATGTGGTTCAGTCTACTGGCTGGGGGCGGCTCGGGTAAGCCGGCGCTCACGCCGATCATGCACCATACGGGCTGGTATTGACAGGCCGGCAGCGCCTACCCATACTCGCCCGTATGGTCATTCCCACCCCCGCGCGCCCGCAAACCGATCCCAGTCCCGAATCGCTCACCTCGCGCGATCGCCTGCGGCTTTCGGCGGCGCGTGGTGACGGCGTCGGCCCCGGCGTACTGCTGGCGCACGGTTTCGGCCAGACCCGCCAGGCGTGGCTGCAGACCCAGCGCCGGCTCTCGGACCAAGGGCAAGCGAACCTGGCCTGGGACGTCCGCGGCCACGGCCAGTCGGACCGCAACCCGGCGCTGTCGCGCTATGCGGGCGAACAGATGGTGGACGACGTCGGCACCGCGGCCGCCGCCCTGGGCCCGGCGCCCGTGCTGGTCGGCGCCTCGATGGGCGGCCTGACCGGGCTGATGGCCCAGGCCCGCGACCGCCTGTTCTCGGCCATGGTGCTGGTGGACATCACGCCGCGCTGGGAAGCGGCCGGCGTCGAGCGCATCCTTGGCTTCATGAACGCCCATCCGGAAGGCTTCGACTCCTTCGAGCACGCGGCCGAACAGATCGCCGCCTACCTGCCGCACCGGCGCGGGAAAAAGACGCCGGCGCAGCTGGCGCACCTGCTCAACGCCCGCCCCGACGGGCGCCTGGCCTGGCACTGGGACCCGCGCCTGCTGAGCGAGTTCATCCCGTCCACCCACGACCTGCAGCACCTGATCGAGGACGCCTGCCGCCAGCTCGACATCCCGGTGCTGCTGGTGAGCGGCGGCCGCAGCGACCTGGTCACCCAGCGGACGGTCGAACACTTTCTAGAGCTGGCGCCCCACGCGCGTCACGTACAACTGCCCGACGCCACCCACATGGTGGCCGGCGACGACAACGACGCTTTCACCGACACCCTGCTGCACTTCCTGCACGACCACGTCCCGCAACACCTGGCCACCTCCACGGCCAACCATGGAGATCTTCGATGAGCATCCTTGCCCCCTTCCTCGCGCTGGCGCTGGCGACCCTGCTGGTGGCCTACCACCGCTGGAGCCTCGCGGTGTTCACCGCGCTCACCGCCACTCTGCTGGTCGGCGTCGCGCTGGCCGGCGCCAACGTCACCGCCACCATCGTGGCCGCGGTGATCCTGGCCGTGGTCACCCTGCCGCTGCTGATCACGCCGCTGCGCCAGCCGCTGATCACGGCGCCGCTGCTCAAGTTCTACACCAAGATCCTGCCGCCGCTCTCGGACACCGAGAAGACCGCGCTGGAAGCGGGCACGGTGGGCTTCGAGGGTGAACTGTTCTCGGGCATGCCCAAGTGGGAACAGCTGCTGTCGCAGCCCAAGCCGGTGCTCACGGCCGAAGAGCAGGCCTTCCTCGACGGCCCCGTCGAGCAGGCCTGCCGCATGACCAACGACTGGGACATCAGCCACGTCCGCAACGACCTGCCGCCGGAGCTGTGGGAGTACCTGAAGAAGAACAAGTTCTTCGGCATGATCATCCCCAAGGAATACGGCGGCCTTGGCTTCTCGGCCCTGGCGCACCACAAGGTCATCCAGAAGCTGGCCTCGATCTCGGCCACGCTCAGCTCCACCGTCGGCGTGCCCAATTCCCTGGGCCCGGCCGAGCTGCTGCTGCACTACGGCACCGATGAGCAGAAGACGCACTACCTGCCGCGCCTGGCCGACGGCCGCGAGGTTCCCTGCTTCGCGCTGACCGGCCCCACCGCCGGCTCCGACGCCACCTCCCTGCCCGACTTCGGCATCGTCTGCGAAGGCGACTGGAACGGCGCCCGCGTGCTGGGCGTGAAGCTCACCTTCGACAAGCGCTACATCACCCTGGCGCCCGTCGCCACCGTGATCGGCCTGGCCTTCCGCCTGTACGACCCGAACAAGCTGCTGGGCGAAGAGGCCGACCGCGGCATCACGCTGGCGCTGATCCCGCGCGACACCGATGGCCTGAACATCGGCCGCCGCCACTTCCCGCTCAACTGCGCCTTCCAGAACGGCCCGCTGCACGGCAAGGAAGTGTTCCTGCCGCTGAGCCAGCTGATCGGCGGCGAAGACTACATCGGCCAGGGCTGGCGCATGCTGGTCGAGTGCCTGTCGGTGGGCCGCGCGATCACGCTGCCGTCCACCTCCAGCGGCGCGTCCAAGCTCGCCGCGGTGGTCACCGGCGCGTATGCCCGCATCCGCAAGCAGTTCGGCCTGTCCATCGGCCGCTTCGAGGGCGTGGAAGAAGCGCTGGCCCGCATCGCCGGCAACGCCTACGCCTGCGCCGCGCTGTCGCAGGCCACCGCCGCCGCGGTGGATCGCGGCGAGAAGCCGGCCGTGCCCTCGGCCATCGCCAAGTACCACGCCACCGAAATGGCCCGCGCCGTCGCGGCCGACGCCATGGACATCCACGGCGGCAAGGGCGTCATCCTGGGCCCGATGAACTACCTGGGCCGCGGCTGGCAGGCGGCGCCGATCTCGATCACGGTCGAGGGCGCCAACATCATGACCCGCAGCCTGATGATCTTCGGCCAGGGCGCCATCCGCTGCCATCCGTGGGTGCTCAAGGAAATGCAGGCCGCGACCCATCCGGACCCGGAAGTGCGCCTGCGCGAGTTCGACACCAACCTGTTCGGCCATATCGGCTTCGCCATCTCCAACGCGGTGCGCAGCTGGGTGTTCGGCCTGACGGGTGCGCGCATCGGCGCCGCGCCGGGCGACGCCTACACCAAGCGCTACTACCGCAAGCTCAACCGCTATTCGGCCAACCTGGCGATGGTGGCCGACACGTCCATGCTGATGCTGGGCGGCAAGCTCAAGTTCAAGGAAAAGCTGTCGGGCCGCCTGGGCGACGTGCTCAGCCACCTGTACATCACCAGCGCCATGCTCAAGCGCTACGAGGACGAGGGCCGTCCGGCGGCCGAGCAGCCGCTGCTGGCGATCGCCTTCCACGAGTCGGCGCACAAGATCGAGCTGGCCCTGTCGGGCGCGCTGCGCAACTTCCCGATCCGTCCGGTGGGCTGGCTGCTGTGGATGCTGGTGTTCCCGTGGGGCCGCCGCGCGCAGGCGCCGTCCGACCGCCTGGGCCGCCGCGCCGCCGCGCTGCTGATGTCGCCTTCCGATGCGCGTGACCGCCTGGCCGAGGGCATCTTCCTCACGCCCTGCGAGAACAACCCGGCCGGCCGCATCAACAGCTTCCTGCCCAAGGTGATCCTGGCCGAGCCGGTGGAGCGCAAGTTCCTCAAGGCGCTCAAGAACAGCGACATCCAGGCGCTGGACTTCCCGTCGCAGCTGGCCGAGGGCGTCGCCGAAGGCTGGATCACGGCCGAAGAAAAGCTGCAGCTCGAAGAGCTGCGCACGCTGACCTGGGAAACCATCACCGTGGACGACTTCGACCCGGCCGACCTGGTGTCGGCTTCGCTCAACCGCGACAAGCCGGCGGCCCAGCACCGCGCCGCCTGACGCCCCCACCCCAACCTTGTGGGAGGGACTTCAGTCCCGATGCTTTTCGCGAAAAGCCATCGGGACTGAAGTCCCTCCCACATTGCTTATGGAGACACCGAGATGTCCGACGCCCCGCTGCTCAAGCTCTACCGCAAGTTCACCCGCTACCCCGCCGGACACTGGCTGTTCAGCCGCGCGGTGTGCTTCAAGGCGCCCTACTTCGGCAGCATCAAGCCGACCATCCATCTCCTGGAGAACGGCCGCTGCGAAGCCAGCATCCCGCACCGCCGCGCCGTGCAGAACCACATCGGCACCGTGCACGCGATCGCGCTGTGCAACCTGGCCGAGCTGTGCGCGGGCGTGATGATCGACGCCTCGCTGCCGCACGACATGCGCTGGATTCCCAAGGGCATGACGGTGCAGTACCTGAAGAAGGCCAAGGGCACGATGCGCGCGGTGGCCACGCCGATGATCCCGATTGCCAGCACCGCGGCAGCGTACGACCTGCCGATCAACGTGGACGTGGTGGATGCCGCGGGCGAAAAGGTCTTCCACGCCGAGATCCGGATGTGGCTCAGCCCCAAACCGAAGCCCTGACTGTGCGAGGGACTTCAGTCCCGATGGCTCTTCGCGAAAAGCGTCGGGACTGAAGTCCCTCCCACGATTCAGAGGTAATGGACCGCCACCGCCGCGGCTACCGCCGGCAGCGCCTGCACGTACAGGATCGAGCGCTTCACCGTGGCGGCACCGAACAGCCCCGCCACCACCACGCAGGCCAGGAAGAACAGGCAGATCGCGCGGTCGCCGATCAGCAGGCCCCACACCAGGCCTGCGGCCAGGAAGCCGTTGTAGAGGCCCTGGTTGGCGGCCAGCTGCGCCGAATCACGCGCGCGCTGCTCGGTGAGCGCGAAGACCTTGCGCCCCAGCGGCTTGGTCCAGAAGAACATCTCCAGCACCATGAAGCCCACGTGCAGCAGGGCGACGAAGGCAGTCAGCACGATCGCGATCAGGGACATGGGTCTTGCTCCGGTCAGTCGGCCAGCGCAGCGGCGTGGTGCCGCAGGTGGTCCTCGATGAAGCTGGCGATGAAATAGTAGCCGTGATCGTAGCCGGGGTGGCGGCGCAGGGTGAGTCCCTGCCCGGCCTCGGCGCAGGCCGCCTCGAAGCGCTCGGGCTGCAGCTGGGTGGCCAGGAATTTGTCGTCCAGCCCCTGGTCCACGAGGATCGTGCCGCCGAAGGGGCGGCGCTTCACCAGTTCGCAGGCGTCGTGTTCGGCCCAGGCGCGATGGTGGTCGCCGAGGTAGCGCGAGAACGCCTTCTGGCCCCAGGGCACCTGGCTGGGCGCCACGATGGGCGCGAAGGCCGACACGCTGCGGTAAAGGTCGGGGTGGCGCAGCGCCAGCACCAGCGCGCCGTGGCCGCCCATCGAGTGGCCGAAGATGCCCGCGCGGCCGGGATCGGCCGGGAAATGTTCGGCCACGGCCGACGCCAGCTCGTGCACCACGTGCGTTTCCATGCGGAAGCGCGCCGACCACGGCGCCTGGGTGGCATCGAGGTAGAAGCCCGCCGCCTCGCCAAACTCCCAGTCGCCGGTGGCGCCTTCGATGCCGGTGTCGCGCGGGCTGGTGTCGGGCATCACCAGCATCAGGCCCAGCTCGGCCGCCACCCGCTGCGCGCCGGCCTTCATGGTCGCGGTTTCTTCGCTGCAGGTCAGGCCCGCCAGGTACGTCAGCACGGGCACGCGGCCGGCGCGCGCCTGGGGCGGCTGGAACACCGCGAAGCGCATCGGCCCGCCGCACGCGGCCGAGGCCATGCGGTAGAAGCCCTGCACGCCGCCGAAGCAGCCGTGCTCGCCGATGAGCTCGATCGCCATCAGTACACGACCACGCTGCGGATGGACTCGCCGCGGTGCATCAGGTCGAAGGCGTCGTTGATCTTCTCCAGCGGCATGGTGTGGGTGATCAGCGAATCGATGTCGATCTTGCCGTCCATGTACCAGTCGACGATCTTGGGCACGTCGGTGCGGCCGCGGGCGCCGCCGAAAGCGCTGCCGCGCCAGTTGCGCCCGGTCACCAGCTGGAACGGCCGCGTGCTGATCTCGGCGCCCGCCGGGGCCACGCCGATGATCACGCTGGTGCCCCAGCCCTTGTGCGCCGATTCCAGCGCCTGGCGCATCACTTTCGTGTTGCCGATGCATTCGAAGGTGTAGTCGGCGCCGCCCTTGGTCAGCGACACCAGGTACGGCACGAGGTCGCCCTCGACTTCCGCCGGGTTCACGAAGTGCGTCATGCCGAACTTGCGCGCCATCGCTTCGCGGCCCGGGTTGAGGTCCACGCCCACGATCATGTCGGCGCCGGCCAGGCGCGCGCCCTGGATCACGTTCAGGCCGATGCCGCCCAGGCCGAACACGATGACCTTCGAGCCCACTTCCACCTTGGCGGTGAAGATCACCGCGCCGATGCCGGTGGTGACGCCGCAGCCGATGTAGCAGACCTTGTCGAAGGGCGCGTCCTGGCGGATCTTCGCCAGCGCGATCTCGGGCACCACGGTGAAGTTGGAGAACGTGGACGTGCCCATGTAGTGCAGCACCGGCTTGCCGTCGAGGCTGAAGCGGCTGCTGCCGTCTGGCATCAGGCCCTGGCCCTGGGTGCTGCGGATGGACTGGCAGAGGTTGGTCTTGGGGTTGAGGCAGTACTCGCACTGGCGGCATTCGGGCGTGTACAGCGGGATGACGTGGTCGCCCTTCTTCAGCGTGGTCACGCCCGGGCCCACGTCCACCACGATGCCCGCGCCTTCATGGCCCAGGATCGCCGGGAACAGGCCTTCGGGGTCGTCGCCCGAGAGCGTGAACTGGTCGGTGTGGCAGACGCCGGTGGCCTTGATCTCGACCAGCACTTCGCCGAAGCGCGGGCCTTCCAGGTCGACGGTTTCGATGGTCAGCGGCGCTCCGGCCCGATGCGCGACGGCGGCTCTGGTCTTCATGCGGTGGTCTCCCGGGGTCAGGACGGCAGGTTACCGCAGCACGCACCGGGCGGTGGTCGCCACGGTGCGAAGGCAGCGTCCTGCGGCCGGCCTTGGCAGGCGGCTCAGTGCGGGTCGGGCGCCGTCTTGTCGGGCGGCAGCTTGGCCTGCTCGCGCACCAGGCGCCACGCACCGAACGTCATGCCCGCGGCCACCAGCACGCCCGCGCCGAACACCACGTTCGACCCGAACACCGCCAGCCCCTTGTGGAGCCAGGCGAAGGACACGTCGCCGCCGCGGTACACCGCCGTTTCGATCGCCGCCTTGGCCTTGTAGCGCGATTCACGGTCCACCCGGGTGTAGATGGTTTCGCGCGCGGGCTTGGCCAGCGAGAACTCGCCGGCGCGCGTGGCGATCTGCACGATCGCCACCATCAGCGGCAGCGGCGACGCCGCCAGCACCGCGAACCCGCCCAGGATCGCCAGCGCCGGCAGCAGCAGCGCAGGCGCCACGCCGAAGCGCGTGAGCAGCGGCCGGGTGATGAAGACCTGGATCACCAGCACCAGCAGGTTGATCCACAGGTCGATGTTGGAATAGAACGCGGTGCGGAACGTGTCCTGCGCCACCCGCATCGCGATCTCGCGCTGTTCGTTGTAAAGCAGCGTGCCCACGCCGACGCCGAAGAACATCACCACCGCCATCGCCCGCAGCAGCGGGTCGCGCCAGATCAGGCGCAGGCCTTCCACCACGCTGCCGCCCATCGCGTCGTCGCCCGAGCGGCCGCCGCGGCGCTGGTCGGCGGCGCGCGCCGCCGGCGCCAGCCGGGTGATGCACAGCAGGCAGATGGCCAGGAACCCCACCGACACCAGCATCATGTTCGCCACGCCCACCTCCACCACCAGCAGCTTGGTGAGCACCGGGCCGGTCAGTCCGCCCACCGTGCCGCCCGCGCCGATGAAGCCGTACAGCCGGCGCGCCTGCAGGTTGTCGTAGATGTCGCCCATGTAGCTCCAGAACACGGCCACGGCGAACAGGTTGAACACGGCCGTCCAGACGAAGAAGACGGCGCCACGGCCCGGCAGGTCGGCCTGGAACGCGAAGTAGAAACACACCAGGCAGGCCATGAAGAACAGGTACACCACCGGCAGGAACACCCGCCGCGGGTAATGGCTCACCAGCGCGCCATAGACCGGCTGCAGCACCAGCATCACCACGAAGGTGGTGGTGAACAGCACCTGCAGGGTGAAGGCCTGCAGTTCGATGCCGTGGCCCTGGAACCACGCCACCAGGCTGGGGGCGAACACGTCCTCGACGTTGGACGACGCCGCCATGGCGTCGCGGACCGGCCGCAGCACGTAGTAGCCGGTCAGCAGCGAGAAGAAATACAGGAACGACCAGCCCAACGCCGGCACCTCCCGCAGCGCGCCGCGCAGGTGGTCGAAGCGGCCGTCGGTGCCTGTGCCTGGGGTCATGCGCCATCCCGGTGGGGTCGCGGCACCATAGCCAACCCGGCCGCCGGTGGCCAGCCCGCGGGGCTTGCGTGAGCCCCGTCACGCTTGCGCAGCGGCACTGTCGGGCTCCGAGTGTTTGCTCTAGAACGGGAGCCTAGCCTCGGGCCGTCATCGAATAAAGAAGTCCCCGTGTACGACTACATCATCGTGGGTGCCGGCTCCGCCGGCTGCGTATTGGCCAACCGCCTGAGCGAAGATCCCGACACCCGGGTCCTGCTGCTCGAGGCTGGCCCCAGCGACTGGCATCCCTTCATCCACATGCCGGCCGGGCTGGCCAAGCTGGTGGGCAAGAAGGGCGTGAACTGGGACTACAGCACCGCGCCCGAACCGGGCCTGGACGGCCGCCTGCTGTGGTGGCCGCGCGGCAAGGTGCTGGGCGGGTCGAGTTCGATCAACGCCATGTGCTACATCCGCGGCAATGCCCGCGACTACGACGAATGGGCCGAACTGGGCGCCGAAGGCTGGCACTGGGACAACGTGCTGCCCTACTTCAAGCGCAGCGAAGGCAACGAGCGCGGCGGCAATGAATTCCACGGCGGCGACGGCCCGCTGGGCGTGTCCGACCCGCGCCACCGCAACCCGCTGTCGAACGTCTTCCTGGAAGCCGCGGCCCAGGCCGGCCATGCGCCGTCCGACGATTTCAACGGCGCCCGCCAGGACGGTTTCGGCTGGTACCAGACCACCACCCGCGACGGCGCCCGCAGCTCCAGCGCGCAGGCCTACCTCAAGCCCGTGCGCAAGCGGCCCAACCTCACCGTGATCACCCGCGCCACCGCCAACCGCGTGGTGATCGACGGCGGCCGCGCCACGGGCGTGGTGTACGCCGTGGCCGGCAAGGGCGCGTACTGCGAAAGCGCGGCGAAGGAAGTGATCCTTTGTGGCGGCGCGATCAACTCGCCGCAGCTGCTCATGCTGTCGGGCATCGGCCCGGCGGCGCACCTGCGCCAGCACGGCATCGACGTGGTGAGCGACCTGCCGGGCGTCGGCGGCAACCTCCAGGACCACCTGGACGTGTGCACGCTGCAGCGCTGCGTGCGCGGCCTGAGCTACGACCAGCTGAGCGACGTGTCGGTCGGGCTGCAGTACTACCTGTTCAAGAAAGGCCCCGGCACCAGCAACATCGCCGAGACCGGCGGCTTCCTGCGCAGCTCGCTGGCCGAGGACGAGCGCCCCGACATCCAGTTCCACTTCGTGCCGGCCCAGCTCGACGACCACGGCCGCAACATCCTGCCCGGGCATGGCTACACGCTGCACGCCTGCGGCCTGCACCCGCGCAGCCGCGGCCGCATCCACCTGGCCAGCGCCAGCGCCGCCGACAAGGTGCGCATCGAGGCCGGCTATCTCAGCGACCCCGAGGGCTACGACCTGAAGGTGATGCTGGAGGCGCTGCGGCTTTCCCGCGAGATCCTGGCCCAGCCCGCCTTCGCCGATTACCGCGGCGAAGAGCTGCAGCCCGGCGCGAACGTGCAGGACGAGGCCGACCTGGTGGCGTTCATCCGCCGCAAGGCCGAGTCCATCTACCACCCGGTGGGTACCTGCCGCATGGGCCGCGCCGGCGACCCCGACACGGTGGTGGACCCGCAGCTGCGCGTGGTCGGCGTGGCCGGCCTGCGCGTGGTGGACGCCTCGGTGATGCCCAAGCTGGTGGGCGGCAACACCAACGCGCCCACGATGATGATTGCCGAGCGCGCCGCCGACCTGATCCGCGGCAAGGCCGCCTGACTCGCGCGCCGCGGTTACGCGGCGCCTTCCAGCATCGGCGGCAGCGGGCAATGCAGCGAGGCGCAGACCACGCGCAGCAGCTCGGCCTCGGCCACGCAGATGCGGCCGTCGTGGCTCACGGCGGCCACCAGGCCTTCGATCAGCAGCTCCTTGCCGCGCGGCTCGACCCGGTCGAGCACGGGCCAGGCTTCGTCCATCGCCCGCATCGGGTCGGTGGGCGGGCGGTAGGGTGCATTCGCCCGCGGGAACACCAGGGCCATGCCGGCCAGGTAGGCGCGCATCGCCGCGCCGGGATCGTCGTGGCCGGCCTGGGCCAGCAAGGCCATCAGCGTGATGGCCTGGTCGGCGCAGTGGGCCAGGCGGCGGTCGCCCGCCACCCAGGTGCCGGCCGGGTCCAGCGCGTCGTGCACCTGCACGCGCAGCAGGCGGCCCAGTGAGTATTCGAACAGGCTGACCTTGCCGTCGGCGTGCGTGAGCGCGAAGCAGCCGTCCATGAACTTCTCGAGCTCGGGCCGCGGGCGGCGCCGCAGCGCCGGCATCGCCATCGCCGCCAGCGGCAGGCACAGGATGCGCGGCAGGTCGGCCAGGCGGTCGGCGTAGTCCAGCGCCTGGCGCGACACGCGTTCGTCCTGGCGCGCCGACAGCTCGTACTGCTGGGCATCGCGCACCTTGCCCGGCGGCGCCATCAGCAGGCCGTACAGCAGCGGCACGGCCTCGTCGCGCTCGTGCGCGGCTCGCTTGAGCACCTCGGGGATCGCTTTCACCAGCGCACCGGCGCGCGCGTAGTCGTTGGCCTGGGGTGCGCCCACCTGGGCCACCACGGCGGGCGGCGTGACCTGCATCTGGGCGCGGTCGTCGGGCAGCGACGGTGACGACCGGGAATCCAGGCCCAGCGCCTGGTCTTCGTCCAGGCCCGAGGGCGGGTGCATCTGCCAGCGCGCGGCCAGGTCCACCAGCGCATCGGCCTTGAAGGACGGCTCCAGGGCCTGGATGCGCGCCACCAGCGGCGGGTGCGTGGCGAACAGCGACGAATAGCCCACGCCGTCGCCGAACAGCATGTGGGCCACTTCCTCGGTGTCGCGGCTGGCCAGCTTCGAGCCCTCGCCCACGCCGGCGATCTTCTTGAGCGCGCCGGCCAGGCCCTTGGTCTGCCGGGTGAACTGCACGGCCGAGGAATCGGCCAGGAACTCGCGCTGCCGGCTGACGCCGGCCTTGATCATCCGGCCGAACAGCATGCCGATCGAGCCCACCACCACCAGCCCCAGCGCCACCGCCATCACCGGCAGCGCGCCCTTGGAATCGCTGCCGATGCGCCCGTGCTGCAGCACCTTGCGGCCGACGATGCCCAGCACCAGGATGCCGAACAGCACGCCCATCAGGCGGATGTTGAGCCGCATGTCGCCATTGAGCACGTGGCTGAACTCATGGGCGATCACGCCCTGCAGTTCGTCCCGGTTGAGCTTGTCCAGCGCGCCGCGGGTGACGGCGACGGCCGCGTCACTGGTGGCGTAACCGGCGGCGAAGGCGTTGATGCCGGCCTCTTCCTCCATCACGAAGATCTGCGGCACGGGCACGCCAGAGGCGATGGCGATCTCCTCCACCACGTTGCGCAGCCTGCGGTAGTGGAAATCGTGCGTGTCCTCGGGCACCGGCGTGCCGCCCATCCGCCGCGCCACCGCGGCGCCGCCGGCGCGCAGGCTGGAGATGCGGTACATCGAAGCGACGCCGATGACGCCCAGCGTGGCCAGGCTGGTGGCCGCGACGGCGGCCCACCGGGCCCCCGGCAGCGTGTCCTCGCTGAACCCACCGCCCACCAGCAGCACGATGACGTCCACCGTCACCACGATGGCCAGCACCGCTGCGACGAAAAGCAGCACAAGCCGCTTGGACTGGCGCCGGGCCTGGTCCTGGCGCTCGAAGAAATTCATGCGCGTCCAGCCTCCGTTGGAACGCCCCCGCCGGAAGCCGGCGGGGGCGGCGACGTCAGAACGAGACCTTGGGCGCCTGGCGCTGGGTCGGGTCGGTGATCTCGAGCAGCGCGGCGGCGACGAAGTTGAACATGCCGGCGATGATGTTCGAGGGGAACACCTCGCGCCGGTTGTTGTACGCCATCACGCTGTCGTTGTAGGCCTGGCGGGCGAACGCGATGCGGTTCTCGGTGGAGGTGAGTTCCTCGGTGAGCTGCATCATGTTCTGGTTCGCCTTCAGGTCCGGGTAGGCCTCGGACACCACCATCAGGCGCGACAGCGCCCCGGCCAGGCCGGTTTCGGCATTGCCCAGCGCGGCCATCGCCGACGGGTCGCCCGGGTTGGCCTTGGCGGCCGCCAGGCCGCTGACCGCGGCGGCGCGCGCCTGGATGACAGCCTCGAGCGTTTCGCGCTCGTGCTTGAGGTAGCCCTTGGCCACTTCCACCAGGTTGGGGATCAGGTCGTAGCGGCGCGTCAGCTGCACGTCGATCTGGGCGAAGGCATTCTTGAAGCCGTTGCGGGCGGTGACCAGGCCGTTGTAGATACCCACGCCCCAGAACAGTCCGATGGCCGCGATCACGACCAGCACGAGCAAAGTCATCATGTTTCGTCTCCCCTTTATTCAGGCCGCTGCACGATTGCCGCGCTAGAATGGCCTGGTTCCGCCAGCATACGTCGGTCATGCCCCTCAAGAAAGCCAGCCCCCCGGGGCGCCTCCCCGTTTTCCTCCTCGCCGCCTCGCTCGCCTGGGCGTCAGCGCTTGCCGCCGCGCCCGCCGCCGCGCCCGCCGCCGGCAAGGCCCCCGACTTCAGCGCGCACGCCAGGGAAATCGAACGCCTGGCCGAGGGCGTGGTGCAGCAGTCGCGCATCCCCGGCATGGCCATGGCGATCGTGCAGGACGGCAAGGTGGTGTCGGCGCGCGGCTACGGCGTGGTGGACAGCCGCAACCCGCTGCCCGTGGGCCCGGACACCGTGTTCCGCATCGCCTCGCTGTCCAAGGCCTTCGCCGGCACGCTCAGCGCGCTGCTGGTGAGCGAAGGCGCCATGTCCTGGGACAGCCCGGTGTCGAACCAGCTGCCCGCCTTCGCGCTGCGCGACCTGCAGGGCGCCCAGCGCCTGACGGTGCGCGAGATCCTCAGCCACCGCGTCGGCCTGGGCTACAACACCTACGACCGCGACCTGGAAGCCAACCAGCCCTACCCGCTGCTGGCCGAAAAACTTTCCGAGGCGCCGATGACCTGCAGCCCCGGCGACTGCTATGCCTACCAGAACATCGCCTTCAGCCTGGTCGGCGACCTGGTGTTCGCCACCACGGGCGACTTCTACTCGCACCAGGTCGAGAAGCGCCTGTTCCACCCGCTGGGCATGTATGGCGCCACCTACGGCCGCGACGGCCTGGAAGCCAGCCCCAGCTGGGCGCGCCCGCACGTGCGCAGCGGCGGCAAGTGGCTGGCCGTGCGTCCGAAGGAAACCTACTACCGCATCCCGCCGGCCGCCGGCGTCAACGCCAGCATCAACGACATGGCGCAGTGGCTGATCGCACAGATGGGCCACCGGCCCGACGTGCTGTCGCCCGAGGTGCTCAACGAGATCCAGACGCCGCAGGTGGCCACGCCGGGCGAGATCCGCGGCGGCGGCTGGCGCCGGGAGCGCCTCAAGAGCGCGTACTACGGCCTGGGCTGGCGCATCTACGATTACGCCGGCCACACGCTGGTCTTCCACGGCGGCGCCGTGCAGGGCTACCGCGCCGTCGCCGCCTTCCTGCCCGACCGCGACATCGGCGTGGTGATCCTCTGGAACAGCGAGAGCGCCATGCCCAACGGCCTGCTGCCGACCACGCTGGACCGTGCCCTGGGCCTGCCCACGCGCGAGTGGCTGGCGCCTGAACCCGTGCGCCCCGCGCCGCGCCGCCGGCGCTGAGGCCCGTCGCCCGGCCAACGCGCCGGGGCATGCCGGGAATCCGCAAACAAGAACGCCGGCGCAAGGCCGGCGTTTCTGATGGAGTATTTCGGTAAAGCCTCCCTCCCCGCCTGGGCAACACGGGGAGAGAGCCCAGATTTACAGCGTTGGCAGTCCCGTCTTACAGCGACGGAGCAACCGGGGCGGCCGGCATGGCAGCCGGCTTCTTGGCGGCGGGCTTCTTGGCCGCCTTCTTCTTGGCAGCAGGCTTCTTGGCAGCCGGCTTCTTCGCAGCCTTCTTGGCCGCCGGCTTCTTGGCAGCCTTCTTGGCGGTCTTCTTCGCGGCCTTCTTGGCCGGCTTCTTGGCAACCTTCTTGGCAGCCTTCTTGGCGGTCTTCTTGACCGACTTCTTGGCAGCCTTCTTGGCTACTTTCTTCGCGGCCTTCTTGGCCGGCTTCTTGGCGACCTTCTTGGCAGCCTTCTTCACGGTCTTCTTCACTGCCTTCTTGGCAGCGGCCTTTTTCACGGTCTTCTTGGCAGCGGCCTTTTTGGCCGGCTTCTTCGCAGCTTTCTTCGTAGCCATGGTGTCAACTCCTCGTCAGTTGGCGTTTGGACTGCCCAGTCACAAAAGCACCGCCGCGGGAGGATTCCCGCAGCGTGGCACCGCCGCCGCGCTCGATGCGCGGCGGACGGATGGGGTACGGCGCATGCCTGCGCCGTGCATGAAAACGCCCGGGCCGAGACCGGTCCGGGCGTTGGAAAGTCGGGTTTTGCGGAGGCTGGATTTACGTTTCGCGGAGGGATGGTTGCCCTGATCCACCGTGTCGAGTTCCCGGGTGGAGTTCTGTTTCGTGGCCCGCGTTGTAGGTTCGTTCCTGATCACTCGCATCCGCAGTTGACATCTGCTGGGTCGAAAGCTAATCACGGGAAATGTTGATGTCAACAACTTTGCAGAAATAATTTCAAGCCGCGGGTGGCGTCGGCCGTCGTCGGCACACCCTCGTCGGCGATGTCGGAATTCCACCCGCACCACCGTGCGCGTTTCGCCTTCGCAAAAAAGTGCTTTAAAAAAGCCGTGCGAATGTTTTGCGAAACGACCGCGCGCCATTCCGGCCGCGCCGCGGGGTCGCTTCGAAGCCGTTCTCCGGCCGCCTCGGACACCCGGAAAAAACTTTTTGCGGCACTGCGGCGAACGGCTATTTTTCGTTCCCGAAACCGCGAAATGCGCGAACTCCGGACGCACCCGACGCACCTTCGACGGACAGTCGGCGGTTTCGCCGGCCGGAAAAAGCGCCGGCCGCACAAGGCGGCCGGCACGGGTGCAGCGATGGCGCAGGCGAGGGCTCAGTGGCCGTCGTCCTCCAGCATCTGGGCGTAGTCGTCGGGCGACAGAAGCTCCTTCACCTGGTCGGGCTCGCTGGCCTCGACCACGAAGATCCAGCCTTCGCCGTAGGCGTCCTCGTTGATGGTTTCGGGCTTGTCGGCCAGGGCCGAGTTGACCTCGACCACCTTGCCCGACACCGGGGAATAGACGTCGGAGGCGGCCTTGACCGACTCGACGACGGCGGCGGCATTGCCCTGCTCGACCGTGTCGCCGACGTTGGGCAGCTCGACGTAGACCAGGTCGCCCAGCAGGCCCTGGGCATGCTCGGAGATGCCGACGGTGATTCGACCGCTGTCTTCGACGCGGGCCCATTCGTGGGACTTGAGGAACTTCAGGTCGCCGGGAATTTCACTCATGACAGGCCTCGGTGGTCGGTGTGCGGGCGGGGGGTGCGGATAGTCTAGCGGGGTGGACGCGCCGTCGCCTACCGGCGGCGCGGCCGGGTCAGGCGAGCACGCCCGGCTGGGCGGCGCCGTCGCGGACGAACGGGTACTTCACCACGCGCACCGGCAGGCGCTTGCCGCGGATGTCCACTTCCACCTCGCCGGTGTCGCCGGCCGGCACGCGGGCCAGCGCGATGGCCTTGCCGAGCGTCGGCGAGAACGTGCCGGACAGGATCTCGCCCTCGCCCGCCGCGGTGAACACCGCCTGGCCGTGGCGCAGCACGCCCTTCTCGTCCAGCACCAGGCCGATCATCTGGCGCGCGGCGCCGGCGGCCTTCTGCGCTTCGAGCGGCGCGCGGCCGGTGAAGTCCCGGCCCTCGTCCAGCGCCACCGTCCAGGCAAGTCCGGCTTCGTAAGGCGTGGCCGACTCGTCCATGTCCTGGCCATACAGCGCCATGCCGGCTTCCAGCCGCAGGGTGTCGCGCGCGCCCAGGCCCGCGGGCTTCACGCCCACGGCGAGCAGGCGGTTCCAGAAATCCACCGCCTGGCTTTCGGGCACCATGATTTCGAAGCCGTCCTCGCCGGTGTAGCCGGTGCGCGCCACGAACAGGCCGTCGGCCTCGCAGGCGACGAACTTGCCCAGCTTGCCGGCCGCCTGCGCCGCCGCCGGCGACAGCAGCTCGATCACCTTGGCGCGGGCGTTGGGGCCCTGCACGGCGACGATCGCCAGGTCGCGGCGCTCGCTGATGGTGATGCCGAAGGGCGCCGCCTGGGCGGTGATCCAGGCCAGGTCCTTGTCGCGGGTGGCGGCGTTCACCACCAGGCGGAAGAAGTCCTCGGCCATGAAATAGATGATCAGGTCGTCGATGACGCCGCCGTTGGCGTCGAGCATGCAGGCATACAGGGCCTTGCCCGGCACCTTGAGCTTGTCCACCGAGTTGGCCACCAGCGTGCGCAGGAACGGCCGCACCTGGGCGCCACGCAGGTCCAGGATGGTCATGTGCGAGACGTCGAACATGCCGGCGTCGCGGCGCACCTGGTGGTGCTCCTCGATCTGCGAGCCGTAGTTGATCGGCATGTCCCAGCCGCCGAAGTCCACCATCTTGGCGCCGAGCGCGCGGTGGGTGTCGTTGAGGACGGTCTTGCTGGTCATGGCGGGCCCTGGTGGCGTGTGCGAGACCGCCATTATCGCAGAGCCGCCCGCCCCGGTGCGGGGTGCCACCGTGCGGGACCGGGCGAGCCGGCCCCGCCCCGGGCCTCAGTCGACCGCGCGCACCTGCAGCGACATGTTGTGGGCGCTGACCACGCGCACGCGCGCGCCCTGCGGCAGGTCCTCGCCTTCGGCGGTCCAGAAGGCGTCGCCGATCTTCATGCGGCCGCGGCCGTCGACGATGGCCTGGTCGAGCGTGAACACCTGGCCCACCAACTGTTCGCCGCGACGGTTGAGCAGCGGCTGGTCGCTGGGCCGCTCCTTGTGACGGAAGAACCGCATGTAGATCGTGATGGCCGCGAAGCCCAGCCCCACGAAGGCGATCGCCTGCCCGATCATGGGCAGGTCCGGAAACACCAGCAGCAGCACGAACACCACCGCGGCCGCCAGGCCCAGCCACAGCATGAAGGCGCCGGGAGCCAGGGCTTCCGCGGCGATCAGCACCATGGCCAGTCCGCCCCAGACCATCAGCTCGGTGCGCATGTCAGCCTCCGATCCGCGGCGGCTGCACCTTGGTGGCCGGCGTGGCGGCGCCCGCGCCCTGCCCGCCCAGGCTTTCGCGCGACAGCTCGGCAATGCCGCCCAGCGAACCCAGGATGCCGGTGGCTTCCATCGGCATCAGCACGAACTTCTGGTTGGGCGCTTCGGCCAGGGCCTTGAACGCCTCGATGTACTTCTGCGCCACGAAGTAATTGATCGCCTGCACGTTGCCCTTGGAGATCGCCTCGGAAACCATGCGCGTGGCGTTGGCCTCGGCCTCGGCCAGGCGCTCGCGCGCCTCGGCGTCGCGGAAGGCGGCCTCGCGCTTGCCCTCGGCCTCCAGGATGGCGCCCTGCTTCTCGCCTTCGGCGCGCAGGATCTCCGAGGCGCGGTGGCCCTCGGCCTCCAGGATGTTGGCGCGCTTCTCGCGCTCGGCCTTCATCTGCCGGGCCATGGAGTCGATCAGGTCGCGCGGCGGCTGGATGTCCTTGAGCTCGATGCGGTTGACCTTGATGCCCCACGGATGGGTGGCCACGTCCACGACGCTGAGCAGCTTGGCGTTGATTTCGTCGCGCTTGCTCAGCGACTCGTCCAGGTCCATCGAGCCGATGGAGGTGCGGATGTTGGTCATCACCAGGGCGATGGTGGCCTGCTCGAGGTTGCTGACCTCATAGGCCGCCTTGGCCGCGTCCAGCACCTGGAAGAAGATCACGCCGTCCACCTTCACCACGGCGTTGTCGCGGGTGATGACGTCCTGCGAGGGCACGTCCAGCACCTGCTCCATCATGTTGACCTTGCGGCCGACGCCCTGGATCACCGGGAACAGGAAATGCAGGCCCGGGCTCATGGTGTGGGTGTACTTGCCGAAGCGCTCGACGGTCCATTCGTAGCCCTGCGGCACCATGCGCACCGTCTTGATCAGCACGACGACGCCTGCGAGCAGGATGATGATGGTCAGGATTTCCACGGTGCGGTGCTCCCCGGTTGGCTTGGGCCGAGTTTATAGGGAACCCGCGTCATTTCGCGCCTCTTGTTATTGCGAATCATTCTCACCCGTAATAACATTGCCGCATCGGGCCACTGGCCCCTGCGTCCTGGCCTGTCCCCATGTCCCACCCCCTTCGCATCGCCATCGCCTTGGCCCTGGCGTCGTCCGCCGGCCTCGCCACCGCACAGGCCACCCAGTCGCCGGACGAGTCCCTGGTGCGGCTCGACAGCGTGAACGTGTTCGGCAAGCCCCAGGACGTGGACAAGGCCTCCGGCTCGGCCCACTACCTCGACGGCGAGACGTTGGAGAAGTTCAACTACCGCGACATCCACCGCGTGCTGCGCCAGGTGCCCGGCGTCTACCTGGTGGAAGAGGACGGCTACGGCCTGCGCCCCAACATCGGCATCCGCGGCTCGGGCACCGACCGCAACAGCCGCATCACGGTGATGGAAGACGGCGTGCTGATCTCGCCGGCGCCCTACGCCGCGCCGGCCGCCTACTACTTCCCCACCATGAGCCGCATCAGCGCCGTGGAGATCCGCAAGGGCTCGGCCTCGGTGCAGGCCGGCCCGCGCACCACCGGCGGCGCGCTGAACCTGGTGTCCACGCCGATCCCGGCCGAGGCCTCGGCCGAGGTGGACCTGTCGGGCGGCAGCAACGGCACGCTGCTCATGCACGGCTGGGCCGGCGCCATGGGTGAGCGTTTCGGCGGCCTGGTCGAGGGCGTGCGCCAGCAGAGCGAGGGCTTCAAGCGCATCGACGGCGGCGGCGACGCCGGCTTCTCGCTCAACGACTTCGTCGGCAAGCTGCGCTGGGTGAGCGCGCCCGACGCCACCCGCTACCAGCAGCTCGATTTCAAGATCGGCCGCAACACCCAGGACAGCAACGAAACCTACCTGGGCCTGACCGACGCCGACTTCAGCCTCGACCCCAACCGCCGCTACGCGGCCTCGCGCCTGGACAACATCCAGACCGAGCAGCACCTGTACGAGCTGCGCCACCTGATCGAACTCAGCGACACCGTGGACCTGACCACCGTCGCCTACCGCACCGAGTTCTCGCGCAACTGGTACAAGCTCAACGACGTGCTCAACCCGGGCACGGGTTCGTATATCGGCATCAGCACGATCCTCGACAACCCGGCCACGTATGCCGCGCAGTACGCCTGGCTCACGGGCGCCACCAGCCCCGACAACGCGCTGCGCCTTCGCAACAACAACCGCAGCTACTACGCCCAGGGTGTGCAGAGCGTGCTGGGCCTGTCGCTGGCCAGCGGCGCCACCACGCACGAGGTCGAAGTGGGCCTGCGCCTGCACCGCGACCAGGAAGACCGCTACCAGGACGACGACCGCTACCGCATGCAGGACGGCCAGCTGGTGCTGACCCGCGACGGCGCGCCCGGCACCCAGGACAACCGCGTGGGCGACGCCGAGGCGCTGTCGCTGTACGTGCAGGACACCATCAGCTTCGGCCAGTGGATCCTCACCCCGGGCGTGCGCTACGAGCGCATCGACCTCACCAGCACCCGCTACTCCACCGCCACCGGCCGGCGCGACGTGGTGCTGTCCACGGTTGAAACGGACGTGAGCGAAGTCATCCCGGGCTTCGGCGCCACCTATCTGTTGGATGACGACATCACCCTGTTCGCCAGCGTGCACCGCGGCTTCAACCCGCCGGGGCCGGCCTCGGGTTCGGAGTCCGAGAAGAGCGTGAACGGCGAATTCGGCCTGCGCTACGGCCGCGAGGCGCTGGGCGCCGAGCTGGTGGGCTTCATCAACGAGTATTCGAACCTGGTGGGCACGTGCACCGGCTCCACCGGCGGCAACTGCAACATCGGCGACCAGTTCGACGCCGGCAAGGCGCGCGTGAGCGGGCTGGAGGCCAGCGCGTCCTACGACTTCGGCAACGGCGGCGACCTGGCCGTGCCGGCCTCGCTGTCCTACACCTACACCCGCGCCGAGTTCCGCGACAGCTTCAGCTCTAGCTTCGAGGAATGGGGCAACGTGACCGCCGGCGACCGCCTGCCCTACCTGCCCGAACACCTGCTGCACGCCGAGATCGCCGTGGTCGGCGAGCGCTGGCGCGTGGGCCTGGCCGCGAACTACCTCGGCGAGATGCGCAGCGAGGCCGGCTCGGGCGCCATCCCCGCCGGCGAAGGCACCGACTCGGCCCTGGTCTGGGACCTGACCGCCGCCCTGCGCGTGCACGACCAGGTGGAGTTCTACGCCCGCCTGGAAAACCTGACGGACGAAACCTACCTCGTGGCCAGCCGCCCCGCCGGCGCCCGCCCCGGCCAGCCCCGCAGCGCCTTCGCCGGCGTCCGCCTGAGTTTCTAGGCCCCCTCCCCCATCGGCGAATGGCTGCGACGGTTTCCCGTCCGGGTGCATCCTTGGTGATGTGACCCACCCCTCCTCCTTCGCCATCGACGTGCCCGACACCCTGCTGGCCCGCGCCCGCCGGGGCGAGCCGGGGGCGTTCGAGCAGATCTACCGGCTGTTCGAGCGGCCCGTGTTCACCCTCGCGCTGCGCCTCACCGGCGGGCGCGAGGAAGCGCAGGACGTGCTGCAGGACACGATGTTCAAACTGTTCGACCGGCTGGGCGAGTTCCGCGCCGAGTCGCCGTTCTGGGGCTGGCTGCGCCAGATCGCCGTGAACGAAGCGCTGATGCACCTGCGCAAGCGCGGCCGCCTGCCGCTCACCGAAGAAGCCGTGGACACCGACCTCGAGTGCCACGACGGGATGCTGCCGCCCGCCGCCGCCGACGCCAACCTGCTCGCGCGCGCCATGGGCCGCCTGCCCGACGCCACCCGCAGCGTGCTGTGGCTCTACCACGCCGAGGGCTACACCCACGACGAGATCGCCGGCCTGATGGGCCGCACGCCCAGCTTCTCGAAATCCCAGCTCGCGCGCGGCACCCGCAAATTGCGCGACCTGCTCAAGATCGAAACGGAGACCCGCACCCATGCCTGACGACGCCCGCCTTCCCGAGCGCGAGCTGACGGTGGCGCAAGCCTTCGGCCGCCTGCCGCTGGACGCGCCCGACCGCAGCGCCTGGCCCGCGCTGGCCGCCCACATCGCCGCCAGCCAGCGCAAGCGCCGCCCACGCTGGCCGTTCGCGCTCGCCGCCGCGGCGGTGCTGGCCCTGGCCGCGCTGATGCCCGGCTGGCTGGCGCAGCGCGCGCCCACGGTGGACGCGCCCTTCGTCGCCGCCGTGCAGAGCGCCGACCCGCTCGACGCCCTGATGGCCGAGTCCGCGCAGCTCGAACATTTCATCAGCGCCGCCAGCAACGACGCCATGGAATCGGCCAGCACCACGATGCTCAGCCTGGCCTTCGAAGAGCGCGTGCAGCGCGTGGACGCCGCCCTGTCCGACCCGTCGCTGGACGACGCCGCGCGCCAGCTCCTGTGGCAGCAGCGCGTGTCGCTGCTGCGCGAATACGCCGGCGTGCAGGGCACCCGGCAATGGCTCGCGGCCCAGGGCGCCACCCTGGACGGCGCGCTCGTCTCCACTTACTGACCCTTCCCCGATGAGGACCACCCCGATGAAACTGCGCCTGATTCCCCTGATGGTCGCCGCCGCGCTGATGACCGGCGCCGTGCACGCCGCCGACACCCCGAAGGCCGACGCCGCCAAGCGCGCCGAGCTCGAACAGGCCCGCGCCGAACTGCAGAAGAACGCCCGCCGCGTCGCCGAGCTCAGCCGCGAACTGGGCGGCGACGAGCGCCAGTTCGTCATCGGGCGGGCAATGCACGACACCCAGCGCGCCGGCGTGGGCATCGTCATGAGCCCCACGGAAACCGGCGGCGGCGTGCGCATCGCCGCCATCACGCCCGACGGTCCGGCCGCCAAGGCCGGCCTGCGCGCCGGCGACGTGCTGCGCAGCGTCGACGGCAAGCCCGTCACCGGCAGCGGCGCGGCCGCCGTGGAGTCGGCCCGCGCCCTGCTGGCCGGGCTGGACGTCGGCCAGTCGCTCAAGCTGGGCTATGCCCGCGCCGGCAAACCCGCCACCGCCACGGTGAAGGTGGACAACATCCGCCGCACCATGGTCTTCAACACCGGCGACGCCCCGGAAGCGCGCACGTTCACCTTCACGTCCGACAACGCCTTCCCCGTCATCAATCCCGACGTGGAGCTGGAGATCGAGCGCATCGGCATGGCGCCCTGCGCTCCCGGCAGCGACGACTGCGGCATGACCGCGCTCACCCAGGCCTTCCGCTGGAACGGACTGAACCTGGCCTCGATGGACGCCAAGCTGGGCCGCTACTTCGGCACCAACACCGGCGTGCTGGTGCTCAGCGGCGGCCCGGGCCTGGCCCAGCTCGAGCCCGGCGACGTGATCCAGCGCATCGACGGCCAGCCCGTGGCCACGCCGCGCGACGCCATGCGCGCGCTGCGCTCGAAAGACACCGGCGGCCAGGTGAAGGTGGACGTGCTGCGCGAGCGCAAGCCGCGCACCGTGCAGGTGACCGTGCCCGAAGCGCCGCCGCTGCGCTTGTTCGCCCCGCCGGCGCCGCCCGCGCCCCCGGCAGCGACGACTGCGACATGACCGCGCTCA
>JAPLSJ010000018.1 GCA_026398695.1 Arenimonas sp.
GGCGCTGCTGGCGGTGGATCCCGGCATCAGCGTCTCGGTCATCTACAACGGTTTGAACCAGGCGTCGCAGGCGCCAGTGTCCCCCCGTGACCTGGCCGCGTTCCAAGCCCGTTTCGGGCTGGGCGAGGGCTATGTGCTGGCCGTGGGCCACCTGGAGGCCCGCAAGAACTACCCGCGCCTGGTGGATGCGATGGCGGCGCTGCATTCACGTGGACTGACGCCCTCCCTGGTGATCATCGGCAACGACAGCGGCGAACGCGAGGTGGTGGAGAGCCACGTCCGGGCGGCGGGCCTGGCGGGCCGTGTGCACCTCTTGTCCGGCCTGAGCGACCAGGAAGTACGCTGCGCGTATGCGGCCTGCGGCCTGTTCGTGTTTCCGTCCACCTACGAGGGCTTTGGCATCCCGATCCTCGAGGCCATGGCGGCCGGCCGGCCGATGGTGCTCAGCGACATCGACGTTTTCCGGGAGATCACCCAGCAGCAGGGTGTCTACTTCCCACCCACCGACGCGGACGCCATGGCGGACGCGATGGCGCAGGTACTTTCCAGCATCACCGAGCAAGATCGGATCGTTGGCTACGGGGCAACCCGCATCAATGATTTTTCATACCGAAGCCTGGCCGAACAGGTGAAGGTGCTTTACGAGTCCAAAAACTAAAAAAGAAACACCGCGGAAACTATGTTTCACCATCCAGGGATAATGGACTCATGTGCGGAATCGCGGGGCAATTAGGGGGCAGGGATCCAAGGCAGTTGGCACCGCTGGCAAAGCGGATGGCCGATGCCCTGGTGCATCGTGGGCCGGACGACAGCGGCCTTTGGACAGATGAATCCGCATTGCTGGCCCTAAGTCACCGGCGGCTTGCCGTGATTGACCTGACCGAAGCAGGCCACCAGCCCATGCTGTCGGCCAGCGGCCGGTGGGTGCTGGCCTACAACGGCGAGGTTTACAACCATATGGCGCTGCGGGCGCAGTTGGAGGCCAAGGGCCAGGCGCCGTCATGGCGCGGGCACTCGGACACCGAAACACTGCTGGCCTGCGTCGAAGCCTGGGGCGTCACCGAAACGCTGCAGCAGAGCACCGGCATGTTCGCCATCGCGCTTTGGGACCGCCAGGAGCGAGTGCTCTGGCTGGCGCGCGACCGCATTGGCGAGAAGCCCCTCTATTACGGCTGGCAGGGCGACACGTTCCTGTTCGGGTCGGAGCTCAAGGCGCTGCGCGCGCACCCGGCGTTCAATGCCGCCGTGGACCGCGGCGCATTGGCCCTGCTGGTGCGGCACAACTACGTGCCGGGGCCGTATTCGATCTACCAGGGCATCCGCAAGCTCGCGCCAGGCACGTCGCTGCGCATCGGGCCCGGGCAGCGCGATGTGGAGCCCGTGGCCTACTGGTCGCTGGCCGAAGTGGCCGAGCAGGGCGTGGCGCGCCCGTTCCAGGGCTCCGACGACGAGGCGCTGCTGGCGCTGGAAGAGCACCTGGGCAATGCCGTGCGCGGGCAGATGATGGCCGACGTGCCGTTGGGCGCCATGCTGTCGGGCGGCATCGATTCCACGGCGGTGACGGCCTTGATGCAGGCCAACAGCGCGCGGCCGGTGCGGACCTTCACCATTGGCTTCGACGAGAAGCAGTACGACGAGGCCACCCATGCCCGCGCGGTGGCCAAGCACCTGGGCACCGAACACACCGAGCTGCGCCTCAGCGGCAATGACGCACTGGCGCTGGTGCCGCGGCTGGCCACGATGTACGACGAGGCCTTCGCCGATTCGTCCCAGCTGCCCACCCACATGGTGATGGCGCTGGCGCGCAAGCACGTCACCGTGGCCCTGTCCGGCGACGGCGGTGACGAGTTCTTCGGCGGCTACAACCGCTACGCGCACGGCCCGAAAACCTGGAACCGCATCCGCTGGATGCCGCAGCCGCTGCGGCGTGCCGTGGGCGCCGGGCTGATGGCCCTGCCTGCGGAAACAATCAACCAAGTGTTCGGCGGCCTGGCGGGCCGTGCCGGCATTGCGCTGCCCGGCGACAAGGCCCACAAGCTGGGTGCGCGACTTAACCACGTCCGCAGTGCCGACGACCTCAATGTTTCCCTGGCCTCGGAGTGGTCCGAATACCCTGGCCTGGTGCTGGGCACTGGCATGCCGGCCAACCTGTTGGACGACAGGTCGCGTTGGCCGAAGCTGCCCGACTCGGTGCAGCGGATGATGGCGCTGGACGCGCTGACGTACCTGCCCGACGACATCATGGTGAAGGTGGACCGGGCGGCGATGGCGGTGTCGCTGGAAACGCGCGCTCCGTTCCTGGATCACTCCCTGATTCAGTTTGCATGGTCGCTGCCGATGCACATGAAGCTGCGCAATGGGCAGGGCAAATGGCTGCTGCGTCGCCTGGTGGACCGCCACGTGCCGCCTGCGCTGATGAATCGACCCAAGATGGGATTCGGCATTCCCCTGGACCAGTGGCTGCGTGGACCGCTGCGGGAATGGGCCGAAAACCTGCTGTCGGAAGAGCGCTTGCTGCGCGAGGGGTACTTCTATCCCAAGCCCATCCGCAAGACCTGGCTTCGCCACCAAAGCGGCCAGGCATCCTGCGGCTACCGGCTCTGGTCCGTGCTGATGTTCCAGGCGTGGCTGGAGAACGAGAACGCGTCGAAGGATTTGCCGGGATGATTCGTTGTATGTTTTCCATGCCGCTGGCGCTGGGCAAGGAATCATGGGAGTGAGGGAAGGATGGTGATATTGCGTAACGTCGTTCATGCCAGCCGGCGCCAGTTGAACCGGTGGTTCAACCTGGATCTCGTCAGGGTGTCCGGGCAATACACGCTGGGCTCCCACGTGGCGACGGTGCTGAAGAAGTACGGCGTGGACGCCATCATCGACGTGGGCGCCAACGAAGGCGCCTTTGGTGTGTTGATGCGTGGGCTGGGCTACCAGGGAAAGATATTCTCGTTCGAACCCGTGGCCGGTCCCTACGAAGTCCTGGCGCGCCAAGCGCAGGGCGACCCCGACTGGCACGTGTTCAACTTCGCCCTGGGGGCGCAGGAAGGGCAGGCCCAGATCAACGTTTCGAGGTTCTCGCAGTTCTCGTCCCTCCTTCCCGCCAGCGGCTATGGCAACTTGTGGAAGAACATGCAGGTGGAGCACCGGCAGGACATCGTCATCAAGACGCTGGACGGGTTGTTCAACGAGGGCGTGCTGGCCGGGGGGCGGAACTACTTCCTCAAGATGGACACCCAGGGCTTTGACGTGGAAGTGTTCAAGGGCGCCCAGGCGTCGCTGGGGAAGGTGTGCTGCATGCTGTCGGAGCTGTCGCTGATACCGCTTTACGAAGGTATGCCGAGCTACCTCGAGTCGCTGGCCTGCTACAACCGGGCTGGCTTCCTGGCCAGCGGGTTCTACCCGGTCACGCGCCATGCCAGCCTGGCCTTGAATGAAGTCGACTGCATGCTGGTCAGGCCCGAAGTGGCGGGCGGCGCACACCTTCCCGGTGTGGCGGCCCGCTGATGGTGGTGTTTTGGGCCATGTTCCTGGTGGCGGCCTGGGGCGTGTTGTCGCCCAGGAGCATGCCTGCCGGGCAGGCTCGCGCGATGTGGCTGGCGGTAGGTTTCACCTTCACCGTGCTGATCGGCCTGCGGCACGAAGTGGGCGGCGACTGGTTCAACTACATCCCCCACTTCCTCCGCGCCTCGACGATGACCTTCGCCGAAGCGGCGGCCATGGGCGACCCGGGCCACTACGTGCTGAACATGTGGGTTTCGCAGATTGGCGGCGATATCTACCTGGTCAACCTCGTCTATGCCGTCCTCATGATGTGGGGCACGATGGTTTTCTGCCGCCGCCAACCCAACCCCTGGTTGGCGCTGATGGCGGCGGTGCCCTACATGCTGATCGTGGTGGGCATGGGCTATACCCGCCAATCGGCGGCCTTGGGCCTGAGCCTGATTGGCCTGGTGGCGCTGGGCGAGCACCGGGTCCGCACCTTCATCATTTGCGTGGCCATCGGCGCGCTGTTCCACAAGTCGGCCGTGCTGCTGCTGCCCATCGCGGCACTCGCGGCCAGCCGAAACCGCATTCTGACCGGCGCCATCGTGGCGGCGTCGGCGTTGCTGCTGTACTACCTGCTGCTGGTGGATACCGCCGACGACATGTGGCGCAACTACGTCGAGGAGCAGATGCAGTCGCAGGGCGGCCTGATCCGCGTGGTGATGAACTTCGTGCCGGCGATGGTGTTGATCGTGTTCCGGCGGCGGCTGGTGCCCGATCCGCAGGAGCGCAAACTGTGGCTGTGGATCGCCGTGTTCGCGATCGTCTGTGTGCCCATGGTGTTCCTGGCGTCCACCGCGGTTGATCGCGTGGCCCTGTACTTCATCCCGCTGCAGCTGTTCGTCTTCGCCCGCCTGCCTGGCCTGGCCACAAACGTCACTTCGCGGACCGGCATCGTGGTTGGCATCGTTCTTTACTACGCGGCCGTGCAGTACGTCTGGCTTAACTACGCCACGCACTCGCAGTACTGGACGCCCTACCAGTTCATGCCGCTCGGGTGACACACGTGCCCACCCCGCCCCCGCACAAGATCATCCTGTTCGCCAACACCGACTGGTACCTCTACAACTTCCGCCGCTCGCTCGCGCTGGCGCTGAAGCAGCAGGGCCACGACGTGCTGCTGATCTCGCCGCCCGGCGCCTATG
>JAPLSJ010000119.1 GCA_026398695.1 Arenimonas sp.
GCGCACCCGGTGAACCGCGGCGTGCTGTGCGCCAAGGGCTCGGCCGGCATCATGCAGCACTATTCCCCGGCGCGGCTGGACAAGCCGCTGCTGCGGGTGGGCGAGCGCGGCGAGGGCAAGTTCCGCGAGATCGAATGGGACGAGGCCCTGGCGCTGGCCGCGACCTGGCTGGGCGAAGCCCGCGAATCCGACCCCAACCGCCTGGCCTTCTTCACCGGCCGCGACCAGTCCCAGGCCCTCACCGGCTGGTGGGCGCAGCAGTACGGCACCATCAACTACGCCGCCCACGGCGGCTTCTGCTCGGTGAACATGGCCGCGGGCGGGCTGTACACGCTGGGCGGCAGCTTCTGGGAATTCGGCGAGCCCGACTGGGAGCATGCAAAATACCTGATGCTCTGGGGCGTGGCCGAAGACCACGACTCGAATCCGATCAAGCTCGGCCTGGGCCAGCTCAAGGGCCGCGGCGCGAAAGTGGTGGCCGTGAACCCTGTGCGCACCGGCTACGGCGCCATCGCCGATGAATGGATCGGCATCCGGACGGGCACCGACGGGCTGTTCGCGTTCGCGCTGATCCACGAACTGCTGACCGCCGACAAGGTGGACCTCGATTACCTGGTGCGCTTCACCAACGCGCACTGGCTGGTGGTGCAAAACCCCGGCGGCGCCGACGACGGGCTGTTCGCCCGCGACGCCGAGGGCCGCGCGCTTTGCTGGGACCGCACCGCCCTTGCCCCTGTGGGAGGGACTTCAGTCCCGATGCCCTTCGCGGAAAGCATCGGGACTGAAGTCCCTCCCACAGAGGGCAAGTCAGGGGCGGTGGGTCTCGCGGAGGGCACGGGGATTTCGCCGGCGGTGGTGGGCGAGTTCGTGCTGCCCGACGGCCGGCGCGCGGTGCCGGTGTTCCAGCTGCTGGCGCAGCGCTACCTCGACCCGCAGTACGCGCCCGATGCCGTGGCCGAGCGCTGCGGCGTGCCGGCCGACACCATCCGCCGCATCGCCCGTGAGCTCGCGGCCGCGGCCTTCGACGAGCCCGTGGTGATCGACCAGCCCTGGACCGACACCCACGGCCGCGTCCACGAAAAGATGGTGGGCCGCCCGGTGGCCTTCCACGCCATGCGCGGCATCAGTGCGCACAGCAACGGCTTCCACACCTGCCGCGCGCTGCACCTGCTGCAGCTGCTGCTGGGCGCGGTGGATACGCCGGGCAGCTTCCGCTACCAGCCGCCGTTCCCGCGCCCGATTCCGCCGGCCAACCGCCCGGGCAAGACGCGCCTGGCCAACGGTGCGCTGGACGCGCCGCCGCTGGGCTTCATCCACGGCCCCGAAGACCTGCTGGTGGACGCCGAAGGCGAACCGCGCCGGCTCGACCACGCCTATTCCTGGCGCTACCCGCTGGCCGTGCACGGCATGCTGCACACGGTGATCCGCAACGCCTGGGCCGGTGATCCGCAGACGGTGGACGTGCTGTTCCTGTTCATGGCCAACATGAGCTGGAACTCGGCCATGAACACCAGCGAGACCATGCGCTGGCTCACCGACAAGGGCGACGACGGCCAGTACCGCATCCCGAAGATCATCTACTCGGACGCGTATTCCAGCGAGATGGTGGCCTACGCCGACCTCGTGCTGCCCGACACCACCTACCTCGAACGCTTCGACGCGATCTCGCTGCTCGACCGCCCGATCTCCGACGCCGACCGCGCCGCCGACGCCATCCGCCACCCGGTGCTCGACGCTGCCGTGCAGGGACGCACCAATGCCGCGGGCGCAGGATGCGCAGGAGCGGCGGCGCAGCAGCACGAAGGCCGCGACGTGCGCGGCTTCCAGTCGGTGCTGCTGGACCTGGGCGCGCGCATCGGCCTGCCGGCGCTGCTGAAGGAAGACGGCACGCCGCGCTACGCCGATTACGCCGACTACATCGTCAACCACGAGCGCGCGCCCGGCGTGGGCCTGCTGGCCGGCTGGCGCGGCGACGGCACGCAGCACGGCAAAGGCAGCCCGAACCCGCAGCAGCTCGATCGCTACCGCGAGAACGGCGGCTTCTGGCACGTGGACGTGCCCGCGGCGGGCCGCTACTTCAAGATGGCCAACCGCGACTACCTGCAGTGGTCGCAGGGCATGGGCTTCATCGCCAAGGCCGACCCGGTGGTGCTGCAGCTTTATTCCGAGACGCTGCAGAAGTTCCGGCTCGCCGCCCAGGGCCACGGCCCGGCGCAGCCGCCCGCGGCCGAACGCGAACGCGTGGCGCGCTACTTCGACCCGCTGCCGATCTGGTACGAACCCTTCGAAGGCGCGCAGGTGGAAACCCACCGCTACCCGCTGAGCGCCGTCACCCAGCGCCCGCCCTTCATGTACCACGCCTGGGGTTCGCAGAACGCCTGGCTGCGGCAGATCACCGCGCGCAACTTCCTGTACCTGCATCCCGACACCGGGGCGCGCCACGGCCTGGCCGACGACGACTGGGTGCACCTGGACTCGCACCAGGGCCGCATCACCGTGCAGTGCCGCCTGGCGGGCAACGTGCAGCCCGACACCGTGTGGACCTGGAACGCCATCGGCAAGCGCCGCGGCGCCTGGAAGCTGCACAAGGACGCGCCGGAAAGCCGCAAGGGCTTCCTGCTCAACCATCTGATTTCCGACATCCTGCCGCGCGAGGGCTATGCCAACGCCGACCCGGTGACGGGCCAGGCCGCGTGGTTCGACCTGCGGGTGTCGATCACGCGCGCCGAGGCGGGCGAAGACAGCCTGCCGCAGTTCGGCCCTGTGGATGACACCACGCCCGATCCGAAACCGCTGCGCTACGGCGCGCTGTTCCGGAGCAAGGGCTGATGGGCTGGGACGCCATCCTCACGCTGTGCGTGATGGCCGGCGCGGTGGCGCTGTTCGTCAGCGAAAAACTTTCGGTGGACATCGTCGCCATCCTGGCGCTGTCGGCGCTGGTGCTGCTGGGCGTGGTGGGCCCGGACGTGGCCATCTCGGGCTTCGCCAACGAGGCCACCATCACGGTGGCGGCCATGTTCGTGCTCAGCGCCGGGCTGCAGCGCACCGGTGCGCTGCGGGCGCTGGGCCTGCTGTTCGCACGCATCCACTGGCCCTGGGCCTTTGGCCTGGCGGTGATGATGACGGTGGCCGCGGTGTCGGCCTTCGTCAACAACACCGCGGCCGTGGCGGTGTTCCTGCCGATCGTGCTGGCGGCCACCGCGGCCAAGAACCTGTCGCCGTCGAAGTACCTGATCCCGCTGTCGTACGCGGCGCAGATGGGCGGCGTGTGCACGCTGATCGGCACGTCCACCAACCTGCTGGTCAACTCGCTGGCCAAGGACCTGGGCCAGCCGGGCTTCAGCCTGTTCGAGTTCACCGCGCTGGGCCTGGCCTGCACCGTGGCCGGCATCACCTACCTGATGACCGTGGGCCGCTGGCTGCTGCCCGACCGCGCGGCCACGGCCATCACCGAAACCTACGAGCTGGGCAAGTACATCACCGAGCTGCGGGTGATGCCGGGCTCGCCGCTGATCGGCCAGTCGGTGGCGCAGAGCAAGCTGGCGGAAAAGTTCAGCGTGTACGTGCTCGAGCTGCAGCGCGGCCTGGACCAGGTGTGGTCGCCGCGGGCCGAGGTGCTGCAGGCCGGCGACGTGCTGCTGGCGCGCGGCGACTGGAGCCGGCTGAGCGAGCTCAAGGACCAGATGCGGCTGGAGATCGAACCCGAGTTCCAGCTGCGCGACGACCAGCTGACGGGCGCGTCGCAGTCGCTGGTGGAGGTGATGGTGGCGCCCAATTCGCGCTTCGCAGGCGAGACGCTGCGCGAGCTCGATTTCCGCTGGCACTACAACGCCACCGTACTGGCCGTGCACCGCCGCGGTGAAGTGCTGCGCGAGAAGATCCGCGAAGTCACGCTCAACGTGGGCGACATCCTGCTGATGCTGGCGCCGCGCGACGAGCTGCCGTCGCTGCGCCGCAACCCCAACCTGGTGGTGGTGACCGAACGCGACGACGAGACCGCGTCGCGCAAGCGCGCGCCGCTGGCGCTGCTGATCATGGCGGCCGTCATCGTCGCTTCGGGCCTGGGC
>JAPLSJ010000089.1 GCA_026398695.1 Arenimonas sp.
GAGGCGGGGTTCGACCTGCGCGAGGACGACATCTTCTGGTGCACGGCCGACGTCGGCTGGGTCACCGGGCACAGCTACGTGGTGTACGGCCCGCTGGCCAATGGCGCCACCACGGTGATGTTCGAGGGCGTGCCGACCTTCCCCGACACCAGACGGTTCTGGGAGGCCTGCGACAAGCACCAGGTCACCATCTTCTACACCGCGCCCACGGCCATCCGCGCGCTGATGCGCGAGGGCGACGGCCCGGTGCTGCGCACCTCCCGCAAGAGCATCCGCCTGCTGGGCACCGTGGGCGAGCCGATCAATCCCGAGGCCTGGGAGTGGTACCACCGCGTGGTCGGCGGCGGCCGCTGCCCGATCGTGGACACCTGGTGGCAGACCGAAACCGGCGGCGCGCTCATCACGCCGCTGCCCGGCGCGATCGCCACCAAGCCGGGCTCGGCCACGCTGCCGTTCTTCGGCGTGCGGCCGGCGCTGGTGAACGCCGAAGGCCAGGTGCTGGAAGGCGCCACCGAAGGCAACCTGGTGCTGCTCGACTCCTGGCCGGGCCAGATGCGCACGGTGTACGGCGACCACCAGCGCTACATCGAAACCTACTTCAGCACCTATCCGGGCATGTACTTCACCGGCGACGGCTGCCGCCGCGACGCCGACGGCTACTACTGGATCACCGGGCGCGTGGACGACGTCATCAACGTCTCGGGCCACCGCATGGGCACGGCCGAAGTGGAAAGCGCGCTGGTGGGGCACCCGGCCGTGGCCGAGGCCGCCGTGGTGGGCGCGCCGCACGACATCAAGGGCCAGGGCATCTACGCCTACGTGACGCTCAAGGCGGGCATCGAGCCCACCGACGCGCTGCGCAAGGAACTGATTGCGCACGTGCGCCACGACATCGGCGCCATCGCCGCGCCCGACTGGCTGCAGTGGGCGCCGGGCCTGCCCAAGACGCGCAGCGGCAAGATCATGCGGCGCATCCTGCGCAAGATCGCCGAGGCCGGCCCCGAGGGCGTGGACCGCGTGGGCCTGGGCGACACGTCCACGCTGGCCGACCCGGGCGTGGTGGACCACCTCGTGCGCGACCGGCAGGGCCGCTGACCGGGGCCCACCCAACGTCGCCTGCCGCACAGTCGCGCGGCCGGCGCGCGTGCCATGGTGGGTTTTGACCCCAGGAGCCACGGCCATGTCCGACCTTCCGATCACCGGTGAAGTGTCCAACAGCAAGCTCGCCGGAGTGTTCAACACCGAGGCGTCCGCGCGCGCCGGGGTGGACGCCGTGGTGTTCGGCGCCGGACTGCAGGCATCGCAGGTGAAGCTGGTCACCCCCGCCGAACCGCATCCCAACATCAAGCTGCAGCCCGAAGGCGCGGGCATCTGGCGCACCATCCTGGTCGCCCATCTCTGGTTCGGCATCGGCGGCATCGCGGCCGGTCTGTTGGCCTGGGGCGTGCTGATGTGGCTTGGCGTGACGCTGATCGTTAGCTCGGCGCTGGTGTCGGGCATCGCCTTCGTCTTCATGGGCGGCATCGCCGGCCTGATGCTGGGCGGCCTGGTGGCGCTGCGGCCCGACCAGGACCGCTACGTGCAGGCCACCCAGGACGCCATCGCCGAGCGGCGCTTCACGGTGCTGGTGCATGCGCTGTCGAACAACGAAGCCGATCGCGCGGCCACCGTGCTCGGCGGCCTGGGCGCGGAAGTGACTCGCACGCTGTAGCCAGCCCTGTTCAGTCCGGGGCAGGGCCAAGCGTACTTGTCGCAGCCTCGGGTGCCGGCCGCCGCCACACCTGGAGCAGCAGCCGGGTCACGGTGAACACCACCGGGCCCAGGATCAGGCCGGCCGGCCCGAAGATGATGAGCCCGCCCACGATCGAGACGAAGGCGACGAGCGTGTGGATTTTCAGCCGGTTGCCGACCAGCATGGGATACAGCAGGTTGTCGATCCCGCCGACGACGATGGCACCCCAGGCGGCAAGAAGCAGCGCGCTGCCAACGTGGCCATCCAGCGCCAGGAAGAGGGCGGCCGGCACCCAGACGACGAAGGCGCCCAGCACCGGCACCACGGCCAGCAACCCCATCAC
The DNA here is from genome assembly GCA_026398695.1 of Arenimonas sp. GTDB lineage: Bacteria > Pseudomonadota > Gammaproteobacteria > Xanthomonadales > Xanthomonadaceae > Arenimonas. Next base: position 2,076 of record JAPLSJ010000089.1, read on the forward strand.
CACGCCCCACACCAGGGGCTCGGGCAGCCCAAGCCACCAGAACATCAAGCCGCCGAGCGCGCCCTGGACCGCGGACATGACCAGCGTTCCATAGACCGTGGCGTGCACGGTGTCGGTGACGTTGGAAAACAGCCGGCTCATGTCCTGCGGCGACAGCGGCGAGAGTGAGCGCAGCGACTGCATGGCGATGGCACGATCACGCAGCATGTAAAAGAGCATGTAGAACACCAGCACCACGCTGATGGCCTGGACCATTGAGCCCCTGACCAGGGACGTGCCGGTGCTGGTCAACCAGCCGGCAACGGGGGCGACAACGGCTACCAGGTCGACCTGGCTGTCGAGCCAACGCCCCAGGGGCGCCAGCAGTGGATGTTTGTCGAAGGTGGCGCGCCAGCTGCCCGATTCCACCACCGCCTGGATGGAGCCCGCGCCGCAGCCAAGTTCATTGATCAGGTGGCTGGCAACCACCAGCACCGGCACCACCACGATCAGCGCCACCACCAGGACGCTGAGGGTTGTCGCCAGGTTGCCAGCGCCAAGACGCCGCTCCAGCCGCCGGTGCAGCGGTGCGGACAGCACAGCCAACGCCAATGCCCCGGCCAGGGCGGGCACGAACGGCGCCACGATCTCAAAACACAGGTACAGGCCGGCAACCGTTACCGCCATCAACAGCAGCGTATGGACGTGGCTGCGCGAACCCCAGTCCGATCCGCCGCCAGATCCCGATTCCACACTGCTCATGGCGCTTCCCCAAGTTTTGCTGCAACCGCCTTGCAAGGATGCACCTGCGGCACGGCCGTTGTCTTGCGTCGGGCCTGGTGGTCCAGTGCACCGGCCCCGGCCCGTTTCAGCGCGCGAAGTCCTGGCGTTACTGCTTGGCCAGCGCGGCGCGGTAGCGTTCGTTCAGCTCAAGGACGTTGGCGACGTATTGCTGCGTCTCGGCATAGGGCGGCATGCCGCCGTATTTCGCCACGGTGCCGGCGCCGGCGTTGTAGGCCGCGGCCACGCGCGCCAGTTCGCCGTCGTAGGCCGCGCTCAGCTGCCGCAGCTCGCGCGCGCCGGCCTGGATGGACTGGTTGGCGTTGAACGGATCGGTCACCTGCCAGGCTGCGGCCGTGTCGGGCATCAGCTGCATCACGCCTTTCGCGCCCTTGGGCGAGAGCGCGTTGGCGTCGAAGCCGCTCTCGACGTGGGCGATGGCGCGCAGCCACGACTCGTCCACGCCGGTCAGCCGCGCCGCTGCCTTGAACTCGGCGCGGAAGACATCCAGCCGCGGCGGCCCCAGCTGGCCCAGGCCCGCATGCGCCTTCGAGCCCGGCGGTGCCGGCACGCGGAAGGCCAGCACGGGCGTCGAGCCGGGCAGCTTGCGCGTGCTGTACACCGTGCGGCCGTCCTGCTGGCGCTGGTAGAGCTGGCCGCGCTGCGCGCCGGGCAGGCGCCACAGGTCGGGCAGCTTCGCGGCGTTGGCGTCGTAGGTGATGGCCGTGCAGCGCGAACCGGGTTCGGGCGCCGACGCCAGGCTGACGCTGCCGTCGCGCAGGCAGCGGTAAACCGTGCGCGTGGCCGCCGGTTCGGCGGCATCCAGCGCGGTGGTCACCAGCAGCAGGGCGGGCAGGAAGATACGCAGGCGCATGGCGCAGTGTAGGCCGGTCGGACCCCCGGTGCCGTGGACACCCGGCCCGCACTGCGGCGAAAATCAGGCCATGAAAGTTTCCTGCCACGCCGAACGCAGCCTGCCGTGCCGCCCCGAGGTCGCGTTCGCGATGGCCACGGATGCCGACCGTTTCCCGGGTTTCTTCACTGGCTTCGGCCCCATCCCGGCCATCCGCGGCGTGCGCCTGCATGCGCCGCTGGCCGCGGGCAGCCGGCGCAGCGTGCACAACGCCGACGGCACCGTGCTCGAGGAAACCATCACCGCGCACGATCCGCCGGTCAACCACGCCTACACGCTCAGCGGCTTCAGCGCGCCGTTCTCTTGGCTGGTGGCCAGCGGCGAGGCCAACTGGACCGTCACCGGCCACGAATTCGGCGCGCGCGTGAGCTGGGACTACGAGTTCACCGTCACCCACCGCTGGCGCTGGCCGCTGGCGGCCCTGCTGGTGAAGCTGTTCATGACGCCCGCGATGCACCGCTGCCTGAAGAACATGGAACGCGCCCTCGGCCCATGAAGGGCGAGTGGGTGTTGATGGCGATGGCGCCGGTGTTCCTGGGTTTCGTGGCCTGGGAAGCCTGGCACTGGCATCGCCGCGGCCGCGACATCTACACCCTGCGCGACACCCTGGGCAACGCGGCGCTGGCGCTGATGCACCAGGCGGCCGACGCCGCGGCCTGGCTGCTGGTGATCGGCGTGTACTGGTGGGTTTACCAGTACCGCCTGTTCGACCTGCCCACCACGTGGTGGACGATCGCGCTGCTGTTCGTGGCGCAGGATTTCTTCTACTACTTCTTCCATCGGGCGCACCACCGCGTGCGCTGGATGTGGGCCTCGCACGTGGTGCACCACTCGTCCGAGCGCCTGAACTTCTCCACCGCGTTCCGGCAAAGCCTCACCTACCCGGTGTCGGGCATGTGGGTGTTCTGGCTGCCGCTGGCGTGGCTGGGTTTTTCGCCGCCGCACATCGTGGCGGTGGTGGCGATCAACCTGGGCTTCCAGTTCTTCGTGCACACCCAGGCGGTCGGCAGGCTGGGCTGGCTGGAAAAGGTGTTCAACACGCCGTCGCACCATCGCGTGCACCACGCGCGCAACCCGAAGTACATCGACCGCAACTACGCCGGCGTGCTGATCGTGTGGGACAAGCTGTTCGGCAGCTTCGTCGAAGAGGATCCGGCGGTGCCCTGCGAGTACGGCATCGTCAAGCCGGTGCGCACGCACAACCCGATCACGCTGACCTTCCACGAATGGGGCGACATGCTGCGCGACGCGGCGCGGCCGCAGTCGTGGCGCTCGCGGCTGGGCCAGCTGTTCGGGCCGCCGGAGCGCGGGCATTCGCAGCAGCCGGAGCAGGGCGTGCCTCCCTGAGACGCTGCGCGGCGGGGCCTTGACCATGGTCAAGGGGTGCCCGGCCCTGCGGGTCTACGATGGGAACCTGCCTTTCGTGGGACCGCCGGCATGAGCACGCGCACCGCCCGAAACGCCCCTGTGAAGCCCGCGTCGGCCGCCAAGCCGGCCGCCATCCCCGAAGCGCCGGCAAGGCCGCTGGGACTGCGGCTGCAGGCCTTCGCCCTCGTCGAGCTGCGCGAGGCGCAGGCCCTGCTGGCCAAGCCCGGGGACGATCGCCATGAGGGCGTGCACCAGGCCCGCAAGCGCCTGCGCCGGACCCGCGCCGCGCTGGCCCTGGGCCGCAAGGCGCTGGGGCGCGAAGGCCGCCGGCTCGACGAGGACCTGGGCCGGCTGTGCCGCGGCCTGTCGCCCCTGCGCGACGCCCAGGCGCTGATCGAAGGCCTGCAGCGCCTGCCCGCCACCGCGCCCGGCCCGCTGGCGTCGGCGCTGCCGGACATGGTGGCCCTGGCGCGCAAGCGCCGCGACGACTGCCTGGCGCGTGCCCTGGCCCGCGACCCCGATTTCCAGCGCCGCCGCGACCGGCTGCAGGCCATGACCGTGCGGCTCGAGGCGCTGGACTGGACCGGCGTGAAGCCAGGCGCCGTGGCGAAGTCCGTCGCGCGCAGCGAAAAACGCCTGGCCAAGGCCCGACGCCGCGCCACCCGCGACCCCCGCGACGACGCCCGCTGGCACGCAATGCGCCGGCGCCTGCGCCGCCTGCGCCAGCAGGACCACCTGCTGGCGGCCGTCGAGCCGGACCTGCGCCCGGTGGGCAACGTCACGGCGGAAGAAGCCGCCGTGCTCGGCGAGGCCCAGGACGACGCCCTGCTGCTGCGCCACTGCAGCTCGCATTCGCCGTTCCCGCCGCCGCTGCGCGGGCTGCTGCGCGCCGAGACGCGCGCCCGGCTGGGCCGCGTGCGCACGCCGGCCACCGCCGCGACCTCCTGATCCGGGCCGGCGGCCATGGCGGTCATCGAACTGCGGCTGCAGCACCTCGAACAGCTGTTCGACACGCTCGACCCCGCGCCCTTCCACGACAAGGCCCTGGACCGGCGCGTGGAGTCCTGGCTGCTCGACAGCGCCGGCGAGCACGGCCATCGCGAGCCGCTGGTGATCGTGCTGCACGGGCCGGGCACGCTGCAGGCGCACGTACCCGACATCGCCGCCGCCATCCACGCCCACTTCGAACTCGTGCACCAGCAGGCCGAACGCCGCCACGTGCGCCGACGCCGCGTGGGCCGGCTGGCCATGCTGGCGGGCACGGCCACCCTGGCCGCCGTGCTGCTGCTGCGGCACTGGCTGGCCGCAGTGCCGGCGCCGTTCGGCGACGTGCTGTCGGAAGGCCTGCTGATCCTGGCCTGGGTGGCGCTGTGGCGACCGATCGAAACCATCGGCTTCGATTCCTGGGAAAGCCGCCAGCAGCGCGGCATCCTGCGCCGGCTGGCGCAGGTGCCGGTGCGGTTCGTGCCCGGCTGAGGCACCCGCGCGGCCAACAAAAAACCCGCCACGAGGGCGGGTTTTTCGTTGGAAGCGATCAGGAAGCCGCGAGGCTTACTTGATCTTGCCTTCCTTGTACATCACGTGCTTGCGGACGACGGGATCGTACTTCTTGATCTCCATCTTGGCCGGGGTGGTCTTCTTGTTCTTGTCGGTCGTGTAGAAATGACCGGTGCCGGCAGAAGACGTCAGGCGAATCTTGTCGCGCTTGGATGCCATGGTTCAGTCCTCCTCAGATCTTTTCGCCGCGGGCGCGGAGTTCGGCAAGCACGACATCAATGCCGTTCTTGTCGATGGTGCGCATCGCGTTGGCGGAAACACGCAGTTTGATCCAACGGTTTTCCGAGGCTACCCAGAAGCGGCGCTCGTGCAGGTTGGGAAGGAAACGGCGGCGGGTCTTGTTGTTGGCGTGGGAGACGTTGTTACCCGTCATCACTTTCTTGCCGGTAACTTGGCAAACTCGGCTCATGGTCAACTCCTGGGTCAGGACTGGCCACCCATAGCCCGGGTGGCGACGGCCCCTCGCGGCGGGCCTTTCGGGCCTGCAGGCGCATGCGATACGGGATGGATCAGACGCTCCGCCAAGGGCCGGAATCGCACTTCCGGGGCCGGGGCCGTGGGGCAAGGTGCGGAGCGAGCCGCGCATTATGCCCACCTTCCCCTTTCCCTGCAAGGACTTACCCCGGGGCAGGCCCTTGTGGGAGGGACTTCAGTCCCGATCGCCCCCTCGCCAAGAGCATCGGGACTGAAGTCCCTCCCACAGGGTCGAGGGTCAGTGCTGGGCGCGGTCGCGGTGCCAGCCGCGGTGCTTGATGTCCAGGTAAAGGCTGTAGGCAGCGGTGAAGCTGGGGAACAGGTTTTGCAGCACGCCCACCGAGTCCTGCTTGGCCGACAGGGTGAAGTAGGCCAGGGTCATGAAGCTGCCCAGCAGGCTCATGTACCAGAACACCCGCGGGATCACCGGCTTGCCGGCCCGCTTGGAGGCGATGAACTGCACCAGCCAGCGGCCGCCGAACATCAGGGCGCCGATGTAGCCGATCAGCTTCCACGGCGTGATGTGCAGGCCGGACCAGGCCAGCCAGACGATCTGGTCATTCATGGGGTTACTCCAGTTCGCGGGTGGCGGTGAGCTTGCTGCGCTTGATCAGCCAGGCCACGCCCATCAGGTCGCGGACACCGACCAGGGCACGGCCCAGGTTGGTGTACTTCGAGGCACCGGCGCCGCGCGGGCGGTGGTTCACCGGCACCGACACGGTCTGCCAGCCGGCGCGCTGCATCAGGGCCGGCAGGTAGCGGTGCATGTGGTCGAAGTAGGGCAGGTCGAGGAAGGCCGCGCGCTCGAACAGCTTGGTGCCGCAGCCGGTGTCGGGCGTGGCGTCGCGCAGCAGGCGCGAGCGGATGCCGTTGGCCCACTTCGAGGCCCACTTCTTGCTGCCGGTGTCCTGGCGGTTCACGCGCCAGCCGGCGTAAAGCTTCACGCCCGGGGCGCCCGCGTCGCGCGCGGCCAGCAGCTTGGGCAGGTCGGCGGGGTCGTTCTGGCCGTCGCCGTCCAGGGTGGCCACCCAGGCGCCGCGCGCGGCTTTCACGCCGGTGCGGATGGCGGTGCTCTGGCCGCTCTGGGTTTCATGCGCGATCACGCGCAGCTCGGGCGTGTGGGCCTTGGCGGCCTGCAGCGCGGCCAGCGTGCCGTCGCGGCTGTGGTCGTCGACGAAGATCACTTCGAAGTCCACCACGCCGCGCAGTGCGGCCACGCATTCGGCCAGCAGCGCGGTGATGTTGCCTTCTTCGTTGAAGGCGGGGATGACGACGGAAAGTTGCGGTTGGCTCACGACTCAGTTCCCGCGCAGGCGCTCGAGGATGCCGTCGAGCGTGTCCAGGCCGTGGTAGCTGATGACCAGCTTGCCGCGGCCGCCGCGGCCGTGCTGCACGGCCACCTTGGCGCTCAGCTTTTCCGACAGCTCGCGCTCAAGCGCGGCGATGTCGGCGTCCACCTTCTTGCCGTTGGGCTTGGCCGCGGCCTTGCCCGGGATCTGGCCCTTGCCGAGCATCTGCGCGCGGCGCTCCACTTCGCGCACCGACCAGCCCTCGGCCACGGCTTCGCGCGCCAGCTGCAGCGCGGCCGCGGGGGCCAGCGTGAGCAGGGCGCGGGCATGGCCCATTTCCAGCGCTTTTTCTTCCAGCAGCTTGCGGATGCCGTCAGGCAGCTCGAGCAGGCGCAGCAGGTTCGACACCGCGGCGCGCGAGCGGCCCACGGCCTCGGCGGCCTGCTGGTGGGTGAGCGAGAACTCGTCGATCAGGCGGCTGAGCGCCTGCGCTTCTTCAAGCGGGTTGAGGTCTTCGCGCTGGATGTTCTCGATCAGCGCCATGGCGATGACGGCGCGGTCGTCCACCTCGCGCAGCACCACCGGCACGTCGGTCAGGCCGGCCTGGGTGGCGGCGCGCCAGAGGCGTTCGCCGGCGATGATTTCGTAGCGCGGCTGGCCGTCCTTGCCGGTGCCGATCTCGCGCACAACGATCGGCTGGATCAGGCCCTGGGCCTTGATGGATTCGGCCAGCTCGGTGAGCTTGGCCGGGTCCATGCCAGTACGCGGCTGGTACTTGCCCGGCTGCATGGCCTGGATCGGCAGGAAGCGCAGGCCTTCGGCCGACTCCTGCGATTCCGCGACCGGCGCCGCGCCCTTGTTGCCCGTGCCCAGCAGGGCCTCCAGGCCGCGGCCCAGGCCGCGTTTCTTGGTGCTCATGCCGATTCCTTCAGTTTCTTCTCGCGCCGCACGATCTCGCCGGCCAGGCCCAGGTAGGCGATGCCGCCGCGCGACGCCCGGTCATAGCCCACGATGCTCTGGCCGTGGCTGGGCGCCTCGGCCAGGCGCACGTTGCGCGGGATGATCGAGCGGAACACCTTGTCGCCGAAATGCTTGATCAGTTCACCCGACACGGCGTTGGCGAGGTTGTTGCGCACGTCGAACATGGTGCGCACGATGCCTTCGATTTCCAGCGCCGGGTTGAGCTTGCCCTTGAGGGCGTTGATGGTGTCCACCAGCGAGCTCAGGCCCTCGAGCGCGAAGTATTCGCACTGCATGGGCACGATGACGCCGTCGGCCACGGCCAGCGCGTTGAGCGTGAGCAGGCTGAGCGAGGGCGGGCAGTCGATGATGATGTAGTCGTAGTTGTCGCGGACGGGCTCGAGCGCGTTCTTCAGCCGGCGCTCGCGCTCGGTTTCGTCCATCAGGCGGATTTCGGCGGCCGTGAGGTCGATGTTGCCGGGCAGCAGGTCGTAGTTCTCGGCCGTCTTGACGATGGCGGCGCTGGCGGGGCATTCGGCCAGCAGCACTTCGCAGGTGGAGTTTTCCAGCTCGCGCTTGTCCACGCCCGAGGCCATGGTGGCGTTGCCCTGCGGATCCATGTCCACCAGCAGCACCTTGCGAGGCACCGCTGCCAGCGCGGCGGCCAGGTTCACGGCGGTCGTGGTCTTGCCGACTCCGCCCTTCTGGTTGGCGATGGCGATGATGCGACCCATGCAGTCTCCTGGCGCCGTGCCCTGCGGCCCGGTGGTTGATGGAAAAACGGGAGTCGGCGATGCGTCGGCCCGGGCCGGGGATTATGACGCCTGCGAAGGCTCGCGGGTGACCGTGACCAGATGCCGGTCGCCTTCCAGGCCCGGGACGGCCAGCGGCCGCAGCGCCTCGACCCGCCAGCCCGGGGGCAGGGCGGCGATCTCGGCGTCGGGGCGCTGGCCCTTCATCGCCAGCAGGCGGCCGCCGGGCGCCAGCAGGTGGCCGCCCACGGCCAGGATGCCGGCCAGGGTGTCCATGGCGCGCGCGGTGATCTGGCCGTAGGCGCCGGGTTCGGCCACGGCCTCGGCGCGTGATTCGAGCACGCGGGCGTTGGCCAGGCCCAGGCTGCGCACGGCCTCGCGCAGGAAGCGGGCCTTCTTGCCGTTGCTTTCCACCAGCGTGACCTGCAGGCCCGGGCAGGCCATGGCCAGCGGGATGCCGGGCAGGCCCGGGCCGGTGCCCAGGTCGGCCAGCGGGCCGTCGCCCACGTGCGGCCACATCGACAGCGAATCGAGCAGGTGCCGGGTCAGCATCTCGCGCGGGTCGCGCACGGCGGTGAGGTTGTAGGTCTTGTTCCAGCGATCGAGCAGCGCCAGGTAATCGAGCAGCCGCCCGGCCAGCGGCTGCGCCGGCAGGCCCAGGGCCACGAGGCCCGACTCAAGCTCGGGCAGCAGATGCGATAGCGGATTCATGCCGCCATTGTCGCCGGAAACCGGGGTCAGAGCCCGATTTTGACCCGTGCATCAGCCAGCCCGCAGGGACCTGGCCCAAAATCGGGCTCTGACCCAGGTTTCCCACTCAGGCGGCGTGGAGGCTGCAGCGGATCACGCGCAGGCCCATGCGGCTGACGCGGTGGTTGAGTTCGGCCTTCAGGGCGTCGGCCAGCGGGCGGGCGCCCAGGGTGGCCAGGGCGGCGCGGGCCTGGTCGGTGACCAGGGCGTCCACGCGGTCCAGGGCCTCGCCGGCCTGGGCCGGGTCGAGGATCTGGTAGTACAGCTCGGCGTGCGCGCCGGTGGCGTCGGGAATATCCAGATGGTGGCCGATCAGGCAGACCGGCTGGCCCAGCTGGTCCAGGCCCGGCACGGTCCAGCGCCAGCCGGCGCCCAGGGCCCGTACGAAGCGGCCGAAGCGGTGCACCGTCACCACGCAGTTGTCCGGCACCCGGCGGAACCCGGTGAGCCAGGCCAGGGAGGCCAGGGGCAGGGGGAGGGGCAGGAACGTGTTCAGGTTTGCCATACACACCAACAGGTTAACCGCTTGACCTCAAGCATAGTCTAGTAACGGCAACATTTGCTTAACGCGGCCACGGTCCTGCCCGACCGGGCTCAGCGCAACAGGCGGTAGTCCCCCAGCCGGAACCAGGTGCGCGAAAGGATGAACCCGCTCGCCGGTTCCGGCGAAAGGCTGGTGACCTCTTCGGTCATGTTCCGGCGGTAGAAGGCGGTGCAGTCGGCCGTTTGCCACACGGTCTTGCGCATCTTGCGGCGCATGTTCGCCACGTAGGCTTCCTGCAGCTCGGGCTTGGCATCGATGGCCTTGATGCTGGCGTCGCGCCTGACCGCCACGATCGCCTTGACGATGTAGGCCGTGGCCGCCTCCATGTAGGACAGCTGCGAACTGTGGCCGGTGCCGGTGTTGGGGCCGTTCACCTTGAAATAGTTCGGGTAGCCCGAGACGGTGATGCCCTTGTACGACGCGACCTTTTCTTCCCATTCGCGGTTGAGGCTGCGGCCGCCGAGCCCCTGCACCTGGAAGGTGATCGCCTTCTTCATGTTCGAGTAGGCGTAGTAGCCGGTGGAATAGACGATGACGTCCAGCGGGATGTCCTTGCCGTCCTTCGTGCGGATGCCCCCGGGCGTGATGGTCTCGATGCCGCTGATGTCCACGTCCACGTTGTCGCGCGCCAGCGCGGGCAGGTAGGTGTTGGTGGGGATCAGTCGGCGGCAGCCCATTTCGTAGTCCGGCATCATGTGCCGCCGCAGTTTTTCGTCGGCGATATTGCTGTCGAGGTTCTTCTGCAGGCCCTTGCGGTAGTGGGCCTTCACCACGCGGCTGATGCCGGCCAGGCCGGGATAGCGGCGGAAGGCCACGAAGCGCACGTCGTAGAACGAAAACACCAGGAAACGGATGGCGTGCCGGATGCCGGGAAGCGTCCGCACCCAGCGCTCGAAGGGGCCGTGCAGCCGGTCCGAGCGCGGGATGATCCACTGCGCCTTGCCCATGAACAGCGTCACGCGGCCCACCTTGCCGGCGATGGCCGGCACGATCTGCGCGGCCGAACAGCCCGACCCGATCACGCCGACGCGCTTGCCCTCGATGGAAACCGAGTGGTCCCAGTGCCCGGAGTGGAACATCGCGCCCGTGAACGTCCCGGCGCCGGCGATCTTCGGCGTGTGCGGGTTGGCGAGCACGCCGCTGGCGTCGATCACGAAACGCGCGGTGTAGCGCTCGCCCGCTTCGGTCTGCACGCGCCAGAGGAACGCGCCTTCGTCGTAGACCACGCGGGTCACCGACTGGTTCGTGCGCGCGTACCGGCGCAGGTCGAACTTTTCGATGATGTGGTTGGTGTAGGCCAGCAGCTCGCTTTGCGGCGCGAACGACTTCTTGAACGGATACGGCACGAACGAGATGCAGTACAGGCTGGTGGGCACGTCCACTTCCGCGCCGGGATAGCTGTTCACCTGCCAGGTGCCGCCCAGTTCGGCGTTGCGCTCCAGCAGCAGGAAATCGCATCCCGCCTTGCGCAGCCGGATCGCGGACAGCAGCCCGGAGAAGCCGGTGCCGATGACCAGGGTTTCAACGTGGTGGGGCGGTGACGCGCCTGTGGCCTGGGCCGCAGCCGGGCTCGTTGCAGTTTGCTCGGAAGCATTCATCGGTGGGCTCTTCACATCCGTCGTTCGACGGTAGACATCGAGGGTATGCCATCGCGCCTGGCCGCGCCGGAACCGGAATCGTTCCCGGCCCGCAGCCGGCAAATTGCGTACGATTGGCGCGCACGCCACTGGCCGCATCAACCAAAGGATCCTCGTTCATGCCCACCGTCCTCGTCACCGGCGCCACCGGCTTCCTGGGCCAGCACCTCGTGCGTGAACTCATCGCTGACGGCGTCACGGTGCGCGGCCTGTCGCGCTCGGAAAAAGGCGACGCGGCGGTCGCGGCGCTGGGCGCCCAGCCGGTGCGCGGCCACCTGGGCGATGCCGATGCCTTGCGCGCCGCCGTCGCCGGCTGCGAGGCCGTCTTCCACACCGCCGCCGACACCAACAACTGGGGCCCGGGCGATGCGGCACAGACCGAAACCAACGTGGGCGGCACCGCGCGCCTGCTGGCGGCGGCGAAAGCGGCCGGGGTGTCGTGCTTCGTGCACACGTCCAGCGTGTCGGCGTACTCACACCTGGTGAAAGGCACCCTGCGCGAGGACGTGCCGCAGCGCGGCGCCGAATCGTGGATCAACTACGAGCGCACCAAGTATGCGTCCGAGCGGCTGGTGCGCGAATCGGGCCTGCCCTTCCTGGTGTTCCAGCCCTCGCACATCCTGGGCCCGGGCGACTACAACAACTGGTCGAACCTGATCCGCCTGATCGACGCCGGCAAGCTGCCGGGCTCGCCGCCGGGCTCGGGCGCGTTCGCCGACGTGCGCGAGATCGCGCGCGCTCAGGTGCGCGCCTGGCGCCAGCCCGCGCGCGATCAAACCTGGCTGGTGGGCGGCGAACACGCCACCTTCCTGGCGCTGATCCAGGAGGTCGGCCGCCAGCTGGGCAAGCCCACGCCGGCCAAGGCCATGCCCGCGGCGGCGCTTCGGGTCTATGCGCGCGTGCTGGACCTGGTGTCGCGCATCACGCGCAAGCCACCGGAGCTGACGCCGGTGGCCGCCACGTTCACCTGCAAGCACCTGTCGGTGGATTCATCCAAGGCCGAGCGTGAGCTGGGCTACCGCAGCACGCCGCTGCCGCAGCTGCTGGCCGACACCATCGCCTGGCTGCGGGCCGAAGGCCTGATGCTGCCTCAGTCGAGCGATTCGACGCCGTAGCGCCGCATCATCGTGCCGATCGAAGCCGGCCGCGAGAACAGATAGCCCTGGCCCAGGCTCAGGCCCAGCAGGCGCAGCTGGTAGCGCTGGTCTTCGGTTTCGATGCCTTCGGCGATCACTTCCAGGCCCAGCGAATCGGCCAGCAGGCGGATGGCGCGCACGATGGCCGTGCTGCCGCCGCTTTCGCCGCTGCGCAGTTCGGCCACGAAGCTGCGGTCGATCTTCAGGCCGTGCAGCGGGAAGCGGTGCAGGTAGGACAGCGACGAATAGCCGGTGCCGAAATCGTCCAGCAGCGTCGCCACGCCGGCATCGCGCAGGCGGCCCAGGCAGGCCTGCACCACCTCGGGCTGTTCCAGCAGCGCGCCTTCGGTGACCTCCAGGCGCAGCTGCCCACGCTTGACGCCATTGCGCGAAATCAGCTCGAGCAGGCGCTCGTCGAAGCCGGGCGAACGCAGGTGCCGCGGCGACACGTTCAGGCTGGTGTAGGCATTGCCCGCGGCCAGGCGCTTGATGTCGCGGCAGACCAGTTCGTACACCTGCCAGTCCATCTGCTCCAGGCTGCCGGTTTCCTCGGCGATCGCGATGAAGTCGCCCGGCGCGCACAGCCCGCGTACCGGGTGGTGCCAGCGCATCAGCGCCTCGTAGCCCATCAGGCTGCCGTCGGAAAGATTGATGATGGGCTGGTAGTAAGGCTCGAACTCGTGGCGCTGCAGCGCGCGGCGCAGGTCGCCCTCGAGTTCCAGCAGCTTGAGCGCGGCGTCGTGCAGCTGTTCGTCGAAGATGGCGTAGCGCTGGCGGCCGGTGGCCTTGGCGCGGTACATGGCCACGTCGGCGTCGCGCAGCAATTCCTCGGGGCTGCGGTAGCGCGCGTCCACCAGCGCGATGCCGATGCTGGCCGAGGTGTAGAGCTCCTTGCCGGCGATGCGCATCGGCTCGGCCAGCGAGGCGATGACGCGGTCGGCCACGGCCACGGCGTCTTCGCTGGTGTGGATGAAGTCGAGCACGATCGCGAATTCGTCGCCGCCCAGGCGCGCCACCATGTCGGGGTCGCGCACGCAGCGGCCGATGCGGCGCGCGGCTTCCTTGAGCAGCTCGTCGCCCACCAGGTGGCCGACCGAATCGTTCACCACCTTGAAGCGGTCGAGGTCGAGGAACAGCACCGCGAACAGCTGCTTGGGGTCGTGCCGGAAGCGCGACAGCGCCATGCCCAGCCGGCCCAGCAGGTGGCTGCGGTTGGGCAGGCCGGTGAGCGTGTCGTGCAGCGCTTCGTGCTTGAGCTTGTGCTCCATGCGCTCGCGCACCGAAATCTGGTCGAGCAGTTCGCGGTTGGCGTCGGCCAGTTCGCTGGTGCGCGAGGCCACGCGCTGCTCGAGCTCGGCGTAGGCCTGGCGCAGCGATTCGTTGGCCTGCCGGCGCTCGAGCGCCTGGGCGATGTGGAACGACACGAAGCTCAGCAGCTCCTGGTCGCGCCGGGTGTAGAGGTAGTCGGGCGTGTAGCTTTGCACCGCGATGATGCCGGCGGCCTTGCCGTTCAGGTGCAGCGGCACGCCCAGCCAGCACACCGACGGCGTGCCGAACGACTGCACCTTGCCTTCCGACACCAGGTCGTGGATGGCGTTGCGGTCGGCCAGCAGCGGCTGGCCCGAGGCCAGCACGTATTCGGTGAGGCCCTTGGCCAGGCGGCGGCGCGGGCGCTTCTGGTCGCGCTCGTCCACCGAGTAGGGGAAGTCGAGCTCGTTGCCGTCGCTGGTGAGCAGGGCGATGAAGAAGTTGCGGGCGTCGAGCAGGGCGCTGACGATGCCGTGCACCTCGGTGTAGAACACCTCGATGCTCTCGCTGCGGCCCGCCTGTTCGGCAATGCGGAACAGCGCCGCCTGCAGGCGTTCGCTGCGCTCGCGTTCGGTCACCTGTTCGCGCAGCTCGCGGGTGCGTTCGTCCACGCGCCGCTCCAGTTCCTCCTGGGCGTCGCGGCGGGCCAGTGCGGTGAGGATGTGCTGGGCCACGTAGGCCAGCAGCACGCAGTCGTCGTCGCTGTAGCGGGCGGTGGGGTCGTAGCTCTGCACCACCACGGCGCCGCGCACCACGCCTTCGTCCACCATCGGCACGCCCAGCCAGTCTTCGCTGTCGGGGCCCAGGGTGTCGTCGCGCAACACGCCCAGCTCGCGCCGCACCTGGCTGGACGGGCCCAGCACCGGCCGGCCGTGGCGAAGCAGGGCCAGGGTGAGGCTGTTGCCCATGGCCGAGGCGGGGATGACCTCCAGCGGGTCCGGGCAGATCGGGTCCATGCTGTCGGCGAAATAGATGAAGCGCATGGATTCGTCGTCGGGCGAGAAGCGCACGATGTAGAAGTTCTCGGCGTACATCAGCCGGCCGACGATTTCATGCAGGCCGCGCAGCACCACCGGGGTGTCTTCGTCCGAGCTGGCCAGGTCGCTGATGGCGAACAGGGCGCGCTGCAGGCGCTCGGCCCGGCCCAGGCGCTCGACGTCCACGCGCAGCCGGCGGATCTCCGCGGCGAGCGCTGCCGGGTCCTCGCCGCGCGCGGTGGCGGGCGGGTTGGGCAAGGCCAGGTTGGGCGACATCGGACGCTGCGGCATGGAATCCCGTTCCCCCCGTTCCCCGGGGGCCAATTCGAGTGTATCAGCCGGCCCGTACCGCGCCTGCCAAGACATCCGCCGTTCGGCCGGTGGCGACGATGCGCCCGTCGGTAATCACGACCGTGCGCTCGGCCAGGGCCCGCGCGGCGCCGAAGTCATGGGTGATGAACAGCAGGGCCAGCCCGCGCTCGCGCTTGAGCCGCGCCAGCAGGGCCAGCACGCCGGCGCGGTGGTGCGCGTCCAGGGCCGACACGGCCTCGTCGCACACCAGCAGGTCGGGGTCGGTGGCCAGGGCGCGGGCGATGGCCACGCGCTGGCGCTGGCCGCCCGACAGCTGGTGCGGCCAGTGGCGGGCCAGCCCCGGGTCCAGGCCCACGTCGGCCAGCAGCGCGCGCGCCTTGGCCTGGCGCGAGGCCGGATCACCGATGCCGTGGATGCGCAGCGGCTCGGCAATCAGGTCCACCACGCGCAGGCGCGGGTCGAGCGAGGCGTAGGGGTCCTGGAACACCACGCCGATGCGCCGGCGCAGCGCGCGCAGGCGGCCGGTGCCGGCGGCCAGCAGGTCTTCGCCGTCCAGCGCGATGCGGCCCGCGGTGCCGCTGCGCGCCAGGCGAAGCACGGCGCGGCCCAGCGTGCTTTTGCCGCTGCCGCTTTCGCCCACCAGGGCCAGGCACTCGCCGCGGTGCAGCTGCAGGCTGGCGTTGCTGAGCGCGGGCGCCGGTGCGCGCGGATAGGTCACGCTGAGCGCGGCGATGTCGAGCAGCAGCGGGCCGGGCGCGGCTTGCTCCGGGGGCGGCAGGTGTTCGGCGGCCAGCAGTTCGCGGGTGTATTCGTGCTGCGGTTGCGCGAACACCGCGGCCGCGTCGCCGCGCTCCACCAGTTCGCCCCGGCGCAGGATGGCCACGCGCTGGGCGTAGGCCGCCACCAGCGGCAGGTCGTGGCTCACCAGCAGCACCGACAGGCCCAGCTCGCGGCGCAGGCGGTCGAGCAGGTCCAGGGTTTCGCGCGCCAGGCGCGGGTCGAGCGCCGAGGTGGGCTCGTCGGCCAGCAGCACCTGCGGCGCGCCGGCCAGGGCCAGGGCCAGCAGCACGCGCTGGCGCTGGCCGCCGGACAGCTGGTGCGGATACCGCTCCAGCATCGCGGCCGGTTCGGGCAGCTGCAGGCGTGCGAACAGCGCAACGGCTTCGGTTTTCGCCGCCGCGGCATCGATGCCGCGCAGCGCCCGCAGGCTTTCGCACAGCTGGCGGCCGACGGTGCGCAGCGGGTGCAGGCTGGCCTGCGGGTCCTGCGGCATCCAGGCGATGGCGCGGCCGCGCAGCGCGCGGTGCGGCTTCGAATCGAAGGCGATGGCCTGGCCGTCGAGCCGCAGCGTGCCGGTGGCCACCAGTCCCGGCGGCAGCAGGCCCAGCAGCGACAGCACGGTGAGGCTTTTGCCGCTGCCGCTTTCGCCCACCAGGCCCAGGCATTCGCCGGCGCGCAGGTCCAGGTCCAGCGGGCCCAGCAGCGTGCGATCGCCCGCGCGCACCTGCAGGCCTTCCAGCGCCAGGCGCGGCGTCATGCGCCGGCCCCGCGCACGTCCAGCCAGTCGCGCAGGCCGTCGCCCAGGAACTGGAACGCGGCCAGCGTGGCCACCAGGAAACCGGCGGGGAACAGCAGCGACCAGGGCGCGATGTCGAGCTCCTGGCTGCCTTCGTGCAGCAGCGTGCCCCAGCTGGCCGAGGGCTCGTCCAGGCCCAGGCCCAGGAAGCCCAGGAAACTCTCCACCAAAATCGCCTGCGGCAGGATCAGGCCCAGGTACACCAGCGCCAGCGGCAGCAGGTTGGGCAGCAGGTGCCAGCGCAGCACCTGGTCGAAGCGCGCGCCGGCCGCGCGCGCGGCCAGCACGAAGGGCGCCTCGCGCAGCCGCGCCGCTTCCGCGCGCACCACGCGCGCCAGGTCGATCCACACGTAGCCGCCGATGGCCAGCAGCAGCAGCCACAGCGAGCGCCCGAACAGCGCCAGCAGCAGGATCACGATCAGCAGGAAGGGCAGGGCCGACAGCACGTCCAGCAGCCGCACCATCGCCCGCTCGACGCGGCCGCCGGCGTAGCCCGCGATGGCGCCGTAGGCCAGGCCGATGGCCAGCGCCACAACCGTGGCCAGCGCGCCCACGGTCAGCGACAGCCGGCCGCCCGCCAGGGTGCGGGCCAGGACGTCGCGGCCGATGGCGTCGGTGCCGAACCAGTGGCCGCCCGACAGCGAGGGCGCGGCCGACAGCGCGTCCCAATCGGGCCGGTGCGGGTCGTGGCCGGGCAGCAGCAGGGCCAGCCAGCATGCCGCCGCCAGCACGGCGATCACGGCCAGGCACAGGCGGGCGGAGCGGGGCAGGGGGCGCGGCGAGTCCATGCCCGCATCTTAGCCGCGGCGCGGCGGGCGTATCATTCGCACAGGCAACCGAACGAGCACACCCGCATGGCTTTCCCGTACAACCGCCCCCGCCGCATGCGCCGCGACGACTTCTCCCGCCGCCTGATGCGCGAGCACCGGCTGAGCACCGACGACCTGATCCTGCCCGTGTTCATCCACGAACTGCAGGGCCGGACCGCGGTGTCGTCCATGCCGGGCGTGGAGCGGCTGTCGATCGACGAGCTGCTGCGCACGGCCGAGCAGGCGGTGGCGCTGAAGATCCCCGCCATCGTGCTGTTCCCGGTCACCGCGCCCGAGGCCAAGTCGCTCGACGCCGCGGCCGCGTGGGATGAAAACGGCCTGGCACAGCGCGCCATCCGCGCGCTCAAGCAGCGTTTCCCCGAGCTGGGCGTGATCACCGACGTGGCCCTGGACCCCTACACCACCCACGGCCAGGACGGCCTGGTGGACGACAGCGGCTACGTGGTGAACGACCAGACCGTGGACGCGCTGGTGCTGCAGGCCCTGTCGCACGCCGACGCCGGCGCCGACGTGGTGGCGCCCAGCGACATGATGGACGGCCGCATCGGCGCCATCCGCGAGGCGCTGGAGGAATCGGGCCACGTCAACACCCGCATCCTGGCCTACAGCGCGAAATACGCCTCCGCCTTCTACGGCCCGTTCCGCGACGCCGTGGGCAGCGCCGGCGCGCTGGGCAAGGGCAACAAGTACACCTACCAGATGGACCCGGCCAATTCCGACGAAGCCCTGCGCGAAGTGGGCCTGGACCTGGACGAAGGCGCCGACATGGTGATGATCAAGCCGGGCCTGCCCTACCTCGACATCGTTCGCCGCGTGAAGGACCACTATGGCGCGCCCACGTTCGTCTACCAGGTGAGCGGCGAGTACGCGATGCTCAAGGCCGCCGCGCTCAATGGCTGGCTGGACGAGCGCGCCTGCGCGCTGGAGGCGCTCACTTCGATCAAGCGCGCCGGCGCCGACGGCGTGCTTACCTACTTCGCGCTCGACGCCGCGCGCTGGCTGAAGGAAGACTGACATGACCGCGAAATTCGCCGTGTTCGGGCACCCGGTGGCGCACTCGCTGTCGCCGCGCATCCACGCCGCGTTCGCGCGCCAGGAAGGCGTGGACATGGCGTACGTGGCCCGCGACACCGCGCCCGAAGACTTCGCCGCCGCCATCCACACCTTCGGCGCCATCGGCGGGTTGGGCGCCAACATCACGCTGCCGCACAAGGAGCGCGTGATGGCGCTGTGCAGCCAGATGAGCGACCGCGCGAAGCGCGCGGGTGCGGTGAACACCCTCACCCGCGCCGGCGCGTCGTGGCACGGCGACAACACCGACGGCGTGGGCCTGGTGCACGACCTCACCGAGCGCCATCGCCTGGACCTGCGCGGCCGCCGCGTGCTGCTGCTGGGCGCGGGCGGCGCCGCGCGCGGCGTGGCGCCTTCGCTGCTCGATGCCGGCGTGGACTCGCTGTGGATCGTCAACCGCAGCCCGGAAAAAGCCGATGCGCTGTCGGACGCGCTGGGCGAGCCCGGCCGCGTGCACACGCGCTACGTGGCCGACCTGGGCTCGCTGGGCGACTTCGAGCTGATCATCAACGCCACCTCGGCCGGCCGCGGCGGCGAACCGCTGTCGCTGCCGTTCTCGCTGGCGTCGCCGCGCTGCCTGGCGGTGGACCTGAGCTACGGCGAGGCCGCGATCCCGTTCATGGCCTGGGCCAACGCCGCCGGCTGCACGCACCGCATCGACGGCCTGGGCATGCTGGTGGAACAGGCCGCGGAAAGCTTCGCCCTCTGGCACGGCCGCCGCCCCGACACCGACGCGGTGTACGCCGAGCTGTCGGCCAAGGCCGACGCCCTGCACACCGCCGACTGATGGACTGCCGCGCCGGCTGCGGCGCGTGCTGCATCGCGCCTTCGATCAGCTCGCCCATTCCCGGCATGCCTTTTGGCAAGCCGGCCGGCATGCCCTGCGTGCAGCTGGATGACGACTACGCCTGCCGGATCTTCGGCCAGCCCGAGCGGCCGGCGGTGTGTTCGTCGCTGCGGCCCAGCGACACCATGTGCGGCCTGCGTCGCGAGGATGCGTTGTCCTACCTGTCCCGGCTGGAACAAGATACGTCTTCGCCGGGCTGAGCCCGGTCCACGGAGCCCCGCATGACCACTGACTTCCTGATCGCCACCTTCTTCAACCTCGGCGTCAACATCGTGCAGACGCTGGTCGCGCTGGTGGTGGCGGTGCTGGGGCTGCAGTTCATCGACCGCAAGCTGCTCAAGCACATCGACATCGAACAGGAGCTGCAGAAGGGCAACCTGGCGGTGGCCATCTTCGCCTCCACCATCCTGCTGTTCGTGGCGCTGGTGACCGTGTTCGGGCTGCGCGGGTGAACAAGCGCGGCGGCAACGCGCCGCTGGCGTGGATGATGCTGATGGCGTTCGCTTTCCTCTCGCTGCGCGGGCTGGAGCGGCCCGCCGCGTTGGTGGACCGCGCCGGCGAGCCGCTGCCGCTGGAGCAGGTGGCGCCCGGCTCCCCGGGGGCGGACTTCGCGGCACCCCCGGAGTCTCGCCGCATCGAATTCGCCAACGGCCGGCAGATGCACGAAGGCCACGTGGCT
Organism: Arenimonas sp.; assembly: GCA_026398695.1. Taxonomy (GTDB): domain Bacteria; phylum Pseudomonadota; class Gammaproteobacteria; order Xanthomonadales; family Xanthomonadaceae; genus Arenimonas. The sequence goes on from JAPLSJ010000089.1 coordinate 21,815, forward strand.
GACGCCCTGGCCCTGGGCAATCGCAAGGGCACCCAGTGGTCGTCGTTCGCGTGGCTGTTCGAGCGCGAGGTGGTGACCACCGTGGCGCCCGGCTTCGACCTAAGGCACCACTTCGCCAACGCCTTCCTGGTTGGCTACGTGCCCTACCGCGACGTCGCGCCCTGGGTGCCGCTGGCGGCACTGGCGCGCTCGAAGGCCTATGCCTTCGACCACGACCAGTTCCCGGGCCGCATGGAAATCTGGCAGACCTCGCGCGAGGCCTTCTACTACCCCACCGGCGACTGCGAAGACCACGCCATCGCCCTGGCCGACTGGCTGATCGGCCTGGGCCACGACGCCCGCGTGGTGATCGGCCGCATGAAGGGCGAAGGCCACGCCTGGGTGGTGCTGAACGACGGCGGCCGCACCTACCTGCTCGAAGCCACCAGCAAGCACCCCGGCCAGGCCTTGCCCCTGGCCTCGCGTCTTCCCGAATACCAGCCCGAGGCCATGTTCAACCGCGACACGTACTGGGTGAACGCCGGCTCCGTGCTCACCACCGACTACAGCGGCCCCCACTGGCAGCCGCGCTCAGCCTTCACCCGCAGCTAGGAACGGGGTCGGGTCATTCGCGGTCGAAGTTGATGCGGACGGATTCGACGGTGTTGCGCACCAGGGCGATCTCGAAGTTGGGCCGGCCCATGCGGCGCTTCACCAGCACGTCCTCGCCGTCGTCGCGCGAGACGCTGTAGTCGGCCTTGATGGCGGCCTTGAGCGCGTCGCGCACGCGCGCGGCGATGCGGTTCTCGCCGTCGGACTTCTTGACCGTCGTGGTCACTTCGATGGGCGTGCCGCCGACGGGCGTGATCACCAGCACGATCTCGCCGTCGGATTCGGCCGCGCCGCTGAACTCCAGGCGCCACTTGTTGGACGGGCTGGCGAGGGCGGTGCCCGCCGCGAGCAGGAGCACCAGTGCGAGCGCCATGCGGCCAAAGCGATGCGTCTTCATGTCCGATCTCCAGCTTTGTTGAGTGAACCCGACCCCGTTCCTGATTCAGCCCTTGAGGTACTCGTCCTTCAGGCGGACGTAGTGCTTGGCGCTGTAGTACAGCTGCTCGATTTCCTTGTCCGACAGCCGCCGCACGGGCTTGGCGGGGTTGCCCAGCCACAGCTCCCCGGTCATCACCGTCTTGCCCGGCGGCACCACGGCGCCGGCGCCCACGAACCCGTTTTGCTGGATCACCGCGCCGTCCAGCACGGTGGCGCCCATGCCGATCAGGCAGGCGTCGCCGATGGTGCAGGCGTGGATGATGGCGCCGTGGCCGATGGTCACGTCGTCGCCGATCAGGGTGGGCCAGCCGTCGGGCTGGGTGTAGGGGCCGTCGTGGGTGACGTGCACGATGCTGCCGTCCTGGATGTTGGTGCGGGCGCCGATGCGGATGTGGTTCACGTCGCCGCGCACCACGCAGCCGGGCCAGATGGAGCTGTCCTCGCCCAGGTGCACGTCGCCGATGACGCAGGCGGCGGGGTCGACGTAGGCGCGGGCGCCGAGGGTGGGGACGATGCCCCTGAACGGTCGGATATTCATGGAATCCATTTTAACCATGCCTTCGCGCCCCCCGGGCGGGCTGGGTTTACACTGGGGAAATGGACACTCCCACGCACGACGACATCGACCTCCGCCCCCTCCTGGACCAGGTCAGGGCCGCCCACCGCCGCCAGCCGCCGACCTATGCCCAGCGCATGTCCGACCTGGACCGCCTGGCCGACGCGGTGCGCAAGCACCGGGACGAGCTGGCCAAGACCGTCTCGGCCGACTTCGGCCGCCGGTCCCGCCACGAAACCCTGGCCGCCGACGTGATGACCACGCTCGACGAGATCACCTACCTGCGCCGCAAGCTCAAGGGCTGGATGCGGCCCCAGCGGCGCGGCATCAACCTGGCCTTCCTGCCGGCCCGCGGCGAGATCCGCCCGATGCCGCTGGGCGTGATCGGCATCGTGGCGCCCTGGAACTACCCCATCCAGCTGGCCCTGATCCCGCTGGCCGACGCCATCGCCGCCGGCAACCACGTGCTGATCAAGCCGTCCGAGCACACCCCGCGCACCTCGCAGCTGCTGGCCCGGATCATCAGTGAAGTGTTCCCGCCCGAGCGCGTTTCGGTGGTGCAGGGCGACGCCGCGGTAGGCGCCGCGTTCACCGCGCTGCCGTTCGACCACCTGGTGTTCACCGGCTCCACCGTGGTGGGCCGTGCGGTGATGGCCGCCGCCGCCGCCAACCTCACGCCGCTGACGCTGGAGCTGGGCGGCAAGTCGCCGGCGCTCATTGCCCCGGGTTATCCGATCGAACAGGCCGCCGACCGCATCGCCGCCGGCAAGTGCTTCAACGCCGGCCAGACCTGCGTGGCGCCCGACTACGTGCTGGTGCCGCGCGCCCAGCGCGACGAATTCGTGCGCGCCTACCTGGCCAGCGTGCGCAAGCGCTACCCGTCGCTGGCCGCCAACCCCGACTACACCGCGGTGGTGAACCACCGCCAGGCCAACCGCCTGCGGGAATGGATCGACGACGCCCGCGACCGCGGCGTCACCGTGATGCAGTACCGCCCCGACAGCGAAACCCCGCCCCCGGGCGTGGAAGTGATCCCGCCCACGGTGCTGCTGGACCCGCCCGACGAGGCGCTGGTGATGCAGGGCGAAATCTTCGGCCCGCTGCTGCCGGTGAAAAGCTACGACAGCCATGACGAAGCCATGGCCTACATCAACGGCCGCGACCGCCCGCTGGCGTTCTACCCCTTCGACCGCGACCGCCGCCGCCTGCAGCGCACGCTCGACACCGTGGTGGCCGGCGGCGTGTGCGTGAACGACTGCCTGATCCAGTTCGGCCAGCACGAGCTGCCCGTGGGCGGCGTGGGCCCCAGCGGCATGGGCCAGTACCACGGCCGCGACGGCTTCCTGGCCTTCAGCAAGATGATGCCGGTGCTGTACCAGTCGCGCCTCAACGGCATGTTCGTGCTGGACCCGCCGTTCGGGAAGCTCGCCGACTTCGTCGTGAAATTCTTCACCCGCTGAACCCCTGTGGGAGGGGCTTCAGTCCCGATGCTTTGCGCAAGAGGCATCGGGACTGAAGTGCCTCCCACAGGGTCTGTCTTGAGTTGCCGCCCCCCGGATGGAACACCATGAACACTGAAAACCCCCTGCTGGCCTCGGGCGAACTGCCGGCCTTCTCGGCCATCACGCCCGCCCACGTGAACCCCGCCATCGACGACGTGCTGGCGGGTTTCCGCAAGGAAGTCGACCGCCTCACCGCCGACCCGTCCGCGCGCGACTTCGCCACCCTGCTGGCGCCGCTGGAGCGCTGGGAAGAGCGCCTGGGCCGCACCTTCGCGCCCGTCTCGCACCTGCACGGCGTGAAGGATTCACCCGAGCTGCGCGAGGCCTATTCCGAAGCGCTGGAAAAGCTCACCGAGCACGGCACGGAACTTGGCCAGAACCGCGCGCTGTACGAAGCGGTGAAGGCCGTGCGCGAAGCCCCGGGCTTCGACGCCATGGACCTGGCCCGCCGCACCGTGGTGGAAGACAGCCTGCGCGGCTTCCGCCTGTCGGGCGTGGCGCTGGAAGAGCCGGCGCGCTCGCGCTTCAAGGACATCCAGAACCAGCTCAGCAAGGTCGAAACCGAATTCGAAGAGGCCGTGCTGGACGCCACCGACGCCTGGACCCGCCCCGTGGCCGACGACGAACTGGCCGGCATCCCCGAGTCGGCGCGCGCGATGCTGCGCACCATGGCCCAGGAAAAGAAGCTCGAAGGCCACCTCGCCACGCTCAAGGGCCCGGTGGTGCAGGCCATCCTGACCTTCGCCGACAACCGCGCGCTGCGCGAGCAGCTCTACACCGCCTACAACACCCGCGCCTCCGACCAGGGCCCGCAGGCCGGCACGCACGACAACAGCGCGCGCATCGAAACCATCCTGGCGCTGCGCCACGAGGCCGCCAACCTGCTGGGCTTCGATTCCAACGCGCACCTGTCGCTGGCCGACAAGATGGCCGGCACGCCCGAGCGCGTACTGCGCTTCCTGCGCGAGCTGGCGGCGAAGGCCAGACCCGTCGCGCGCCGTGAGCTCGACGAGCTGAAAGTGTTCGCCGCCGCCGAACTGGGCATCGCCGACCTGCAGCCCTGGGACGTGGCCTACGCCTCGGAGAAGCTGCGCGAGCAGCGCTTCGCCTTCAGCGAGGAAGACCTCAAGCCCTACTTCCCGCTGCCCAGCGTGATGCAGGGCCTGTTCACCGTGGCCGAGCGCGTGTTCGGCGTGAAGCTGGTGGAGCGCCACGGCGTGGACGCCTGGCACCCCGACGTGCACTTCTTCGACGTGGTGGACCACGACGGCACCGTGCGCGCCGGCGTGTACCTGGACCACTACGCGCGATCGGGCAAGCGCGGCGGCGCGTGGATGGACGTGTGCCGGTCGCGGATGAACGACGGTGATTCGCTGTTCAAGCCGGTGGCCTACCTCACCTGCAACTTTGCACCGCCGTCCGACGGCAAGCCCGCGCTGCTCACCCACGACGACGTGATCACGCTCTTCCACGAATTCGGCCACGGCATGCACCACCTGCTCACCGAAGTGGACTGGCCCAGCATCGGCGGCATCAGTGGCGTGGAGTGGGACGCGGTGGAGCTGCCGAGCCAGTTCATGGAGAACTTCGCCTGGCAGCGCGAGGCGCTGGACCTGTTCGCGCGCCACCACGAAACCGGCGAACGCCTGCCCGACGCGCTGTACGCGAAGATGCTGCAGGCCCGGCACTTCCACGCCGGCCTGTTCCTGGTGCGGCAGCTGGAGTTCGCGCTGTTTGACTTCCGCCTGCACCTGGAATACGACCCGGCCGAAGGCGCGCGCGTGCTCGACGTCATCAAGGAAGTGCGCCGCGACGTGGCCGTGCTCACGCCGCCGTCCTGGCACCGCGGCCCGCATGCCTTCACCCACATCTTCTCGGGCGGCTACGCGGCCGGCTACTACAGCTACCTGTGGGCGGAAGTCCTGAGCGCCGACGCATTCGCGGCCTTCGAAGAGGCCGGCGTGTTCGACGCGGCCACCGGCGCGCGCTACCGCAAGGAAATCCTCGCCGTGGGCGGCTCGCGCCCGGCGCTGGAAAGCTTCATCGCCTTCCGCGGCCGCGAACCCGAGCCCGACGCTCTCCTGCGCAGCTACGGCCTCGCGGCCTGACCCATTTGTATTGTTTGGCCGCGGAGATGAGCGGATGAATCCCGGCCGCCGTCTGTCGCTGATCGTCGCGTGCGCGCTGTTCATCGAGAACATGGACTCCACCGCGATCGCCACCTCGCTGCCGGCGATCGCGGCGGACCTGGGCACCGAGCCGATCGCGCTCAAGCTGGCGCTCACGGCCTACCTGCTGTCGCTGGCGGTGTTCATCCCGGTCAGCGGCTGGGTGGCGGATCGTTTTGGCGCGCGCTCGACCTTCATGGCGGCGATCGGCGTGTTCCTGCTGGGCTCGCTGGCGTGTGCGGCCAGCAGTTCGCTCGAGCAGATGGTGGCGGCGCGCTTCCTGCAGGGCATGGGCGGCGCGCTGATGGTGCCGGTGGGCCGGCTGGTGCTGCTGCGCACGGTGCCCAAGAGCGAGCTGGTGCAGGCGCTGAGCTGGCTCACCATTCCCGCGCTGGTGGCGCCGATGATCGGCCCGCCGCTGGGCGGCGCGATCTCGACCTATGGCGACTGGCGCTGGATCTTCCTGATCAATATCCCGATGGGCCTGCTGGGCATCGTGCTGGCGCGCAAATACATCCCCGACCTGCGCGAGGCGGTGCCGCCGCTGGACTGGCGCGGGTTCGCGCTGTCGGGCCTGGGGCTGGCGCTGGCGCTGTTTGGTTTTTCAACGCTGGGCCGGCACCTGGTGTCCACGTCGCTGGCGGCCTCGTGCCTGGTGCTGGGCCTGGCGGCGATGGCGGCCTACGTCTGGCATGCACGCGTTCATCCGCACCCGCTGATCGATCTCAACCTGTTCCGCCACCACACCTTCCGCGCCGGCGTGCTGGGCGGCGCGCTGTTCCGCATCGGCATCGGCGCCACGCCCTTCCTGCTGCCGCTGATGCTGCAGCTGGGCTTCGGCCTGACCGCGCTGCAGTCGGGCCTGATCACGTTCGCGTCGGCCATGGGCGCCATCTTCATGAAGACGATGGCCTCGCGCGTGCTCAGGCGCTTCGGCTTCCGGCGCGTGCTGTGGGTGAACGCGCTGCTGGCCTCAGCGATGCTCGCCGGCTTCGGGCTGTTCAACGCGCAGACGCCGCATCTGCTGATCATGGCGGTGCTGGTGGTGTCGGGCTGCTTCCGCTCGCTGCAGTTCACCAGCCTCAACGCCATCAGCTACGCCGAAGTGGAGTCGCCCAAGATGGGCCAGGCCAGCAGCCTGTCGGGCATGGCGCAACAGTTCTCGCTGGCGCTGGGCGTGGCCATCGGCGGCTACGGCCTGCAGATCGCCGGCGAGCTCACGGGAACGGCCTACACCGATGCCGGCAACTTCGGCTGGGCCTTCCTGCTGGTGGGCCTGGTGTCGGCGGCCTCGGCCTGGGTGATGTTCCGCCTGCCGGCCGATGCCGGCCAGGAGATGTCGGGCCGCGCGATGCCCGGCCAGGAAGTGGCCGAGCCCAAGGCCGCGCAGCGCCCCGGCACCTGATGTGCCTCCCGCAGATTCAGTGTTGTCGGAAGAAGTCGCTGAACGCGGCGATGGCCTTCGCCAGGCCGGCATCGTCGATGTCCAGGTGGGTGACCAGGCGGATGCGCGGGCCGTAGCCGCCGATGCGCACGCCCTGCGCCAGCAGGAACTCCGCCAGCGGTTTGCCGGCGTCCGCGGGCACGGTGACGAACACGAGGTTGGTGTGCGGCGTTTCCACCGACACGCCCGGCAGCGCGCCCAGCGCGTCGGCCAGTTCGCGCGCGCGGCGGTGGTCGTCGGCCAGGCGCGCCACGTGGTGGTCCAGCGCGTGCGTGGCCATGGCGGCCAGCAGGCCGGCCTGGCGCCAGCCGCCACCGAGCACCTTGCGCCAGCGTCGCGCCTTGGCCACCACGTCATGGCTGCCCACCAGCACCGAACCCGCCGGCGCGCCCAGGCCCTTGGACAGGCACACCGACACGCTGTCGAAGTGCCGCGTGATCTCGCGCGCCGGCACGCCGCAGGCCACCGCGGCGTTGAAGAGCCGCGCGCCGTCGAGGTGATGCGCCAGCCCGCGCGAGCGGGCAAACGCCGCTGCTTCCGCCAGGTAAGGCAGCGGCAGCGGACGGCCATGCCAGGTGTTTTCCAGCGCCAGCAGCCGCGTGCGCGCGTAGTGCGGGTCGCCCAGCGGCTTCACCGCGGCGGCCAGCTTGTCCAGCGGCAGCGTGCCGTCTTCGGCCTGCACGATGGGCTGCGGCTGGATCGAACCCAGCACCGCGGCGCCGCCGCCTTCGTATTTGTAGGTGTGCGCGTCCATGCCCACCAGGTATTCGTCGCCGCGTTCGCAGTGGGCCATCAGCGCGGCCAGGTTGGACTGCGTGCCGCTGGGCAGGAACAGCCCGGCCTCGAAGCCCAGCTCGCTGGCCAGCCGGTCCTGCAGCGCATTCACGCTGGGGTCGTCGCCGAATACGTCGTCGCCCACCTCGGCGCGCAGGCCCGCCTCGCGCATCGCGAGCGTGGGGCGGGTGACGGTGTCGCTGCGCAGGTCGACGATGCTGGCCATGCGCAGGCTCAGCCCATGCGCCGCAGGGTGTCGTCCTTGCGCACGAAGTGGTGGTAGATCGCCGCCACGATGTGGAAGCCGATGATCCAGTAGAAGGCTTCGCCGATGGTGCCGTGCAGGTCTTCGAGCGTATGCGCCAGCTCGGCGTTGGGCGCCATCAGCGTCGGCAGCACCAGGCCGCCGAAGGGCAGCATCACCTGCTTGCCGTCGGTCCAGACGGTCATCATGCCCAGCACCGGCTGCACCAGCAGGAAGGCGTACAGCAGCCAGTGCATCAGGCCGCCGATGGCCGCCTGCCAGGCGGGCAGGGCCGGGGCGATCGGCGGCACGCCGCGCTTGATGCGCAGCCACAGCCGCGGCGCCAGCAGCAGCAGCACGGTGATGCCCATCCAGAAGTGCGTCTGCACCATCAGCGTGCGCGCCAGCGTGCCGCGCTCGAACTCGCCGCGCAGCTCCATGGTGGCGTAGGCCACCGCCACCAGGATGAACACCAGCCAGTGCAGGCGGCGTTGGCCGGCGGAGAAACGGGTCGTCGTGTCCATGGAAACGCTCCGGGAAGGGGGTCGGCGGCGCGCTGGTGCACGCCGCCGGGGTGGAGGGAGTGTAGCGGCGGCGGCGCCGGATGGCTTGACCCGCATCAAGGGATGGCAGCGCGCGCCGGAACCGTTAGCATTCGCGAATGGAAACCAAGACCATCGCCAGCTGGAACGTCAACTCGCTCAACGTGCGCCTGCCGCACCTCGAGGAGTGGCTCAGGCTGCGCCAGCCCGACGTGGTGTGCCTGCAGGAAACCAAGCTCGAGGACGCCCGCTTCCCCGACTCGGCCCTGGCCGAACTGGGTTACCGCAGCGTGTTCGCCGGCCAGAAGACCTACAACGGCGTGGCCATCGTTTCCCGCGAGCCGGCCACCGACGTGCAGGTGGGCATCCCGGGCTTCGCCGACGAGCAGCAGCGGGTCATCGCGGCCACCGTGGGCGACGTGCGCATCGTCAACCTGTACGTGGTGAACGGCCAGGACGTGGGCACCGACAAATACGACTACAAGCTGCGCTGGCTCGACGCCGTGCACGGCTGGCTGGCCCGGGAAATCAAGGCGCATCCGCGGCTGGTGGTGGTGGGCGACTTCAACATCGCGCCCGACGACCGCGACGTGCACGACCCGGCGGTGTGGAACGACGCCAGCATCCTCACCTCCACCGCCGAGCGCGCGGCGCTGGCGCGGCTGATGGCCCTGGGCTTGCACGACAGCTATCGCCTGCACCACGACGAGGGCGGCGTGTTCAGCTGGTGGGACTACCGTGCCGCCGGCTTCCGCCGCAACCTGGGCCTGCGCATCGACCTGTGCCTGGTGAGCGACGCGCTGAAGGCCGCCTGCGTGGGCGCCAGCATCGACCGCGAGCCGCGCACCTGGGAGCGCCCGAGCGACCACGCCCCCGCCCTTGTCCAGCTGGAAAACCGGGGTCAGAGCCCGATTTCCACCGGCGCTGCCGCGTAACTGCAGAGGGCTCGCTGGAAATCGGGCTCTGACCCCGGTTTTCCAGCTACTTGAGGCAGCGGTCCAGGAAGGACAGGCTGGTGCGGTAGCGGTGCAGGGCGTCGGCGCCCGACAGGCCGTGCTTGGCGCCCGGGTAGGTCATCAGCTCGAAGGGCAGGCCGCGCTTCTGCAGCTCGGACATCAGCTTGGTGGAGTTCGAGAACAGCACGTTGTCGTCGGCCATGCCGTGCACCAGCAGCAGCTTCGAGCGCAGGCCGTCGAGATGGCTGAACACCGACGACGACGCGTAGCCGTCGGGATTGCGCGCGGGGTGGTCCATGTAGCGCTCGGTGTAGTGCGTGTCGTACAGCGCCCAGTCGGTGACCGGCGCGCCGGCGATGCCGCAGGCATAGGTGTCGCTGGCCTGGCCCAGCAGCATCAGGGCCATGTAGCCGCCGTTGGACCAGCCGTGCACGCCCACGCGCGCACCGTCCACCCAGGGCTGGCGCTTGAGGAACTCCACGCCCGCGACCTGGTCGAGCACTTCCACGCCGCCCTGGCGGCCGTACAGCGCGCCGCCGAAGCGCGCGCCGCGCCGCGGCGTGCCGCGGTTGTCGATCGAGAACACCACGTAGCCATCCTGCGCCAGCCTCTGGTTGAACCAGGCGTCGGCGCGGCCGGGCCAGGCGTTGAGCACCGTCTGCGCGGCCGGGCCGCCGTAGACGAACACCACCACCGGGTATTTCTTCGCCGGGTCGAAGCCCGTCGGCTTGATCAGGCTGTAGTGCAGGGTTTCACCGCTGGCCGCCGTCATCTCGCCAAATTCCACCGGGCGATGCGCGGCGAGGTACTTCGCGTACGGGTGCGCGGCGTCGGCCAGGTCGTTGGCCACCAGGGTGGCCACCTTGCTGCCGTCGGCGCGGAACAGTTCGGTCTGCGGCGGCGTGGTGGTGTTCGACCACAGGTCCACGAACACCGAAGCGTTGCGGCTGAAGCTGGCCAGGTGCGTGCCGGGTTCGCGCGTGAGGCGGGTGATGTCGCCGCCGGCCAGCGGCACCGAATACACGTGGCGCTCGAGCGGCGAATCGCGCGTGCCGTCGAAGTAGACGCGCCCCGCGGCTTCGTCCACCGACAGCAGCGAATCCACCACCCACTCGCCCGAGGTCAGCGCGTGCAGCGGCTTGCCGTCGGCGTCGTGCAGGTACAGGTGCTCGAAGCCGCTGCGCTCGCTGCTCCACAGGAAACGGCCGTCGGCCAGGAAACGCAGCGCGTTGTGCAGCGGCACCCAGGTCTTGCTGGTTTCGGTGAGCAGCACGCGCTGCGCGCCCGTGGCCAGCGTGGTTTCCACCAGCTCCAGCGTGCGCTGGTCGCGCGACTGCCGCTGGAAGGTGAGGCGGTCGGCGCCGCGCCAGTCGACGCGCGCGAGGTAGATGTCGCGGTTCGCGCCCAGGTCGACGTCGGTGATGGCGGGTTTGCCGGCGCCCAGCGCCGCCACGTGCAGGCTGACCAGCACGTTCGGGTCGCCCGCGGCGGGATAGCGCTGCTCGATCACGTCGGTGCGGTCGGCGTAGACCTCGCTGCGCTTCTGGATCGGCACCGGCGATTCGTCGATGCGCGCGAAGGCGATGGCCGAATCGTCCGGCGCCCACCAGTAGCCGGTGTGGCGGTCCATTTCCTCGTCGGCGACGAATTCGGCCACGCCGTTGCCGATCGTGTCGCTGCCGTCGGCGGTGAGGGCGCGCTCGCGGCCCGTGGCCAGGTCGATCACCCACAGGTTGCGGTCACGCACGAAGCTGACGAAGCCGCCGCGCGGCGACACCTTCGGGTCGGTGGCGAAGCCCTCGCCGGTGGTGAGCTTGCGCACCGGGTTGCCGCTGGCCGTGAGGTCGTACAGGTACAGCTGGCCGCCGAGCGGGAACAGCAGCGCCTTGGCGTCGGGCGCCCACTGGTATTCGACGATGCCGCGGAAGGCGGCGATGCGCTGGCGCTCGCGCCGCGCCTTTTCTTCGTCGGAAAGCACTTCGTCGCCGGGCAGCACCACCGCCGAATCCACCAGCAGGCGCTGCTGTCCGGCCGCGAGGTTGTATTCCCACAGGTCCAACTGGAAGCGGTCGCTGGCCTTGCCCTGCAGGAAGGTCACGCGCTGGCCGTCGGGCGAGATGCCCGGCTTCATCAGGCTGGGGCCCGACAGCGGCGTGGGGCCGGTGATGGCTTCGAGCGTGAGTTTGTCGGCGTGGGCGGAGGTGGCGAGGGTCATCATCGTGGCCAGCAGCAGGCTCTTCATGGGGTGGCGTCCGGGGTCTGGGTCATGCCCTGGTAGTTGATGGTCACCCAGCGGTCGGGCGGCAGGAAACCCTGGCCCCACTTGGCGTCGTATTCGGCGGTGGGCTTGGCGGCCAGCACCTGCTCGAGCGTCTTGCCCTGGCCGATCAGCGTTTCCAGGCGTGCGTGCACCACGCGCAGCATTTCCAGGTATTCGGCGATTTCCTGCCGGCCCACCACCACCGGGCCGTGGCCCGGGATGAAGCGGGTGTCTGCGTCGGACATCGCCAGCAGGCGCGCGGTGGCGTCGGCCATGCCCTTGAGGCTGCCGCCGTTGCTGTAGTCCACCACCGGGTAGAGCCCGTAGAACACCAGGTCGCCGGTGTGGACCACGTCCACTTCCTTCAGGTGCACGATGGCGTCGCCGTCGGTGTGGCCGTTGGGGATGTGGATGGCCTGCACCGTGTGGCCGCCGACGTGGAAAGTCACCTGGTCGTTGAACGTCACCACCGGCAGGGCGGCCTTGGGCGATGCGGGCACCGTGCGGTCGAAGGCCGCGACGAACTGGTCCGACGACATCCGGGTGCGCACGTTGTCATGCGCCACCACCAGCGCGCCGGCCTCGGCGAACGCCTCGTTGCCGCCGGTGTGGTCGCCGTGCCAGTGGGTGTTGAGGACGAAGCTGACGGGCTTGTCGGTGATCGCTGCGATGGCGGCCTTGATCTTGGGCACCAGGGGCGCGTACTGGTCGTCCACCAGGAAGGCGCGGTCCTCGCCGACCACCAGGCCGAGGTTGCCGCCGGCGCCCTTGAGCGCATACACGCCTTCGGCGATCTTCGTGCTTTCGACCTTGACCTGGGAGAAATCCTGGGCCGCTGCCGGCAGCGCCAGCAGCAGCGTCGCAATGGCGGCAGAAAGTGAGGCGGTGCGGTGCATGCGTGGCTCCGTGCGTGGAGGGTGCTTCAGGGATTGGCGCCGAACAGGTGGCGGCGCATTTCTTCGGTCATTTCGGCCGGGCGCTTGAACGAACGTTCCACCGCGTAGGCGCGCGCGAACGCCGGCCGCGCGGCCAGTGCGTCGTACCAGCGGCGCACGTTCGGGTAGTCGGCCAGGTCGATGTGGTGCCAGGCATGGGCCGCGGCCCACGGGTGGCAGGCCATGTCGGCGATCGACAGGCCGGCGTCGGCGATGAACTCGCGCTGCGCCAGGTGTTTGTCGAGGACGCCGTACAGCCGCGCCGCCTCGCGCTGGTAGCGGTCGATGGCGTAGGGGATCTTCTCGGGCGCGTAGCGGGTGAAGTGGTGGTTCTGGCCCAGCATCGGACCGAAGCCGCCCACCTGCCAGAACAGCCATTCGAGCACCTGCTTGCGCCAGCGCGGCGCGGTGGGCAGGAACTGGCCGGTCTTTTCGGCGAGGTAAACCAGGATCGCACCCGACTCGAACACGCTCACCGGATCGCCGCCGTCCGCCGGTGCGTGGTCGACGATGGCCGGCATGCGGTTGTTCGGGGAAATGGCCAGGAAGCCGGCGGTGAACTGCGCGCCAGCGCCGATGTCCACCGGCACGATGCGGTAGGGCAGGCCGGCCTCTTCGCAGAGGATCGTGATCTTGTGGCCGTTGGGCGTGGGCCAGTAGTGCAGGTCGATCATGCGGGCGTGCTCCGGTCAGGCCAGGTAGCCGCCGTCCACCGGCAGCGCCGCGCCCGTGAGGTAGGACGAGGCAGGCGTGCACAGGAACAGCACCGCCGGCGCGATTTCGTCCGGCTGCGCCACGCGGCCCAGCGGGATCAAGCGCAGCATCATTTCCAGGATCTTCGGGTTGCCGGTGAGCGCCGAGGCAAACTTGGTGTCGGTCAGGCCCGGCAGCACCGCGTTCACGCGCACGCCCATGGGCGCGAGCTCCTTGGCGAAGCCTTCGGTCATGTTGACGATGCCGGCCTTGGTCATCGAGTACACCAGCTGGCCCGGCGCCGCGCGCTTGGCGTTCACCGAGGCGATGTTGACGATGGCGCCGCCGCGGCCCTGCATGCGCTTCGCCGCCTGCACGGTGGTCCAGAAGTAGCCGCGCAGGTTCACTTCGACGGTCTTTTCGTAGGCGTCGAGGGTCATGTCGATGGCCGGGCCGAAGTAGGGGTTGGCGGCGGCGTTGTTCACCAGCACGTCCACGGTGCGGCCGGCGGCGTCGAGCTTGGCGAACAGGGCCTCGATGGCCGCCGGGTCGCCCACGTGCACCGCGTGCGCCTCGGCCGAGCCGCCGTCGCCGCGGATGGTGGCCGCCACCGCCTCGCAGCCCTCGATCTTGCGGCTGGTGCAGATGACGTGGGCGCCGAAGCCGGCCAGCAGGCGGGCGATGGCCTCGCCGATGCCGCGGGAGGCGCCGCTGACCAGGGCGGTCTTGCCGGTGAGGTCGAACAGGGAATCAGGCACTTTCTGGCTCCGTGAAAGGGGAATCGGCCGCTGAATTGGTATGCTTCCGAGCCTAGCACAGGCCTCCTCGGGGCCTGGCCAAACGGGGACATCAAATGACGCAGCGGCGGGTACTGATCACGGGTGCGGGAAGCGGGCTGGGCCAGGCCCTGGCGCTGCGTTATGCCAAGGCCGGCGATCGCGTCGCCTGCGTGGACCTCGACGCCGCGCGCGCCGAACTCACGCGCGCTTCACTGCCCGGCAGCGGCCACCTGGCCATGGTGGCCAACGTCGCCAGCGACGAGGCCATGGAGCAGGTGCACGAAACCGTCGCCCGCGAATGGGGCGGCCTGGACGTGCTGGTGAACAACGCCGGCATCGCCACCGGCGGCGCCATGGTGGAAACCACCATGGCCGAGTGGCACAACGTGCTCGACATCAACCTGCTGGGCGTGGTGCGCGGCTGCCGGCTGTTCCTGCCCGGCATGATCGCCGCCGGCCGCGGCCAGGTGATCAACACCGCCAGCTTCGCAGGCCTGGCCGGCGCGCCCAGCATCATGAGCTACGGCGTGGCCAAGGCCTCGGTGGTGGCGCTGTCGGAGGCCCTGCGCGCCGAGATGCACGGCAAGGGCGTCACGGTGAGCGTGCTGTGCCCGGCCTTCTTCCGCACCAACCTGCTCGAGAGCTGGCAGGGCAACCCCAAGCTCAAGAGCTTCGCCGACAAGATGATGGAAACCTCGCCCGACACGCTCGACAGCGTGGCCGACGCGGTGTTCGCGGCGGTGCAGCGCGGCGACTTCCTGGTCATTCCCACCAAGCGCGAGCCGATGCGCTGGCGCCTCAAGCGCTGGTTCCCGAACGTGTACTTCAACCAGCTGGTGAAGTTCGCGCGCGGCCGCGGCCCGGGGAACTGACATGGAGTGGATGATCTACGGCGCCAACGGCTACACCGGCGCGATGGTGGTGGAAGAAGCGGTGCGCCGCGGCCTGCGCCCGGTGCTGGCGGGCCGCAGCGCGGCGTCGCTGGAGGCCATCGCCGGCAAGCACGGCCTGCCGGTGCGCGCGTTCGCGCTCGACAACCCGCAGGCGCTGCGCAGCGGGCTCAACGGCATCGGCCTGGTGCTGCACTGCGCCGGCCCGTTCTCGGCCACCTGCGCGCCGATGCTCGAAGCCTGCCTGGACGTGGGCGCGCACTACCTGGACATCACCGGCGAGATCGACGTCTTCGCCCACTGCCACGCCCAGGACGCGCGCGCGAAGGAAAAGGGCATCGTGGTGCTGCCCGGCTCGGGCTTCGACGTGGTGCCCACCGACTGCCTGGCCGCCCAGCTCAAGCACGAACTGCCCGGCGCCGATTCGCTGGTGCTGGCGTTCGAGGCCGGCGGCGGCCCCAGCCCCGGCACGGCCAAGACCAGCGTGGAGGGCCTGGGCAGCGGCGGCCGCGCCCGCATCAACGGCGCGATGACCCGCGTGCCGCTGGCGTGGAAGACGCGCACCTTCGAGCGCGACGGTGAGCAGCGTTTCGCCATGACCATTCCCTGGGGCGACGTGTACACCGCGTTCGTGTCCACCGGCATCCCCAACATCGAGGTGTACATGGGCGTGCCGCCGGCCACGGCCAAGCGCCTGCGTCGCCTGCGCCTGCTCGGGCCGCTGCTGGGCCTGTCGCCGGTGCAGTCCTTCCTCAAGGCGCAGGTCGCCAAGCGCGTGCGCGGTCCGTCCGAAGCCACCCGCGGCAAGACCGGCTGCGTGGTGTGGGGCGAGGCGCGCGATCCGCAGGGCCGCGAGGTCAAGCGCCGCCTGCGCACGCCCAACGGCTACGAAATCACCGTCACGGCGGCGCTGGGCATCGTCGGGCGCCTGCTGGGCGGCGAGCGGCCTGCGGGCGGTTACTACACGCCGTCCAAGCTGATGGGCGCCAACTACGTGCTGGGCCTGCCCGGCGTGACCCTCGACTGAACCGCGACCGGGCCGCGCTTGGCAGCGGCCCGGGATGCCTCTACCCTTCGCTGGCCCCAACCGGGGCGACCACTGGAGTAGAACCATGCGCATGCCCGCCATCATCATCGGCGCCATATTGCTCATCATCGGCGGCCTCATCACTGCCGGCGTGTTCAAGTTCCAGAGCACAGAAAAGGTCGCCGACATCGGGCCCATCGAAATCAGCAAGACCGACACCAAGTCCCCGCCCATCAACCTCGGCTGGGTGCTGATCGGCCTGGGTGCCGCAGCCGTCGTGGTCGGCGTGGCCAGCAAGAAATAAACCAGGAACCGACATGACGACACCTGCCGCCAACGCGCCGACCAAGATCGGCCCGCTTTCCAGTCTTATCTTTGCGTCGCGCTGGCTGCAGCTTCCGCTGTACCTGGGCCTGATCGTGGCCCAATGCGTCTACGTATTCCTGTTCCTGAAGGAGCTGACGCACCTGGTGGTGGACGCCAACACGCTCAGCGAACAGCTGATCATGATGGTGGTGCTGGGACTGATCGACGTCGTGATGATCTCCAACCTGCTGGTGATGGTGATCGTCGGCGGCTACGAGACCTTCGTATCGCGCCTGAACCTGCAGGGTCACCCGGACCAGCCGGAGTGGCTCAGCCACGTCAACGCTTCGGTGCTGAAGGTGAAGCTGGCGATGGCCATCATCGGCATCTCGTCCATCCACCTGCTCAAGACCTTCATCGAGGCCGGCAGTCTCGGCGGGCTGCCGCTGTGCAACACCCCGCAGGCCTATGAGCTGGCCAAGCAGATGGCCGACATCAATTCCCTGGCGAAAAGCTGCACCAGCGTGACGGCCGTCGGCGTGATGTGGCAGACCATCATCCACACCATCTTCATCCTGTCGGCCATTGGCATCGCCTGGACCGACCGCCTGATGTCGCACGCCGCCAAGCCGGCCGGAAAAGCCGCGCACTGAAGCACCCCTTGTGGGAGGGACTTCAGTCCCGACGCTCTTGGGCGAAAAGCATCGGGACTGAAGTCCCTCCCACAGGCCAGGGGGTGGCGCCGGTACAATGGCGCCATGGATGTCTCCCACCTTTTGGACGAACTCAACCCGGCCCAGCGCGAAGTGGTTTCCGCGCCGCCGGGCCATGCCCTGGTGCTGGCCGGCGCCGGCTCGGGCAAGACCCGCGTGCTCACCCACCGCATCGGCTGGCTGCATGAAGTGGTGGGCGTGCCGGCGCACGGCATCCTGGCCGTCACCTTCACCAACAAGGCCGCCGCCGAGATGCGCGGCCGGGTCGAGGCGCTGCTGCGCAACGGCGCGCGCGGCATGTGGATCGGCACCTTCCACGGCCTGGCGCACCGCCTGCTGCGCCTGCACTGGCAGGAGGCCGGCCTGCCCGAGTCCTTCCAGGTGCTCGACCAGGACGACCAGGTGCGCCTGCTCAAGCGCATCAGCGCCGACCTCGAACTCGACGAAGGCCGCTTCCCGCCGCGCCAGATGGCCTGGTGGATCAACGCGCAGAAGGACGAGGGCCGGCGCCCGAAGCACATCCAGCCGTCCCCGGGCGACCTGTTCGGCTCCACCATGCTCAAGGTCTACGAGGCCTACCAGGCGCGCTGCCAGCGCGCCGGCCTGGTGGACTTCGCCGAGCTGCTGTTGCGCGCACACGAGCTGTGGCTCGAGCACCCCGTGCTGCTGCACCACTACCAGCAGCGCTTCCGCCACCTGCTGGTGGACGAGTTCCAGGACACCAACGCCATCCAGTACGCCTTCGTGCGCGTGCTGGCCGGCGACACCGGCGAAGTGTTCGTGGTGGGCGACGACGACCAGGCCATCTACGGCTGGCGCGGCGCCAAAGTCGAAAACGTGCAGCGTTTCCTGAAGGACTACCCCGGCGCGCGCACGCTCAAGCTCGAGCAGAACTAACGCTCCACCGGCAACATCCTGGCCGCCGCCAACGCGGTGATCACCCACAATCCCGACCGCCTGGGCAAGCAGCTGTGGACCGCCGACGGCGAGGGCGAACCCATCGACCTGTTCGCCGCCTACAACGAAGTGGACGAAGCCCGCTTCGTGGTGGACCGCGTGCAGGCCTGGATCCGCGACGGCGGCAGCGCCGGCGACAACGCCGTGCTGTACCGGTCCAACGCCCAGTCGCGCGCCATCGAAGAGCAGCTGGTGCAGGCCGGCCTGCCGTACCGCGTGTACGGCGGCCAGCGCTTCTTCGAGCGCATGGAAATCAAGGACGCGCTGGCCTACCTGCGCCTGCTCACCAACCGCGCCGACGACGCCGCCTTCGAGCGCGCGGTGAACACGCCGCCGCGCGGCATCGGCGGCAAGACGCTCGACGAGGTGCGCCGCCACGCCCGCGACCGCGCCGTGCCGCTGTGGGACGCCGCCGTGGCGCTGTCCCAGGGCAGCGAGCTGCCGGGCCGCGCCCGCAACGCCCTGCGCGCCTTCGCCGACCTGGTGGACGCGCTGCAGGCCGGCACCGCCGAGTCGCCGCTGCACGAACAGTTCGACCACGTCATCGCCAACTCCGGCCTGCGCGCGCACTACGCCGCCGAGTCCAAGGGCCAGCTTGATTCACGCACCGAGAACCTGGACGAACTGGTGTCGGTGGCCAGCCGCTTCGAGCGCCGCGACGACGAGGCCAGCGCCGAGATGACCGAGCTGGTGGCCTTCCTCAGCTACGCCTCGCTGGAGGCCGGCGAAGGCCAGGCCGAGGCCGGCGAGGACGGCGTGCAGCTGATGACCCTGCACAGCGCCAAGGGCCTGGAGTTCCCGCAGGTGTTCCTGGTGGGGCTGGAGGAAGGTCTGTTCCCCAGCGCCAAGTCGGTGGACGAATCGGGCCGTCTCGAGGAAGAGCGCCGCCTGGCCTACGTCGGCCTGACCCGCGCGCGCCAGAAGCTGGTGCTCACCTACGCCGAGACGCGCCGCCTGCACGGCATGGAGATGTACGGCACGCCGTCGCGCTTCCTGCGCGAAATCCCGCCGGCCCTGGTGCGCGACGTGCGGCCCAAGGTCAGCGCCAGCCGCCCGTCCTACGGCCCGCCGCGCTCGGCGGCCCTGGTGAACACCGGCGGCGGCCCCTCGCTGCGCCTGGGCCAGCGCGTCATGCACCCCAGCTTCGGCGAGGGCGTGGTGATGGACGCCGAGGGCAGCGGCGCCCACGCCCGCATCCAGGTCAACTTCGAGAAGGGCGGCGCCAAGTGGCTGGTCCTGGGCTACGCCAACCTCCAGCCCCTCTGAGCCCCTGCCACGACGCATAATTGGCGCCTTGTCCGGAACGGGTGTGAACCATGAAACGACGTGAACTCCTCCGCGGCGCCGGCCTGGCCGCCGTCGCCACCGGCCTGGCGGCCTGCGGTGCGCGCCCCGAGGGCGCCGCCGGTGCGGCCGCGTCCAACCAGGCCTTCACCTGGAAGATGGTCACCTCGTGGCCGACCAATTTCCCGGGACTGGGCACCGGCGCCGCGCAGCTGGCCGAGATGATCACCAAGGCCAGCGCGGGCCGCCTCACCATCAAGGTCTATGGCGCGGGCGAACTGGTGCCCGCGTTCGAAGTGTTCGACGCCGTCAGCCGCGGCACCGCCGAGATGGGCCACTCGGCCAGCTATTACTGGAAGGGCAAGGCCGCGGCCGCGCCGTTCTTCTGCGCCGTGCCCTTCGGCCTCAACGCCCAGGAAATGAACGGCTGGCTCTACAACGGCGGTGGCCTGGAGCTGTGGCGCGAACTGTATGCGCCCTTCGGCCTGGTGCCGTTCCCCGCCGGCAACACCGGCGTGCAGATGGCCGGCTGGTTCCGCAAGCCGATCGAATCGCTGGCTTCGCTCAAGGGGCTGAAGATGCGCATCCCCGGCCTGGGCGGCGAAGTGATGGCGCGCGTGGGCGCCACGCCGGTGAACCTGCCGGGCGCGGAAATCTTCAGCGCGCTGCAGGCCGGCGCCATCGACGCCGCCGAGTGGGTGGGGCCGTACAACGACCTGGCCTTCGGCCTGCATCGCGCCGCGAAGTTCTGCTACTACCCGGGCTGGCAGGAGCCGGGCCCCACGCTGGAATGCATGGTCAACAAGGCCGCGCTCGACACCTTGCCCCAGGACCTGCAGGAGATCGTGGCGCTGTGCTGCCGCGCGGTGAACGATTCGATGCTGGCCGAGTACACCGCGCGCAACCAGCAGGCGCTCGATTCCCTGGTGCGCGAGCACGGCGTCGAGCTGCGCCAGCTGCCGGCCGACGTGCTGCTGGCGCTGCGCAAGGCCTCCGAGAAGGTGCTCGAGGAAGCGGCGGCCGCCGACCCGCTCGCGCGCCGCGCGCTCGACTCCATGCGCGCCTTCCGCTCGCAGGCCAAGGCCTGGCACGCGGTGTCGGAAGAGTCGTACTACGCCAACCGCGGTTGACCGTGCCGCAAGTCACGATCGGTCCGCGCAGGGAAAACAGCCGCTGAACGCGCGCCGGCCGGCGCGCCCGCCAAACTTCGTCTTACTGGCCAACTCCCGGCTGGAAACGTGTCATGGGCAAAGGATTCAAGCGGGTCGCGATGGCGGCCGGTGTTTCAATGGTGGCGGTGATGGCGCTGTATGCCGTCGCCTGGCAGCAGTCGGAAAGCGCGCTGGCGCAGACCTTCGCAGTCAACGATCCGCCGCTGGTGTTCGCCGGCGATGATGCCGAAGCCGCGCGCGGCGCCCACCTCTACGGCGTGCTGGGCTGCGTGGAATGCCACGGCGCGACGGCCGAGGGAAAGCCGGTGTTCGATGCCGGCCCGGTCGGCCGCGTGGTGGGTTCCAACCTCACGCCCGCGGCCGTGGGTGGCCGCTACGACGCCGCCGCGATGGCCGCGGCCATCCGCCACGGCGTCGGCCCCGAAGGCCTGCCGCTGCGCTTCATGCCCGCCGACGATTTCAAGAACCTGTCCGACGCCGACACCGCCGCCATCGTCCGCCACCTGCAGTCGCTGCCGCCGTCGGACAACCAGCCGGGCGCCACCGAGCTGGGGCCGGTGGGCCGCGTGCTGTACCTGTTCGGAAAACTGAACTGGGTGCCGGCCGAAAACATCGACCACACCCCGCGCGTGCGCACCGCGCCGGCCTCGGCGCCCACGGTCGAATACGGCGCCTACCTGGCCCAGGTCTGCACCGGCTGCCACGGCCAGGACCTGGCCGGCCAGCGCGTGCCGGGCACGCCGCCGGAAATTCCGGTGGCGCGCAACCTCACGATGCACGCCAACGGCCTGCTGGGCTGGACCGAGGCTGATTTCATCCGCGTGATCCGCGAAGGCAAGCGCCCCGACGGCAGCGAGCTGCACGGCTTCATGCCCTGGCGCGTTTATGCCGCGATGACCGACGACGAGCTGCGCGCGCTCTGGATGCACCTGTCCGCGCTGCCGCCGCTGCCGGGGCAGCCCAAGGCCTGATCAGCCCAGGTGCGCGTCGGGCCGGTAGCGCTCCGTGAAGCGCTCCGGCCGGGTGATCGGCTGGAAGTCGTACTTCGCATACAGGCCGTGCGCGTCGCTGGTGGCCAGCAGGAAGCGGCGAAGGCCCTGCAGTTCGGGGTGCCCGAGGATGGCCGCCATGATCGCCTGCGAAATGCCCTGCCCCCGATACGCCGGCAGCACGAACACGTCGGCCAGGTAGCCGAAGGTGGCGTGGTCGGTGACCACGCGCGCGAAGCCCACCTGCGCGCCGTCGAGCAGCGCGCTGAAGCACAGCGAATGGCGCGCCGCGCGCTCCACGCGCTCGCGGCCGATGCCGCGGCACCAGTAAGCCTCGTGGCACAGGAAGCCGTGCACCACGTCCAGATCCACGTCGGCGAAATCCGTGCTGATGCGCAGCTCAGCCATACAGCCATTCCGGCAGGCCGGTGGCCAGCACCGGGAACGCGGCCACCAGCGCCAGCATCACCAGCTGCAGGGCGATGACGGGCACCACCGAAGGGCGGCGTCAGGAACGAGGTCTGCAGGTTGATCGCCATCATCACGCCCAGCCACACCGGGTCCACGCCCAGCGCCAGCAGCACGGGCCCGACGATCGGCACCACGACGAAGATGATCTCGATGAAGTCGATCACGAAGCCCAGCAGGAACATCAGCAGCATCACCGCCACCACCGCGCCCCACTTGCCGCCCGGCAACGACGTCAGCACCTCGTGCACCAGTTCGTCGCCGCCGTAGCCGCGGAACACCAGTGAGAACATCGCCGCGCCCAGCAGGATGGCGAACACCATCGCCGTCACCTTCACCGTCTCCGCGCCGACTTCCAGCAGGC
Organism: Arenimonas sp.; assembly: GCA_026398695.1. Taxonomy (GTDB): domain Bacteria; phylum Pseudomonadota; class Gammaproteobacteria; order Xanthomonadales; family Xanthomonadaceae; genus Arenimonas. The sequence continues at coordinate 43,867 of JAPLSJ010000089.1, forward strand.
GCTTGAGCCCCAGCCGCCCGTGGAGCGCGGCGAATGCGGTGGCGCCCACCGCGCCCACCGCCGCGGCTTCGCTGGCGGTGGCGATGCCGGCCAGGATCGAACCCAGCACCAGCCCGATCAGCGCCAGCGCCGGCGCGATGGCCTTGGCGAGGTCGGCGGCCGAGCGGGGCTTGAGGTCGCGCAGTGCCGGCGCGCGCTCCGGCTGGCGCCAGGCCACCCACAGCACATAGGCCAGGTACAGCCCCACCAGCCCGAGGCCCGGCAGCAGCGCGCCGGCGAACAGGTCGCTCACCGACACCGACTCGGGCGCGAAGATGCCCTGCTTGAGCTGCGACTGCTGGTAGGCATTGCCCAGCTGGTCGCCCAGCAGCACCAGCACGAGGGAAGGCGGGATCACCTGGCCCAGCGTGCCCGAAGCGCAGATGGCGCCCGAGGCCAGGCGCGGGCAGTAGCCGTTGCGCAGCATGGTGGGCAGCGAAATCAGGCCCATCGCCACCACCGTGGCGCCGACGATGCCGGTGGACGCGGCCAGCAATGCGCCCACCAGCAGCACCGCCACCACCAGGCCGCCGCGTTTGCGCCCGAACAGCGACGCCACGGCTTCAAGCAGCGATTCGGCGATGCGCGAGCGCTCCAGCATGATGCCCATGAACACGAACAGCGGCACCGCCACCAGCGTCTCGTTGGTCATCACGCCGAACATGCGGTTCGGGAACGCCTCCAGGAAGCTGGCGTCGAAGTTGCCCAGCGCCATGCCCAGGCCCGCCACCAGCAGCGACACGCCGCCCAGCACGAAGGCCACCGGGAAGCCGCTGGCCAGGCCCGCCAGCAGGCCCAGCAGCAGCAACACGAGCATGAGAATGTGCTGGTCGTGCAGGCTCATGCCGCCTCGTCCGCGAGGGCGCGGCGCAGCGCGCGCAGCGTTTCGGCCACGGCCTGCAGCATCAGCAGCACCGCCGACAGCGGCAGCAGCGACTTGAGCAGGTACCAGCCGGGCAGGCCGCCCGGGTCACGCGAGCCTTCGCGCGCGGACCAGCTGGCGGCCACGTAGTCCCAGCTCATGGCGACGATGAACACGCAGAACGGCAGCAGCAACAGCACCATCCCGGCGAACTCCACCCGGGCGCGCGTGCGCGGCGTCCAGCGCTGCGAGAACACGTCCACCCGCACGTGGGCGCCGTGCCTGAGCGCGAACGCCAGGCCCAGCAGGAACAGCGCCGAATGCAGCCACAGCACGCCTTCCTGCGCCGCCACCGAGCCCACGCCCAGGGCGTAGCGCGCCACCACCAGGGAGAACGACAGCGCCACCAGGGCGATGGCCAGCACGCCGGCCAGGCGGCCGGCGGCATCGGTGAGGGCATCGGCCGCGCGCAGGACCGGCGCGAAGCGGCTCAATCCCATTCGTAGATCGTCCAGTGCACCGGCGACACGCGCGGGTCGCGGTCGTCGCGGTTGAGCTTGCCGTTGCCGTCGGTGTCCATCAGGTAATAGGCCGGGCCGCGGCTGGGCGTGACCTTGACCATGTAGATGCGGCCGTTCTGGCGGTATTCCTCGACGCGGTCGCCATTGCCTTCGGTGCGGATGCTGACGGTGGGCGGGTCGTCCTTGGCCGCTTCGGCCACGGCCTTGGGCGGAATGGGCGCCTGCGCCGCCGGTTCGGCGGGCACGGTGTCCTGGGCGGCGAGGGCGAGCAGGAGTGTCAGCAACACGGTCATGGCGGCGAGCCTCGGGCGGGCCTTCGAGGATGGCGCAAGCGCCGCGGGCGCTCAAGGGCCGCGGGGCTTAAAATCACCCCCTCGTCCCGCCAGGCCCTGCCATGTCCCGCCTCGTCCTGATCGACGGCTCTTCCTACCTCTACCGCGCCTTCCACGCGCTGCCGCCGCTGACCGCGCCCGACGGCACGCCCACCGGTGCGCTGCTGGGCGTGGTCAACATGCTGCGCGCCACGCTGAAGGAAAACCCCGACTTCACCGCCTTCGTGGTGGACGCGTCGGGCCCGACCTTCCGCGACGAGATGTACCCGCAGTACAAGGCGCAGCGGCCGCCGATGCCCGACGACCTGCGCGCCCAGGTGGAACCGATGATGAAGATCGTCGAGGCGCTGGGCTTCCCGATCCTGCGCGTGTCCGGCGTGGAGGCCGACGACGTGATCGGCACGCTGGCGCTGCAGGCGCATGCGGCCGGCATCCCGGTCACCATCTCCACCGGCGACAAGGATTTCGCCCAGCTGGTGCGGCCGGGCATCACGCTCACCAACACCATGACCGGCAGCGTGCTCGACGACGCCGGGGTGATGGAGAAGTTCGGCGTGCGCCCCGACCAGGTGGTCGACCTGCTGTCGCTGATGGGCGACAGCGTGGACAACATCCCCGGCGTGGACAAATGCGGGCCCAAGACGGCGGCCAAGTGGCTGGGCGAATACGGCACGATGGATGCGGTGATTGCCAACGCCGGCAGCATCGGCGGCAAGATCGGCGAGAACCTGCGCGCCGCGCTCGGCCGCCTGCCTTTGAACCAGCGCCTGGTGACCATCAAGACCGACGTGGCGCTGGACCTGGCGCCCACCGACCTCACGCTGCGCACGCGGGACGTCGAGGCGCTGCGCGAACTCTATTCGCGCTACGGCTTCGGCTCCGCGCTGCGCGAGCTCGACGGCAAGGCGGCGCCCGCCGGCGCCGGCCCGCGCGCCGCCGCGCCTGCCGCCGTGGACGAGGCGCCGCTGGATCCGGCGCTGGCGGCGCCCGGCGAGTACGAGTGCGTGCTCGACATGGCGCGCCTGCAGGCGTGGATTGCCCGGCTGCAGGCCGCGCCCCTGGTGTCGTTCGACACCGAAACCGATTCACTCGACCCGATGCGCGCCAACCTGGTGGGCCTGAGCTTCGCGGTGGAGCCGGGCCAGGCCTGCTACATCCCGGTGGCGCACGACTATCCCGGCGCGCCCGCGCAGCTCGACCGCGGCGCGGTGCTGGAAGCGCTGCGGCCGGTGTTCGAGGACGCCGGCAAGCCCAAGCTCGGCCAGCACGGCAAGTACGACCTGCACATCCTTCGCCGCCACGGCGTGGCCGTGCAGGGCTACGCCGAAGACACGATGCTGGAGAGTTTCGTGTTCAACGCCGGCGGCCAGCGCCACGACATGGACACGCTGGCGCAGAAGTACCTGGGCTACACCACCATCAAGTACGAACAGGTGGCCGGCAAGGGCGCCAAGCAGATCCTGTTCTCGCAGGTGGCGCTGGACGACGCGACCCGATACGCCGCCGAGGACGCCGACGTCACCCTGCGCCTGCACCGCGTGCTGTCGGCCAAGCTGGCGGCCATACCTTCGCTGGCCTCGGTGTACCGCGACATCGAAATGCCGCTGGTGCCGGTGCTCGAGCGCATGGAGGCCACGGGCGTGCTGGTGGACTGCGTCGAGCTCAAGCGCCAGAGCGCCGACCTGTCGCAGCGCATGATGGCCGCGCAGCAGCGCGCGCACGAGATCGCCGGCCGCGCCTTCAACCTCGATTCGCCCAAGCAGCTGGGCCAGCTGCTGTTCGACGAGCTGAAGCTGCCGGCCCTGGTGAAGACACCCACCGGCGCGCCGTCCACCAACGAAGAGGCGCTGGAGGCCATCGCCGACCAGCACGAGCTGCCGCGCCTGATCCTGGACTACCGCGGCCTGGCCAAGCTGCGCAACACCTACACCGACAAGCTGCCCGAGATGGTGAACCCGGAAACGGGCCGCGTGCACACCAGCTACCACCAGGCCGGCGCCGCCACCGGCCGCCTGAGCTCGAACGACCCGAACCTGCAGAACATCCCGATCCGCAGCGAAGACGGCCGGCGCATCCGCACCGCCTTCATCGCCCCGCCGGGCCGGCGCATCGTGGCCTGCGACTATTCGCAGATCGAGCTGCGCATCATGGCCCACCTCTCGGGCGACCCCGGCCTGGTGGGCGCCTTCGAAGGCGGCCTGGACGTGCACCGCGCCACGGCGGCCGAAGTGTTCGGCGTGCCGGTGGACCAGGTGTCGGGCGACCAGCGCCGCGCCGCCAAGGCCATCAACTTCGGCCTGATGTACGGCATGAGCGCCTTCGGCCTGGCCAAGCAGCTGGGCATCGGCCGCGGCGAGGCGCAGGACTACATCGCGCTGTACTTCAACCGCTACCCGGGCGTGCGCGAGTACATGGAGCGCGCCCGCCAGCAGGCGCGCGACCACGGCTACGTCGAGACGGTATTCGGCCGCCGGCTGCAGCTCAACGAGATCCACTCGCGCAACCAGGCCCAGCGCGCGGGCGCCGAGCGCGCCGCCATCAATGCGCCGATGCAGGGCACGGCGGCCGACATCATCAAGCGCGCCATGGTGACCGTGCACCACTGGCTGGCCGGGCATGCCGACAAGGCGGCCCTGCTGATGCAGGTGCACGACGAACTGGTGTTCGAGGTGGACGCCGGCTTCGTGGACGAGCTGGTGGCCCGGGTGCGGGACCTGATGGAGTCGGCCGCGCAGCTGAAGGTGGCGCTGGTGGTGGACGTGGGAACGGGCCTGAACTGGGACCAGGCGCACTGATTTCCTGTGACGCAATTCACCTTGTTTATCAGCCGGTTGCCGGCGAATGAATGCGTCCTGAATCCAACAATTAATTAACCACCGCGTTCACGAACTTCTCATTGTCCGGGGTGTCTACTAGGAGCGTCGGATGCAAGGTCCGACGCAGGATCACTCCCTCCCCTGAGTGGATCCAACCCGGAGCCGGGCTCTCCCCAGCCTTAGGCTCCACCCGACCCCGCGGGCTTCCCCTGGCCCGCGGGGTTTTTATTTCCCCGCCAAGGAAAATGTACCAGCTACATTTTCACGCAGCGGTCGGTGAAGACCGGACGGTCCACGAAAATGTACCTGGTACATTTTCCTTGGCTACCAGTCCCGCGGCACCAGGTAGTCCGCGAGGCGAGCCTCCGCGCTCCCTGCCTCCGGCACCCAGGCGTATTCGAAGCGCACGCGCGGGGGCAGGCTCATCAGGATCGACTCGGTGCGGCCGCCGCTCTGCAGGCCAAAAAGCGTGCAGCGGTCCCATACCAGGTTGAATTCGACGTAGCGGCCGCGGCGGTAAAGCTGGAACTCGCGCTCCCGCTCGCCATACGGCGTGTCCTTGCGGCGCTGGACGATCGGCAGGTACGCGTCCAGGAACGCGTCGCCCACGGCGCGCGTGTACTCGAAGCATTTTTCGAAGCCGTCGGCGTGCAGGTCGTCGTAGAACAGCCCGCCCACGCCGCGCGCCTCGTTGCGGTGCTTGAGGAAGAAGTACCGGTCGCACCAGGCCTTGTGCTCGGCGTAGCGGGTGGCGCCGAAGGGCGCGCAGGCGGCGCGCGCCACCTGGTGCCAGTGCCGCACGTCCTCGTCCACCGGGTAGAAGGGCGTGAGGTCGAAGCCGCCGCCGAACCACCAGATCGGGTCGCGGCCCTCGGGGCGCGCCTCGAAGAAGCGAACGTTCGCGTGCGAGGTCGGCACGTGCGGGTTGCGCGGGTGGATCACCAGCGACACGCCCACGGCCCGCCAGGGCGCGCCCGCCAGCTCGGGCCGGTGCGCGGTGGCCGACGGGGGCAGGGTGGCGCCCGAGACATCGGAAAAGCCCACGCCGGCCTGTTCGAACACCGCGCCTTCCTTGAGCACCCGCGAACGGCCACCGCCGCCCTCCGGCCGCTGCCACTCGTCCTGCGCGAACCGGCCCCCGTCCACGGCCTCGAAGCCGGCGCACAGGCGGTCCTGCAGGGAGCGGAGATAGGCGTGCACGGCGGCGAAGTCGGTCATGTCGGGGCGCGGTGGGGACAGGCCCGCATGATAGCCGCCCGGGCCGCCGGCTATAATCGCGCCCAGCAATGGACCCCCAGCCCCTTTCCCCCGCCCGCCTGCGCGTCGTCCCCGAAGCGCACGACGAGGCCCTGATCGCCTTCCAGTTCCGGCCCGCCGAGGCCTCGCCGCTGTCGGTGGACTGCGCCCGCCTCGCGGGTCCGGACGCCGAAAGCTGGCTGGCCGGCCCCGTCGGCGAATCGGCCGAAACCCGCGGCGCCGCCTGGGCGCATGGCGACCACTACGCCATGGTCGCGCTGGTGGTGGACGAAACCGACGGCGACATCGAAACCGCCGCCGCCCTGGCCTACGAGCGCCTGCTGGTGGCCGTGCGCCCGTCGGAGCATCCCTACCTGCTGCGCATCTGGAACTACTTCCCGGCCATCAACCGCGGCGACGGCGACCACGAACGCTACCGCCGCTTCTGCGTCGGCCGCGCGCGCGCCGTGGACGGCATGTTCAACGACCCGCCGCCGGCCGCCACCGCGATCGGCGCCGACGGTGAACCGGGACGCCTGCAGGTGGTGGCGCTGTGCTCGCGCGCGCCCGCGGTGGCGCTGGAAAACCCGCGCCAGACGCCCGCCTGGCAGTACCCGCGCGAACACGGCCCGGTGTCGCCGGGCTTCTCGCGCGGCGCGCTGCTCGACGCCGGCACCGCCACGCCGCGCCTGCTGGCATCGGGCACCGCCAGCATCGTCGGCCACGTCTCGATGCACGTCGGCGACTGCGCCGCGCAGCTGCGCGAATCCCTGGCCAACCTCGACGCGCTGATGGCGCAGGCCGCGGAAAAATCCGGCCAGGCCTTCCGCCGCGAAAACTGCGAGGCCCTGCGCATCTACCTGCGCCACGCCGCCGACCTGGCCGCGGCCCGGGCCGTCATGGCCGACAGCGGCATTCCCGCCGCGCGCATCACCTACCTGCGCGGCGACGTCTGCCGCCGCGAGCTCGACGTCGAACTCGAAGGCGTGTTCGCGGCCGGCTGAGCGGCGTTACTGCAGCGTGCGCTCGAACAACTGGAGGATGCGGCGGTACTGGTCGTACCAGCTTTCCGGATGCTGGTAGGCATGGCGCTCCAGCGGGTAGCTGGCGAGTTCCCAATGGTCCTTCTTCAGCTCGATCAGGCGCTGCGCCAGCCGCACCGAGTCCTGGTACAGCACGTTGTCGTCGATCATGCCGTGGCTGATCAGCAGGTGGCCGCGCAGGTTCTGCGCGTACTCGATCGGCGACGACTTCGCGTAGGCCTCCGGGTCGAGCTCGGGCGTGTTGAGGATGTTGGACGTGTATTCGTGGTTGTAGCTGGTCCAGTCGGTGACCGGGCGCAGCGCCGCGCCGGCCACGAACGCCTCGGGCGCGCGGAACAGCGCCATGAAGCTCATGAAGCCGCCGTAGCTGCCGCCATAGATGCCCACCTTCGCGCGGTCGCCCTGGTGCTCGGCCACCAGGTAGTCGATGCCGTCCAGGTAGTCCTCGAGCTCGGGGTGGCCCATCTGCCGGTAGATCGCCGTGCGCCAGTCGCGGCCGTAGCCCTCGGAGGCGCGGTAGTCCATGTCCAGCACGATGAAGCCGCGTTCGACCAGCAGCTGGTGGAACATCTGTTCGCGGAAGTACGCCGGGTAGCGGTCGCTGACGTTCTGCAGGTAGCCGGCGCCGTGCACGAACATCACCACCGGGTACTTCCTGCCGGCCTCGAGCGTGGCGGGGCGGTAGAGCTTGGCCCACACGTCGCCCGCGCCGTGCTTCGACGGCACGCGCACCGTCTGCGGCGCCAGCCACGTGCGCGCCTTGAAGTCGGCGCTGCGGGTGTCGGTGAGCTTCACCGCGTCGCCGCCGGCCACCGCCTGCACCGCCAGCTGCGGCGGCGTGTGGTGGGCCGACCAGCGCAGCAGCAGCTGGCGGCCGTCGGGCGAGAGGCTGAAGTCCTCGACGCCGTTCAGCGCGGTGAGCTCGCGCACTTCGCCGCCGTTGCCGGGCACGGCGCACACTTCGTAGTCACCCGGGCGCTCGCGGTTGCAGATGACGTAGGCCGTGGCGCCGTCGGGCGACCACACCGGCGACGAGGCTTCCCAGCGGCCCGAGGTCAGGCGCCTGGCGCGATCGCCCGGCACCATCGTGTACAGGTGCGAATAGCCCGACTCCTCGGACAGGAACCACAGCGTGCGGCCGCCCGGCAGCCAGCCGAATTCATTGAAGCTCCAGTTGATCCAGGCCTCGTCCGTGAGCCGGTGCGCGGAGACCAGCTTGCCTTCGGCGAAGTCCACGGTGGCGATCCAGCGGTCCTTGTTGTCCACCGCACGCGCCATCAGCGCCACGGCGCTGCCGTCGTCGTTCCAGGCCAGGGTGTCCACGCGCACGGTGCGCTCGCCGGCGAGCGGTTCGAGCTTGGCGGCCTTGCGCAGCGCGGCCAGCGGGTCGGCGTCGATGCCCGGCAGCGACGACAGCGCCAGCTGGCGCACGCTGCCGTTGCCCAGGTCCACCAGCTTGAGCTGGTGGCCCAGCGGCGGGTTGCGGCCCACGCGCACGCGCACGTCCTCGGCTTCCTCGTAGCCCGACTCGGTGACGTACTTGGGCATCTTGCCGACGCGACCGGTGTCGGCGCCCTTGGCGGTGGTGACGACCAGCAGCCAGCGGCCATCGGGCGCGAGTGCGGGGTCGGCGATGTCGACCTTGTCGCCCAGGTACACCGGCGCGGCGGCGCGCGTGGGGTCGGTGCGGCGGTTGGCCTCGGCGTCGTCGCGCAGCGCCTCGCGCTGCTGCTTCTCGCGCGCCAGCGCGGCGCTCAGCCGCAGCTGGTGGTCGCGCAGGGCGTCGGGGTCGGGCGCGGCGGCGGGGTCCTTCTCGGCGCGCGGCAGCGCCACCGGCTGGGCCAGGCGCGTCTCGGGCGACCAGCGGAACCAGTCGTTGCCCACGCGCCACACCACGCCGCGGCCGTCGGCGGCGAAGCGCGGCGCGCCTTCGGATTCGGCGCTGCGCGTGAGCTGCTGCAGCGGGCCACCGATTTCGCGCAGGAAGACGTCGCCGTTGCGCACGAACAGCGCGCGCCGCCGGCTGGCGTCGTACACGGCCTGTGCACCGTCCACGTCCGCCTGCGCCGCGCCCTCCACGCGCACCGGCGCGCCGCCGGCCGCGGGGATCGTCCAGGTGTCGCGCACCGGCGAGCCTTCGCGCTTGAGGGTGTAGTGCGCGCGCGTGCCGTCCAGCGACCACCACGCCGTTTCCACCGGCGAACCGATCCAGTCCGGGTGCGCCATCGCCTGGTCCAGGGTCAGCGGCGTGTCTTGCGCCAGCGCCGGTGCGGCGCAGGCCGCGAGCAGGGCGAGGGCGGTCAGGCGATGGCGCATGGTGGCTCCGGGCGGGCAAAAAGGACGGGCAAGCCTAGCAAACGCCGCGTGCAGGCCGCCCGTGCTGCTTTTCCCATGCTGCGTTTGCGGCGACAATCGCCCGAACCCTCTGGCAAACCCATGCAAACCTACGTCTACAAGTCCCTGCGCAAGGAAAACACCTACGTCTACCTGCGCAAGCGGGACGATTTCGCGGTGATGCCCGAGGCGGTGCGGGCGCCCCTGGGCGACCTGGTGTTCGTGCTGGAGTTCGCCCTGACCGAGCAGCGCAAGCTGGCCCAGGCCGATCCGGCCGTGGTGCGCGCCAACCTGGCCGCGCACGGGTTCCACCTGCAGTTCCCGCCCACCCTGCTGGATCCGATGGTCGATGGCTGAATCCCCGCGCAAGGCGGCGGCGTGGGCCTGGCTGGCGCTGGGCCTCGGGCTGTCCCTGCTGCCGCTCTGGGCGAATCCGCTGGCGTTGGCCGGCGCCTGGCTGGCGCAGCCGGCCCTGGCCCTGGGCCTGGGCGGCGTGCGCGGGCTTCGCCCGGCCGCGCTGGACGCCGCCGGCCGGCGCGATGCGCTGGGGCTGGCCCTGGTCTGGGGCGCGGGCCTGGCCCTGGTGGCCCTGGCCATTGGCTGGCCGCTGGCGGCGCTGCGCGACACCGGCTCGCTGGCCGCCAGCCTGGCCCTGAGCGGCATGGCGGGCGCGGCGCTGCTGTGCCTGTGGCGCGCCTGGCCCGCCTTCGGCCTGGCGGAGCGCGAATCGGCCCGGCTGCCGGCGCTGGCCGCGGCCGTTGGCTCGGCCGGCCCGGACGAAGCCGGCCGCGGCTTCGTGGTGGCGCTGTCGGTGTTCGTGGTGGCGGCGGGCGCGCTGCTGCTGGCCTGGCCAGGCCTGGTTCCCGCCGGCCTGCGGCTGCCGCTGGTGCTCGCGCACCTGGCCGTGGCGATCCTGGCCCACGGGCTGGTGCAGCGCCACGGCGCCGCGCCCCCGGCGCTGCCGCTAGGGGCGCTGCCGATCTACGGCGACGACGACGACGAAGCGCCGGCCGTGGCCGCGCCGGCCAGCGACGAACACCCCGACGACCAGCTGTACGCCGCCACCCGCGCCGGGCGCATCGACGCCGCCCTGGCCGCGCTGCAGTCTGGCGCCGACCCGTCGGCCGACCCCTCGGCCGACGAGCGCGACCAGCGCACCCTGCCCATGCTCGCGGCCCTGCTGGGCGACCTGCGGCTGCTGCGTGAACTGATCGCCCGCGGCGTCGACCTCAACGCCGAACATGCCGGCCTCACGCCGCTGCTGGCCGCCACCCGCGACAGCTGGCACGGCCGCCCCGAAGCCGTGATGACCCTGCTGGCCAACGGCGCCGATGCGCGCCGCGCCGACGCCGACGGCAACACGCCGCTGCACCACGCCGCGCGCAGCACCGATCCGGCCGTGGCCGCGCTGCTGCTTGACGCCGGCGCACTGCTCGAGGCGCTCAACCACGACGGCTTCAGCCCGCTGGGCGTGGCCTGCGCCGCCGGCAACTGGCGGCTGGCGCGCTTCCTGATCGAGCGCGGCGCCAAGCCCGAACCCAAGGAGGGCCAGCCGGCACTGCTGGCCGCCGTGGTCGGCGACGACGACATCGCGGGCGTGCAGCTGCTGCTGCGGCACAAGGCGCGCGTGGATGCGCGTGGCACCGGGCAGCGCACGGCGCTGCTGCTGGCCTGCGCGGCGGGCAACGCCGACATCGCCGGCGACCTGCTCGACGCTGGCGCCGACCGCAACGCGCGCGACGCCGAAGGCCTGTCGCCGCTGCTGGAAACCGCGCGTGGCGGCCATGCCGGCGTGCTGGCGCGATTGGCCCAGGCCAAGCCCGACGTCACCGCCGTGGACGAACACGGGCGCAACGCGCTGGTGCTGGCTGCCGAAGCGGGCGTGGCGCCCGAGTTCCTGCGCCACCTGATTGCAATGGGCGTGAACCCCGAGCAGCGCGACCAGGACGGTCGCCGCGCCGTCGAGCACGCGCTGGGCGCGGGCCGCTGGCCGCTGGTGGCGGTGCTGGATCCGTCCTATCCGCTGCCCGCCAGCGTGGCCGAGGGCCTGTCCGAAGGCCACTTCGAAAAGACGCCGCGCGAACTGCTGCGTGAAGCGCTGTCGGCCCAGCGCCCCGAATCCGCCGAGGCGATGCTGCGCCTGGGCGCCGGCCCGGACGCCGAAGGCCTGGCTTCGCTCCTGCTGGAGTTCGCGGGCGAGGGCGACCTGTCGGGCTTCGACTGGCTGTTGCGCCATGGCGCCAGCGCCGACGTCCTGGTGGACGGCGATGACAGCGCCCTGTTCCTCCTGCTGGGCCGCGGTGGCCACGCCTCCGGCGCGCTGCAGCGCCTGCTCGAGCGCGGCCAGGCCGTGGGTGGCCGCGGCGGGCTCGCGCGCTGGCTGCAGGCCTGCTTCGAAGGCGAGCACACCACGCGCGGCCATGAGCTGCTCGCGATCGCATTGCTGGAACGTGGCGCCGATGCCTTCGGCGGCGCGCCGGCGGACCCGCCGCTGGGCCTGGCGATCCGCCTGGGCTGGCTGCGCCTGGCCGAAGCGCTGCTGGTGGCGGGCGTGGACCCGAACGCACGCGACGGCCGCGGCCACACCGCGCTGCACTGCGCGGCCACGCTGGGCCGCGAGGGCGCACTGCGCGTGCTGATCCGGCACGGCGCCTCGCCGGCGCTGTCGGCGCCCGACGGCCAGACGCCGCTGGGCCTGGCGCTGGCCGCGGACCGCCGTGAACTCTCGCATTGGCTTGAATGGCGCCAGTGGCAGCTGCCGGGCCGCGCGCTGCAGGCGTCCGACCTGCCGTCGGCCGCAATGGCCGGTGACGCCGACGCCGTGCTGCGCCTGCTGGAGCTGGGCCTGCCGGTGGACGGCGTGGACGCGCAGGGCTGCAGCGCGCTGCTGCGCGCCGCCGGCGGCGGCCACGACGTGGTGGTGGCTCTGCTGCTCGAACGCGGCGCCGACACCGCGCTGGCTGCGCGCACCGGCGCCACGCCGCTGTCGGCCGCCATCAGCATGCGGCACGTGGGCGTGGTGGACCAATTGCTGCGCGCCGGCGCCAAGCCCGACCTGGCCCTGCCCGGCGACGTGACGCCGCTGATGCTGGCCGCCGCGCTGGGCCAGCCCGAGCTGATCTCGCGCCTGCTGGCGCACGGCGCCGACCCCGAGTCCCGCGACGCCCAGGGCCTGGGCTCGCTGCACTGCGCGGCGCTGCACGCCTTCTCGTCGCGCGACCGCCAGCGCGTGCTGGCGCTGGTGGACACGCTGCTGCTGGCGGGCATCGCGCCCGACGAAGCCACCGCGCTGGGCCAGACGCCGCTGCTGCTGCTGTTGGGCGCGCGCGCCGAACCCGGCACGGCCTGCGACGAAGACGTATTGCTGGCGGCGCTCGAGCGCCTGCTGGCCGAAGACGTGAACCTGGACGCGCAGGACCAGCGCGGCTTCGGCGCCCTGCACCTGGCCGCCCTGCACGGCCTGCCGCGCGTGGTGCAGCGCCTGCTGCGCGAAGGCGGCAACCGCCAGGCCCGCGACACGCTGGGCCGCACGCCGCACGACATCGCCGTGCTGCGCGGCTTCGTGGACGTGGCGTCGGAGTTCGAGCCGTCGCGCGCCGCGCCGTCGCTGGCGCGGTTCCTGCGCGAGCCCAAGGGCTAGGCGCTACCGCCCCGCGTCGCCGTCATCGTCCGCCGCATCGGCGGGCAGGTCGGCTTCGAACAGCGTTTCGAGTTCGCGCTGCGCCTCGCGCGCCGACGCCACCAGCGCGGCCTCGTCGTCGTAGTACAGGTGCTGTTCGCGCAGCAGCACCTCGTCGTGTTCGCGGAAGCGGTCGGTGTTGCGGGCGGCTTCGTCGGGCGGCACGCCCAGGGCCTCCATCACGCGCCGCCCCAGCACCAGGCTGGAATGGAAGGTCTCGCGCGTGGGCAGCACGTCCATGTCCATCAGCTTGAAGGCGTGCTGGCGGTTGCGGGCGCGGGCGTACACCTTCAGGTGCGGGAACAGGCGCTTCACCAGCCGCGCGGTGCGGATGTTGGCGTCCGGGTCGTCGGTGGTGAGCACGAACACCTCGGCGCGGTCGGCGTGCGCGGCGCGCAGCAGTTCGGGGCGGGACGGGTCGCCGAAGTAGACCTTGTTGCCGAACTTGCGCAGGAAGTCCACCTGCTCCACGTTCGTTTCCAGCGCGGTGAACGGGATCTTCTGCGCGCGCAGCATGCGCCCGACGATCTGCCCCATGCGGCCGAAGCCGGCGATGATCACCCGCGGGTACTCTTCGTCGACGCGGTCGGGCGCGCGCGCGGGCTTCGCGTCGCGCGCCTCCGGCAGCCGTGCCAGCGCCATCAGCAGCAGCGGGGTGGCGGCCATGGACAGGCCGACGATGACGAACAGCTGGTCGCGCAGCTCGGCCTCGATCAGGCCTGCCTTGAGCGCCTCGGCGAACACGACGAAGCCGAACTCGCCGCCCATCGCCAGCACGCCGCCCAGCATCAGCGCGCTGCGCCAGGGCAGGTCGCCGAACAGCCGGCCCACGGCCACCAGCACCAGCGACTTCACCAGCAGCAGCGCGACCACGCCGCCGGCGATCAGCGCCGGCTGGTTGGTCACCACGTCCAGGTCGATGCTCATGCCCACGGCCATGAAGAACAGGCCCAGGAACAAGCCCTTGAACGGTTCGATGTGCGACTCGAGCTCGTGCCGGAACTCCGAGTCGGCCAACAGCACGCCGGCCAGGAACGCGCCCAGGCCCATCGACAGGCCCACCCACTGCATCAGCCACGCGGTGCCGGCCACCACCAGCAGTGCGCTGGCGGTGAACACCTCCACCATCTGCGCGCGCGCCACCACCCGGAACAGCTGCGCCAGCAGGAAGCGGCCGCCCAGCACCACGGCGGCAATCACCACCACGGCGTTGATGATCGACGATGCCGGCGGCGCCGACTGCGCCAGCGCCTTGGCCTCGCCCAGCAGCGGGATGGCGGCGAGCAGCGGGATGGCGACCAGGTCCTGGAACAGCAGGATCGCGAACGCCACGCGGCCGTGGTCGGCGCCCAGCTCCTTGCGCTCGGCCAGCAGCTGCAGGCCCACCGCGGTGGACGACAGCGCCAGGCCCAGGCCGATGATCACGGGCGCTTTCCAGCCGGTGCTGAAGAAGGCGATCACGCCGCCGATGGCCGCCGCCGACAGCAGCACCTGCAGCCCGCCGGTGCCGAACACCTTGCGCCGCAGCACCCACAGCCGCGCGGGCGAAAGCTCCAGGCCGATGATGAAAAGCATCATCACCACGCCGAACTCGGACGCGGCCAGGACGTCTTCGGGGTCGGGCACCAGCTTCAGCCCGTCCGGGCCGATCGCCACGCCGGCCACCAGATAACCCAGGATCGCGCCCAGCCCCAGCCGCCGGAACAGCGGCACGGCGATCACGGCCGCCACCAGGAAGACCAGGATGATGCCGAGGTAGCCGCCATGTCCGTGCATGCGCGGATTATGCGCTGCTCCCATGACCGCTTGGAACACACCCCCGCCCCGGGAATGAAAAAGCCCCGCCGGAGCGGGGCTTTTCCTTTGCGCGAAGGCCGGGCCTCAGCGCTTCATCGAAGAGAAGAACTCGTCGTTGGACTTGGTGTTCTTCATCTTCTCGAGCAGGAACTCCATCGCGGCCAGCTCGTCCATCGGGTGCAGCAGCTTGCGCAGGATCCAGATCTTCTGGAGCATGTCCGGCTCGATCAGCAGCTCTTCGCGGCGGGTGCCGGAGCGGTTGATGTTGATGGCCGGGTAGACGCGCTTTTCGGCGATGCGGCGGTCCAGGTGCACTTCGCTGTTGCCGGTGCCCTTGAACTCTTCGTAGATCACCTCGTCCATCTTCGAGCCGGTTTCAACCAGCGTGGTGGCGATGATGGTCAGCGAGCCGCCTTCCTCGACGTTGCGGGCCGCGCCGAAGAAGCGCTTCGGGCGGTGCAGCGCGTTGGCGTCCACGCCGCCGGTCAGCACCTTGCCCGAGCTGGGCACCACGGTGTTGTAGGCACGGGCCAGGCGGGTGATCGAGTCGAGCATGATCACCACGTCGCGCTTGTGCTCGACCAGGCGCTTGGCGCGCTCGATCACCATCTCGGCGACCTGCACGTGGCGCGCGGCCGGCTCGTCGAAGGTGGACGAGATGACTTCGCCGCGCACGGTGCGCTGCATCTCGGTCACTTCCTCGGGCCGCTCGTCGATCAGCAGCACGATCAGGTGCACGTCGGGGTGGTTGTGGATGATGGCCTGGGCGATGTTCTGCATCAGCACCGTCTTGCCGGCCTTGGGCGGCGAAACGATCAGGGCGCGCTGGCCCTTGCCGATCGGCGACATCAGGTCCATCACGCGGCCGGTGATGTCTTCCGACGAACCGTTGCCGCGCTCGAGCCGGAAACGCTCGCGCGGGAACAGCGGCGTGAGGTTTTCGAACAGCACCTTGCCCTTCGACGCCTCCGGCGGTTCGCCGTTGATGGTGTCGACGATGTTGAGCGCCACGTAGCGCTCGCCGTCCTTGGGGCTGCGGATGCGGCCGGAAATCTCGTCGCCGGTGCGCAGGTTGAAGCGGCGGATCTGGCTGGGCGAGATGTAGACGTCGTCCGGGCCGGCCAGGTAGCTGGCGTCGTCCGAGCGCAGGAAGCCGTAGCCGTCGGGCAGGATCTCGAGCACGCCGTCGCCGGCGACGCCCTGCGGATGCCGCGTCAGCACCTTGAGCAGCGCGAACGTGACGTCCTGCTTGCGCATCCGGGCAACGCCCTCGTGCAGGTTCAGCTTGTCGGCGATTTCCAGCAGCTTGTGCGCCGGCATCCGCTTGAGGTCGTTGAGGCTGTAGGTCGGGAAGTCGGGCGGGAGCTGCGGCATCGGCCGGTCGTTGCGCTCGCCACCACCGCCGCCGCCACCGGCATTGCCGCCGTTGCCGCCGCGGGCGTCGTCGCCGGACTCGCCGTCGCGCGGACGGTCACGGAAGCGGTCGCGCTTGTCGCGGAAGCGATCGCGGCGGTTGCGGTTGCGGCCTTCGCGGAAGCCGCCTTCGCCACCTTCGCCGCCCTGGCCGCCCTGGCCGCCCTGGCCGCCTTCACCGCCGGCGTTGCCGCCGCCGGACTGGCCGCCACCGGCATTGCCGCCTTCGCCGCCGCCGGACTGGCCGCCGCCGTTGCCGCCCTCGTTGCCGCCGCCGGACTGGCCGCCGCCGGAAGGCTGGCCGCCACCGGCGTTGCCGCCGTGCTGGCCGCCGCCCTGCGACTCACCGCCCGACGCCTGGCTCGGAGCCGGCGCGCGTTCGGTAGCGGGTGCGGAAACAGGGGCCGGTGCCGGCGCCTGGGGGGCGCTGGATTCGGTGTTTTGGGCGGGGGTGGCACGCGGCTTGCGCGGGCGCTTCTCGGCGCTGGGGCCGGATTCGTTTTCGATATCAGACACAGGATTCACCTCGCGAACGCGAGCGTGGGGGAGGGAGGGGTTCTTGCAAGAAGAGGGGGCGCACGAAGCGCCTCAGTGGTGCAACGCTACCACCGGCGGGGCCGCGGCGACAACCCGCGCGGCCACGCAAGCCCCGGCCTGGGCCGGGGCGAAGGGGTTCAGAGAGCCTTGTCCATGAACTGCGCGAGCTGGGCCTTGCCCACCGCGCCGACCTGGGTGGAGTGCACCTTGCCGTCCTTGAACAGCATCAGCGTGGGGATGCCGCGCACCGCGTACTGGCGCGGCGTCTGCGGGTTGTGGTCAATGTTGATCTTGACCACCTTGACCTTGCCCGCGTACGTGCCGGCCAGCTCGTCCACCATCGGGCCGATCATCTTGCACGGGCCGCACCACTCGGCCCAGAAGTCCACGAGCACCGGGGTGTCGGACTTGAGCACCTGGGCCTCGAAGTCGCTATCGCCCACGTGCAGCACCTGGTCGCTCATGCCTTCAAACTCCTGATTCAATTGGGGGATGCGGTCCGGTTGCGGCCGCCATTGGGTTAAACTGGGGCGCTGACGACGATAAATCAACCGCCAGCGGCACGCCCCGGATGCGCCGAGTTTGCGACCGCCGGGCACCCCGCGCAAGCGCAGAGACGCGCATCCAGAGAGTCCAATGTCCGACAAGCCCCTGACTGATATCGCTTTTTCCAGCTTCGACCTGCATCCGGCGCTCCAGGCCGGGCTCGAAGCCGCCGGGTTCACCCGCTGCACCCCCATCCAGGCCCTGACCCTGCCGATCGCCCTCGCCGGGCGCGATGTCGCCGGCCAGGCCCAGACCGGCACCGGCAAGACCCTGGCCTTCCTGGTCGCGCTGATGAACCGGCTGCTCACCCGCCCGGCCCTGGCCGACCGCAAGCCCGAAGACCCGCGCGCCCTGATCCTGGCGCCCACCCGCGAGCTGGCCATACAGATCCACAAGGACGCCGTGAAGTTCGGCGCCGACGTCGGCCTGCGCTTCGCCCTGGTGTACGGCGGCGTGGACTACGACAAGCAGCGCGAGCTGCTGCAGCAGGGCGTGGACGTGATCATCGCCACCCCCGGCCGCCTGATCGACTACGTGAAGCAGCACAAGGTGGTTTCCCTGCACGCCTGCGAAGTGTGCGTGCTGGACGAAGCCGACCGCATGTTCGACCTGGGCTTCATCAAGGACATCCGCTTCCTGCTGCGCCGCATGCCCATCCTGAGCGAGCGCCAGACCCTGCTGTTCAGCGCCACCCTCAGCCACCGCGTGCTGGAGCTGGCCTATGAACACATGAACGACTCCGAGAAGCTGGTGGTCGAGTCCGAGTTCATCACCAACGCCAAGGTCCGCCAGCTGGTCTACTTCCCGTCCGACGAGGAAAAGATCCCGCTGCTGATCGGCCTGCTCACGCGCAGCGAAGGCCAGCGCACGATGGTGTTCGTGAACACCAAGGTCTGGGTCGAGCGCGTGGCGCGCGGCCTGGAGCGCGCCGGCTTCCGCGTCGGCGTGCTGTCGGGCGACGTGCCCCAGAAGAAGCGCGAGACGCTGCTGGCGCGCTTCCAGAAGGGCCAGCTCGACATCCTGGTGGCCACCGACGTGGCCGCCCGCGGCCTGCACATCGACGGCGTGTCGCACGTCTACAACTACGACCTGCCGTTCGACGCCGAGGACTACGTGCACCGCATCGGCCGCACCGCGCGCCTGGGCGCCGAGGGCGACGCCATCAGCTTCGCCTGCGAGCGCTACGCCATGTCGCTGCCCGACATCGAGGCCTACATCGAGCAGAAGCTGCCGGTGGCCGCGGTGGAGGCCGAGCTGCTGATCGCCAAGCCGCGCGCCCCGCGCGAGAAGGTCGAGGGCGAGGAAGAGGGCGAGACCGAAAGCGTCAGCGCCATCTTCCGCGAAGTGCGCGAGGCCAAGGCCGCCGAGGACGAGCGCCGCGGCGTGACCCGCGGTGGCCGCAGCAGCGGTGGCCGCGACGCCGGCCGCCCGGGCGGTGGTTCGCGCGAACGCAGCGGCCCGCGTCCGGGCGCGCAGCGCGAGCGCAAGCCGGCGCAGGTGCAGGTCCAGGCCGAGCTGCTGCCGCCGGCGGTCGAGGCCCCGGTGGATCCGACGCGCCCGGCGCAGCGGCCCGCGCCCTCGTCGCCGATGCAGGTCGACCCGAACGCGCCTGCCCGCAAGCGTCGCCGCCGTCGCGGTGGCCGCCCGGTGGGCGACGGCGCGCCGGTGGACGCGGGCGCGAAGCCGCGCTCGCCCGAAGCCGCGCCCAAGGCGCCGGCCGCCGGCGAAAAGCCGTCGCTGCTGGGCCGCATCAAGGCCGGCCTGAAGTCGCTGGTGAAGCGCAACCCGCCCACCGGCCACTAAGCCCCGCCGCCCGCATGGCCCTGCTCCGCTTCGACAACGTCACCAAGGCCTACGCCGGCAGTGCGCCGGCGCTGAGCGAGGTCAGCTTCTCGGTGGAGGAGGGCGAGATGCTCTTCGTCACCGGGCATTCGGGCGCAGGCAAGAGCACCCTGCTGCGCCTGGTGCACCTGTCGGAGCGGCCCAGCCGCGGCACGGTGCTGGTGAACGAGCGCAACCTGGCCAAGGTCCGCGGCGGCAAGGTGCCGCTGCACCGCCGCCAGGTGGGCGTGGTGTTCCAGGACCACCGCCTGCTCACCGACCGCAGCGTGTACGACAACGTGGCCCTGCCGCTGCTGATCGCCGGCACACCGGGCGCCGAGGTCGGCAAGCGCGTGCGCGCCATGCTCGACAAGGTGGGCCTGGGCGAGCGCGAGCGCTCGCTGCCGATGCAGCTTTCCACCGGTGAACAGCAGCGCGTGGGCATCGCCCGCGCCACCATCGCCCAGCCCCAGCTGCTGGTGGCCGACGAACCCACCGGCAACCTCGACCCGCAGCTGGCCGCGGAAATCATGCAGCTGTTCGCGTCGCTGCCGGCGCTGGGCACCACGGTGATCGTGGCCAGCCACGACCTGGCGCTGGTCAAGCGCATGCGCCGGCGCGTGCTGGTGCTCGACCACGGCCGGCTGGCCGACGACATTTCGCCCGAGGACCTGGCGGCATGAGCGCCAAGCCCGAAGCCCGCGCCAAGCCCGCGGCCGCCGAGCGCAGGAAGTCCGGCGGCATCGGCAGCCGCTTCCGCGCCTGGCGCGAGCAGCACCTGTATTCGCTGGTCTCCAGCCTGGGCCGCCTGGCCGCGCGCCCGTTCGCCACCGGCCTCACCGTGGGCGTGATGGCGATCGCGCTGGCGCTGCCGCTGGGCCTGGGCCTGGCGCTGGGCAACATCGAGCGCTTCTCGGGCAGCGTCACCGAATCACGCGAGATCGGCGTGTTCCTCAAGCACGACGTCACCGTGGCCCAGGCCCGCGACCTCGCCACCGGCATCGGTGCCCGGGCCGACGTGGCCGGCGTCAGCGTGCGCACGCCCGACGAGGGCCTGGCCGAGTTCCGCGCCATGAGCGACCTGGCCGGCGCGCTGGACGTGCTTGAGGAAAACCCGCTGCCCACCGTGCTGGTGGTGCAGCCCAAGGGCGACGGCGACGCGCTGGCCGCCGACCTGCGCCAGCTGCCGCAGGCCGACATCGTCCAGCACGACGCCGCCTGGCGTCAGCGCCTGTCGGCCTGGCTGGCCTTCGGCGAGCGCGTGGTGCAGGTGGTGGCCGTGCTGCTGGGCCTGGGCGTGCTGCTGGTGGTGGGCAACACGGTGCGCCTGGACATCGGCGCGCGCAGCGAGGAAATCGCCGTGCTGCAGCACCTGGGCGCCACCGATGCCTTCGTCCGCCGCCCCTTCCTTTACCTGGGCGCCTGGTACGGGCTGGCCGCCGGCCTGCTGGCCGGCGCGCTGCTGCTGGTGGCGGGCCTGCTGATGCAGGGGCGCCTGTCGGCCCTGGTGGCCAGCTACGGGACGCAATTCGCACTGTCCGGCCCCGGCCTGCGCGGCACCCTGCTCCTGCTGGCCGGGTCGGCCACGATGGGGTGGCTGGGCGCGTGGCTCGCAACCGGGCATCATCTACGTCGGACCCGTCCCGTGGACGTGTGACATGAGCAATCCCAGTTTCCGCAGTTTCGACACCAGCTCGCCGCGCATCATGGTCGTGGACGGCTCGAAGGTCGTGCGCAAGATGATCGAAGGCGTGCTGCGCCAGCAGCTGCCCGGGCTGGAGTTCGTCGGCTGCGAAACCGGCGAGGAAGCCAAGGCCGCGCTGCAGGCCGGCGCCGTCAACCTGGTCACCACCGCGCTGCGGCTGCCCGACATGGACGGCCTGGACCTGGCGCGCTACCTGCGCGAACACACCCCGCAGGCCTACATCCCCATCATCGTGGTCTCGGGCGACGTGCAGGAGCGGCTGGAAAGCCGTTCGATCAGCGACGACGTCACCGACTACTTCGACAAGGCGCTGGGCTTCAACGCCCTGGCCGCCTTCATCAAGGGCTACGTGGCCCCCGAGGCCGAGACCGGCGGCGAAGTGCTTTACGTCGAGGACAGCCGCGTGGTGGCCATGGCCACCCGCCGCATGCTCGAGAAGCACAACCTCACCGTCACCCACGCCACCGGCGTCGAGGACGCCATCGCGCACCTCGAGACCATGCGCGCGCAGGGCAAGGTGCCGGGCCCCGACATCGTGCTCACCGACGTGTACCTGAAGGGCGAGCTGACCGGCAAGGACCTGCTGCGCTCGATCCGCCACGACTTCGGCTATGCCAAGGGCCTGCTGCCGGTGCTGGTGATGACCGGCGACGCCAACCCGGCCAACCAGAGCGACCTGCTGCGCGCCGGCGCCAACGACCTGGTGCAGAAGCCCATCGAAGAGCGCCTCCTGATCACCAAGCTGCTGTTCCAGCTGCGCGTGGGCCGCATGCTGCGCGAGAAGCTCGGCAAGTAAGGCGTGGCCGTCGACCATCCGCCCGACGAGGGCCGGATCCGGCTCGAGCCTTCGTGGAAGGCCCGGGTGGGTGACTACCTGCAGCGTCCCGACATGCGCGAACTCGGCGCCTTCCTGCGTCAGGAAAAAGCGCGCGGCAAGCACATCTTCCCGCCCGGCCCGCGCATCTTCTCCGCACTCGACGCCACGCCCTTCGACCAGGTGAAGGTGGTGGTGCTGGGCCAGGACCCGTACCACGGGGCCGGCCAGGCCCATGGCCTGTGCTTCTCGGTGCTGCCCGGGGTGCCGGTGCCGCCGTCGCTGCAGAACATCTACAAGGAACTCAAGGCCGACCTGGGCATCGCCCCGGCCGACCATGGCTGCCTGCTGCCGTGGGCCCGGCAGGGCGTGCTGCTGCTCAACGCGGTGCTGACCGTCGAGGAGGGCAAGGCCGGCGCCCACCAGGGCAAGGGCTGGGAGGGCTTCACCGACGCCATCGTCCAGGCCCTGGACCGCGAGCGCGAGGGCCTGGTGTTCATGCTCTGGGGCAGCTACGCCCAGGCCAAGGGCAAGCTGGTGGACCCGCGCCGGCACTGCATGCTGCGCGCACCGCACCCGTCGCCGCTGTCCGCCCACCGCGGGTTCCTGGGCTGCGGCCATTTCGGCAAGGCCAACCGCTGGCTGGAGGGCGCCCGGCAGGCGCCGATCGACTGGGCGCTGCCGCCGCGGGC
>JAPLSJ010000072.1 GCA_026398695.1 Arenimonas sp.
GCGGTAGCGGTCGTTCACGCTTTCGCAGCGCACGGTGCGCCCGTTGCCGCCGCTGCCCGGGTAGCCATCCTGGTTGCCGCCGTCCCAGTCGCCATTGCCGCGCAGGGACTGGGCGATGTCGGACTTGATCCGGCTGAAGGACCAGCCCGAGTTGATCTGCGCGAGGTAGAAATCGCGCTGGTCGGACGGCAGCCGCCGCCCGTTGGACTGTTCCTCGTACTCGGTTTCCAGCACCCGGATGCGGTCGCGGGTGGAAAGCTGGCGCAGGTCCTCGGGCGCATAGGAGCGCGAGTCGGACTGGGCCTGGGCCACCGGCACCGCCGTGACCATGCCGATGGCGAGCGCTGCTGCCACTAGGAGTCTGTACATGGGGATATCCTCGGATTGCGTGCGGGGTGGGCCTGTCCGGCGACTATAACGCCGGCCGCGGCGTCCGGGCAGGGGTGCCGCGATTTGCCCACGGACCCCCGGGGGCCTTAAAATTCAAAGGTTTCCGCCGCCCCGTCCGGGGCGCGACGTCTTCCTTCCGGAGCAAGCATGCGCACCCATTTCTGTGGCCTCGTGGACGAGTCCATGATCGGCCAGACCGTCACCCTTTGCGGCTGGGCCGACGTCGCCCGCGACCTGGGCGGCCTGTGCTTCATCGACCTGCGTGACCACGAAGGCATCGTCCAGGTCGTGGCCGAGCCGTCCGCCGACGCCGGCAACGCGGCCGTGGTGGCCGCCGCTTCGAAGGTCGGCTACGAGGACTGCCTGCGCATCACCGGCGTGGTGCGCGCGCGCCACTCGGTGAACGACAAGATCCGCACCGGCAAGGTCGAGGTGCTGGCCACCGCGATCGAACTGCTGAACAAGGCCGAGCCGCTGCCCTTCCACGCCCACGAGAACCCGGGCGAGGAATCGCGCCTGAAGTACCGCTACCTCGACCTGCGCCGCCCCGAGATGCAGAAGATGATGCGCACGCGCATCAAGCTGGTGCAGGCCCTGCGCCGCTACCTCGACGAGCGCGGCTTCCAGGACATCGAGACGCCCATCCTCACCAAGGCCACGCCCGAGGGCGCGCGCGACTTCCTGGTGCCCGCGCGCATGTCGCCGGGCGAGTTCTACGCGCTGCCGCAGTCGCCGCAGCTGTTCAAGCAGATCCTGATGGTGGCCGGCTTCGACCGCTACTACCAGATCGCCCGCTGCTTCCGCGACGAAGCCCTGCGCGCCGACCGCCAGCTCGAGTTCACCCAGCTGGACATGGAGTTCGCCTGGGTGCGCGAGGCCGACGTGCAGGACGAAGTGGAGGGCATGATCCGCCAGATCTTCAAGGAAGTGATCGGCGTCGAACTCGACGCTTCCTTCCCGCGCCTGACCTACGCCGAGGCCATGCGCCGCTACGGCTCGGACAAGCCCGACCTGCGCAACCCGCTGGAGCTGGTGGACGTGGCCGAGCTGGTGAAGGGCTGCGAGTTCAAGGTCTTCACCGATGCCGCCAACGATCCCGACGGCCGCGTTGCGGCGCTGCGCATCCCGGGCGGCGCTTCGCTGAGCCGCAAGCAGATCGACGACTACGCCGCCCACGCCGCCAAGTTCGGCGCCAAGGGCCTCGCGTACGCCAAGCTGGACGAATCAGGCGCGGTGAACTCGCCGATCGCCAAGTTCTTCGCCGAGGACGCCTTCGCCGCGCTGCTGCAGGCCACCGGTGCGCAGAAGGGCGACATCGTCTTCTTCGGTGCCGGCGCCTGGGGCAAGGCCAGCGACTTCATGGGCGCGGTGCGCCTGAAGGCCGGCAAGGACTTCAACCTCGTCTCCAGCGACTGGAAGCCGCTGTGGGTCACCGACTTCCCGATGTTCGAGTGGGACGACGAGGAGTCGCGCTACGTGGCGCTGCACCACCCGTTCACCGCGCCGGCCCTGGACGACATCGCCGACCTGAAGGCCAACGCCCGCATCGCGGTGTCGCGCGGCTACGACATGGTGCTCAACGGCAACGAGATCGGCGGCGGCTCCATCCGCATCCACCGCAGCGACATGCAGAGCGCGGTGTTCCAGCTGCTGGGCATCGAAGCCGAAGAGGCGGAAGCCAAGTTCGGCTTCCTGCTCGACGCGCTGCGCTACGGCGCGCCGCCGCACGGCGGCATCGCCTTCGGCATCGACCGCATCGCGGCGCTGATGGCCGGCACGGAGTCCATCCGCGACGTCATCGCCTTCCCCAAGACCACCACCGCGCAGTGCCTGATGACCGGCGCGCCGTCGCCGGTGCCGGACAAGCAGCTGGCCGAGGTGCACGTCTCGGTGCGCGCGAAGCCCGACAAGGCCTGAGCCATGGCCCTGGGCATCCGCCGCGCCACGCCGGAGGATGCCGCGCTGCTGTCGGCGCTGGCCGAACAGACCTTCGTCGAGGCCTTCGGGCACCTGTACCCGGAGCAGGACCTGCGCGACTTCATCGAGGAGTCGTATTCGGTCGAGCGGCAGCGCGTGATCCTGTCCACGCCGGGCTACGCGGTGTGGCTGCTCGAGGACGACGGCGTTGCGGTGGGGCACGCGGCGGCCGGGCCCTGCGGGCTGCCCAACCCGGCGGTGCAGCCCGGTGACGGCGAGCTCAAGCGGCTTTACGTGCTGGCGGCCTACCAGGGCACGGGCTGGGGCGGGAAACTGTTCCAGGCCGCGCTGGACTGGCTGCTGGCCGACGGGCCGCGCACGCTCTGGATCGGCGTGTGGTCGGAAAACCTGGGCGCGCAGCGCTTCTACGCCCGCCACGGCTTCGAGAAAGTGGGCGAGCACACCTTCCCGGTGGGCCGCGTGGTGGACCTCGAGTTCACGCTGCGGCGGGCATGCCCCTGAGCACCGAGCCCACCGAGCACGTCGTGCTGCTGCATGGCGTCTGGATGCGCGGCCTGACCCTGGTGCCGCTGGCCCGGCGCCTGCAGGCACAGGGTTTCATCCCGCATCGCTTCGACTACGCCAGCCTGTTCTCGGGCCCGGCGCCCTCGGTGGACCGCCTGGCGGCCCTGATGACCTCGCTGGGCCCCGGCCCGGTGCATCTGGTGGGCCACAGCCTGGGCGGCCTGGTGGCGCTGGAAACCCTGGCCAGCTACCACGGCCTGCCGCCGGGCCGCGTGGTCTGCATGGGTTCGCCGCTGGCCGGCAGCGGTGCCGCGCGCGGGCTGGCGCGCCACCATCTGTCGGCCCTGCTCGGGCGCAGCGGCACCCTGCTGCGCAGCGGCCTGGTCGAGCTGCCGCGCGGGCGCGAAGTGGGCGTGCTGGCCGGTTCGCGCGCCGCGGGCCTGGGCAAGCTGTTCAACGACATGGGCGGCCCCGGCGACGGCACCGTTTCGATCTGGGAAACCCAGCTGCCGGGCCTGGCCGACCACCGCGTGCTGCCGGTCAGCCACACCGGGCTGATCCTCTCGCGCGCGGCCGCGGGCATGGCGGCGGCCTTCCTGCGCCAGGGCCGTTTCCCGGCCTGAGCGGGCCGTATAATCGCGCCATCGCATTCAAGGGTTGGGTTCCATGGGCAGGTTGATGGTCATCGAGGGGCGCAAGGGCGCCCAGGACGCCAAGCGCGGCAAGGTCTTCACCAAGGTCATCCGCGAAGTCTCCACCGCGGCCCGCATGGGCGGCGGCGATCCGAAAGCCAACCCGCGCCTGCGCCTGGCGATGGACAAGGGCCTGGCGGTGAACATGTCGCGCGACGTGCTCGAGCGCGCCATCAAGAAGGCCACCGGCGAACTCGAAGGCGTCAGCTACGAAGAGATCCGCTACGAGGGCTACGCGCCCGGCGGCGTCGCCGTCATCGTCGACTGCCTCACCGACAACAAGGTGCGCACCGTGGCCGACGTGCGCCACGCCTTCAACAAGTGCGGCGGCAACCTGGGCACCGACGGCTCGGTCAGCTTCATGTTCAAGAAGCAGGGCGTGCTTGGCTATGGCCCGGGCTCGAACGAGGACGCCATCACCGAAGCCGCGATCGAATGCGGCGCCGACGACATCGTGGTCTATCCCGAGGACGGCGCCATCGAGGTGCTGTGCGCGCCCGACGCGTTCGAGGCGGTGAAGCAGGGCATGGTGGCCGCCGGCTTCCCGCCGCTGCAGGCCGAAGTGACGCTGCGCGCCGAGAACGACATCAAGGTCGAGGGCGAGGTGGGCCAGCAGGTCGCCAAGATGCTCGACATGCTCGAAGACCTCGACGACGTGCAGAACGTCTACTCCAACGCCGACCTGGGCGCCGACGCGTTCCAGTGACCCGCATCCTCGGCATCGACCCGGGCTCGCAGCGCACCGGCATCGGCCTGATCGACGTCGATGCCGGGGGCAAATGCGCGTTCGTGCACTGCCAGATGCTGAACCTGCTGGTGGACACCGACGACTTCCCGGCGCGGCTGGGCAAGCTGGTGTTCGACCTGGAGGAAGTGCTGGAAACCTGGCAGCCCACCGTGGTCGCCATCGAAACCGTGTTCATGGACAAGTCGGCCATGTCGGCGCTCAAGCTGGGCCACGCCCGCGGCGCCGCCATCGCCACCGTGGTGCGCCGCGGCCTTTCGGTCAGCGAATACGCGCCGCGCGTGATCAAGCAGTCGCTGGTGGGCAGCGGCGCGGCCGACAAGACCCAGGTGCAGCACATGGTGAAGCTTTTGCTCAGCCTGGGTGAGCGCAAACTGCAGGCCGACGCCGCCGATGCCCTGGCGGTCGCCCTCACCCACGCGCACACCAGCGCCACCGCCGGCCGCAGTGGCCTGGACCCCGCACTCTTGCTCCGGAGACGTCGCCGATGATCGGTCGCTTGAAGGGACTGCTGGTCTACAAGGCGCCGCCGGCGCTGATGGTGGACGTGGGCGGCGTGGGCTATGAACTCTCGGCCCCGATGTCCACCTTCTACGACCTGCCCGAGGTGGGCCGCGAAGTCACGCTGTTCACCCACTACGCGGTGAAGGAAGACGGCGTGGCGCTGTATGGCTTCCTCACCGAGTCCGAGCGCCGGCTGTTCCGCGAGGTGCAGAAGGTGACCGGCGTGGGCGCGAAGATCGCCCTGGCCGTGCTGTCGGGCGCCAGCGTGGACGACTTCGCGCGGCTGGTGCAGACCGGCGACATCACCGCGCTCACGCGCATCCCGGGCATCGGCAAGAAGACCGCCGAGCGCATGGTGGTGGAGCTGCGCGACCGCGCGGCGGACTTTGCCACCGGCGGCATCGCGGTGGTCACCGGCAAGGCCGGCGCGGTGCCGGCCGACCCGGTGTCCGAGGCCAGCGTGGCGCTCACGCAGCTGGGCTACAAGCCCGTCGAGATCCAGCGCATGCTCAAGCACGCCGAGCCCGGCGACAGCGCCGAACAGATCATCCGCAAGGCCCTCACCTCGGTCCTGCGCGGCTAACGCCATTCCCATCCGCCTCCGGGCACTCCCATGACTTCCCAAACCCACGATGGCGCCACGGCGCCGCGCACCTGGCCGCTGGTGATCGGCGCCGTCGGCGTCGTCTTCGGCGACATCGGAACCAGCCCGCTTTACACCCTGAAGGAGGCCTTCGGGCCGCACTACGGCCTCGAGGCCGACCCCGCGAACGTGCTGGGCGTGCTGTCGCTGATCCTGTGGTCGCTGATCCTGGTGGTGACGCTCAAGTACGTGGCGGTGCTGATGCGGGCCGACAACCGCGGCGAAGGCGGCATCCTCGCCCTCACCGCGCTGGTGCAGCGCAGCCTGCCGGTGGCGGCGCCGCTGTCGTACACGGTGGGCATCCTGGGCATCTTCGGCACGGCGCTGTTCTTCGGCGACGGCGTGATCACGCCGGCCATCTCGGTGCTGTCGGCGGTGGAAGGCCTGGAAGTGGCGGCGCCCGATCTCAAGCGCTTCGTGCTGCCGATCACGCTGGCGGTGCTGGTGGCACTGTTCGCGATGCAAAAGCACGGCACCGAGCGGGTAGGGCGCATCTTCGGCCCCATCACCTGCCTGTGGTTCGCGGTGCTGGCGGTGCTGGGCGTGGTGGAAATCGTGCAGCACCCGGCCGTGCTGGCGGCGGCCAATCCGATCTGGGCCATCCGCTTCTTCTCCGAGCACGGCGCCATGGCCTGGCTGGCGCTGGGCGCGGTGGTGCTGGCCGTGACCGGCGGCGAGGCGCTGTATGCCGACATGGGCCACTTCGGCCGCGTGCCGATCCGGCTGGCCTGGCTGGGCCTGGTGCTGCCGGCGCTGCTGCTGAACTACTTCGGGCAGGGCGCGTTCATCCTCTCGCACCCCGGCGAAGTCACCAATCCGTTCTACGAGCTGGTGCCCGGCTGGGCGCTCTACCCGATGATCGTGCTGGCGACGCTGGCCACGGTGATCGCCTCGCAGGCGCTGATCTCGGGCACGTTCTCGGTGGTGCGCCAGGCCATCCAGCTGGGCTACCTGCCGCGCATGGAAATCGTGCACACCTCCGACCGCACCGAGGGCCAGATCTTCATCCCGCTGGTGAACAGGGCGATGCTGCTGTCGGTGATCGCGGTGGTGCTGGGCTTTGGCAGCTCCAGCAACCTCGCCATTGCCTACGGCGTGTCGGTGACCGGCACGATGCTGATCAGCACGGTGCTGCTGGTGATCCTGGCGCGCGTGCGCTGGCGCCTGCCCGGCTGGCAGGTGTGGCCACTGGCGCTGCTGTTCGTGGCGATCGAGGCGGCGTTCTTCTCCGCAAACGTCGTCAAGTTCGTCGAGGGTGCGTGGTTCCCGCTGGCGCTGGGCGTGGCGGCCTTCGCGATGATGCGCAGCTGGCGCCGCGGCCGCGAGCTGGTGAAGACGCAGATGAACCGCGACAGCCTGCGCATCGAGCATTTCGTCGGCAACCTGGTGGCGCATCCGCCGGTGCGGGTGCCCGGCACGGCGGTTTTCCTGACGCCGTCCAACCAGTTCATGCCGCCGGCGATGCTGCACAACCTCAAGCACAACAAGGTGCTGCACGAGCGCAACGTGCTGCTGAGCGTGGAAATCCTGGGCGTGCCGCGCGCGGAGATGGCCGAGCGCGTGGTCCATACCGACCTGGGCCACGGCTTCAGCCGGCTGACGCTGCGCTTCGGCTACCTGGAAGACCCGGACGTGCCGCGTGCGCTCAGGCAGTGGCAGATCCCGGGCGCGCCCTTCGACCCGATGGAAACCACGTACTTCGCCAGCCGCGAATCGCTCAGCGCGCGCCCGGGGCAGGGCATGGCGCTGTGGCGCGACAAGCTGTTCCTCTTCATGTCGCGCAACGCGACGCCGGCCACGGAGTTCTTCCACATCCCCGGCAACCGGCTGGTCGAACTCGGCACCCAGGTGGTGATCTAGCGTTCGGGAGCCCCGCGGCCACAGGCAAAAATGCCCCGCAAAGGCGGAAAACGACACATTCCCTGCCATAATCGCGGCCATGGAAGACACCCGCGTCATCGCCCCCGGGGCCACCCGCGAAGACGACCTGGCCGAGGCCAGCATCCGGCCCAAGCGGCTGGACGATTACCTCGGCCAGCAGGCCGTCCGCGAACAGCTCAAGATCGCCATCGAGGCCGCCAAGGGTCGCGGCGAGGCCATGGACCACGTGCTCATCTTCGGGCCGCCGGGCCTGGGAAAGACCACCCTGAGCCACGTGATCGCCAACGAACTGGGCGTCAACCTGCGCACCACCTCCGGCCCCGTCATCGAGCGCGCCGGCGACCTGGCCGCCCTGCTCACCAACCTGCAGCCGCACGACGTGCTGTTCGTGGACGAAATCCACCGCCTCTCGCCCGTGGTCGAGGAAGTGCTGTACCCGGCGATGGAAGACTTCCAGATCGACATCATGATCGGCGAAGGCCCCGCGGCCCGCTCGATCAAGCTCGACCTGCCGCCCTTCACCCTGATCGGCGCCACCACCCGCGCCGGCCTGCTCACCGCGCCCCTGCGCGACCGGTTCGGCATCGTCCAGCGGCTGGAGTTCTACAGCCCCGAGGAGCTCACGCGCATCGTCCGCCGCTCGGCCAGCATCCTGGGCATCGAATGCGCCCCGGACGGCGCCGGCGAGATCGCCCGCCGGGCCCGCGGCACCCCGCGCATCGCCAACCGCCTGCTGCGCCGCGTGCGCGACTTCGCCCAGGTGCGCGCCAACGGCACCATCACCCGCACCGTGGCCGACGATGCCCTGGCCATGCTCAAGGTGGACGCCGAGGGTTTCGACCCGCTCGACCGCCGCATGCTGGGCATGATCATCGAGAACTTCCAGGGCGGCCCGGTGGGCGTGGAGTCCCTGGCCGCGGCCCTGAGCGAAGAGCGCGGCACCCTCGAGGACGTCGTCGAGCCCTACCTGATCCAGCAGGGCTACCTGGTGCGCAGCGCCCGCGGCCGCATGGTCACGCACAAGGCCTACACCCACCTGGGCCTCAAGCCCCCGCGCAAACCCCTCGACCCCGACCTGTTCGAGCCCGAATCGGGGCCAGGCTCGCTGCCGCCGTGACGGATTCGCGCAAAAGCACGGATTTCGCGGGCGGAATCGCACCTGGCCCGGTTCCGTTCAGCTTCGGGATAAGGGTTTACTGGGAGGATACCGACGCCGGTGGGGTGGTTTACCACGCCAGCTACCTGCGTTTCCTTGAGCGCGCGCGCACCGAATGGCTGCGCGCCCAGGGGTTCGGGCAGCAGGCCCTGCGCGAAAGCGAGGACCTGGTGCTGGCGGTCCGCGACATGTCGCTCGACTTCCGCTAACCGGCCCGGCTCGACGATCTCCTGCTGGTCAGCGTCGTCTTGGCCGAGCGCCGCCACGCCAGCCTGCTGATCGAGCAGGTGATCACCCGGGGCGACCAGGCCCTGGTCCGCGCGAGCGTTCGCGTGGCCTGCCTGGTGGCCTCCAGTTTCCGTCCGCGGCCGCTGCCCGAGTGGCTGGCCACCGGGCAATGAGCGTTACCGACAACAACAAGTTCGCCGGAGTCCCCAATCCATGTTCGACCTCAACGCCCTGATCCTCGCTGCCGCCGCTCCGGTGTCCGAGCTGCCCGCCGAGGTGGTGCCGGCCGCCGCCGAAGCCGTCGCCGAGCAGGCCGCCAGCCTGAGCTACCTGCAGCTGATGCTGCACGCCAGCCTGCCGGTGCAGTTCATCGTGCTGCTGCTGATCATCGGGTCGGTGCTGAGCTGGGTGATCATCTTCCGCAAGAACCGCATCTACAGCATCGCCATGGCCGACGCCGAGGAGTTCGAGGGCCGCTTCTGGTCCGGCGTCGACCTGACCCAGCTCTACCGCTCGGCCACCGACCGCAACCGCGTGGTGTCGGGCCTGGAGGCCATCTTCGAAGCCGGCTTCCGCGAATACGCCCGCCTGCGCCAGAAGAAGGGCCTGGACTCGCGCACCCAGCTCGAAGGCGCCCAGCGCGCCATGCGCGCCACCTTTGCCCGCGAAGTGGACCGCCTCGAGGAAAACCTCGAGCTGCTGGCGAATATCGGTTCGACGGCTCCGTACGTGGGCCTGGTCGGCACCGTGTTCGGCATCATGGTGACCATGCACGGCCTGGCCTCGCAGGAAAGCGCCAGCATCGCCGCCGTCGCCCCGGGCATCTCCGAGGCCCTGTTCGCCACCGCCATCGGCCTGTTCGTGGCCATCCCGGCCGTGTGGGCCTACAACCGCTTCGCCACCAAGGTCGAGCGGCTGAGCGTGCGCTACGAAAGCTTCGCCGAGGAATTCTCCTCGATCCTGCAGCGGCAGTCCCACGTCGAGGAGTGAGCGGGCAACCCCGTTCCCTTCGACCACACGTTGAGTACTGACGCATGTCCGCCACCATCACCCGCCACCGCAAGCGCAAGAAGCTCAAGGCCGACATCAACGTCGTGCCCTACATCGACGTCATGCTGGTGCTGCTGATCATCTTCATGGTCACCGCGCCGCTGCTCAACCTGGGCGTGGACGTGGAGCTTCCCCAGTCCAAGGCCAAGCCGATCCAGCAGCAGAAGGACCCGGTGATCGTTTCGGTGGACGAGCAGGGCCGCTACTACCTGAAGGTGGAGGGCGGCGAGAACGAGCAGATCGACGCCACCACGCTCAAGGCCAAGATCGCCGCCTTCGTGCGCCAGAACCCGGACGCCCCGGTGTTCGTGGCCATCCCGGCCGTGTGGGCCTACAACCGCTTCTCCACCAAGGTCGAGCGGCTGAGCGTGCGCTACGAAAGCTTCGCCGAGGAATTCTCCTCGATCCTGCAGCGGCAGTCCCACGTCGAGGAGTGAGCGGGCAGCCGCCGGTCCGGTGGTGGAGGCGTCGCTGGTGGTGTCGGACGCCGACATCGCCGCCGCCGAGCGCGCCATGGCCGACGCGCCCAAGCCCGAGGTCGAGGAAGCCGCGCCGCCGCCGCAGCCGCTGCCGGCCCCGCAGCCGGAGATTTCCCCCGAGGAAGTCCAGCCCACCCCGCAGGAAATGATCCCCGAGCCCGACACCGTGGACCAGGAGGCCGTGGCCCGCCTGGCCCTGGAGCAGGAGCAGGCCAAGGAGCGCGAGGAGCAGGAAGCTCGCGTGCGCCAGGAACAGATCGACCTCACCGAACGCGAACGCGTGGCCGATGCCGAGCGCAAGCAGCGCCTGCGCGAGCAGCTCGAGGCCGTGCGCAAGGAGCGCGAGGCCGCCGAGCGCAAGACGAAGATGGAAGAGCAGCGCCTGCAGCAGCTGGCCGACCGCCAGGCCGCGCCCAGGCCGCAGCCTGAGCCGGCGCGCGAGCCCGCGCAGCAGGCCGGCGGCAACAACGGCGTGGATACCGGTCTGCAGGCGCGCTACGTGGTGGCCATGAACCAGACCGCGAAATCGAACTGGAACCGAGCGTTGGCGCCCGAGCGAGTGCCCTGCAAGGTGCGTTTCACCCAAATTCCCGGCGGCGAAGTGATCGACGTCAGCTTCCTTTCCTGCGGCTTCGATGTGCAGGCCCGTGAATCGGTTGAGCGCGCCCTGCGCCGCTCTCCCATGCCATACGCCGGTTTCGAACCGGTGTTCGCCCGACAGATCGACCTGACTTTCTGCTATCCCGAAGAGGCCTGCCAACAATGAAAAGATTCCTAACCTTGCTGGCGTTCGCGCTGTTGCTGCCGATGGGCCTGGTCCGTGCGCAGACCGCGCTGGATATCGGCTTCGTGCCTGGTGTCGAGGGCGCCCTCCCCATCGCCGTGGTGCCGATGCCCTACCTGGGCACCTCGGTGGCCCCGGACACCGACATCGCCGCGGTCATCCGCGCCGACCTCAACCGCTCGGGCCAGTTCCGCGCCCTGAGCGAGCAGGACGTGATCGAGAAGCCCATCCGCGGCAGCGAGATCAAGTTCCCCACCTGGCGCGTGCTCAAGCAGGACTTCGTGGTGGTGGGCCGGGTGCTGGACAACCCCGACGGCGGCTACCGCGTCGAATACGAACTCTATGACGTGGCCAAGCAGCAGCGCCTGCTGGGCCTGGCCGTGGGCGGCCGGGCGCGCGGCATGCGCGACGTGTCGCACCAGATCGCCGACCAGATCTACGAAAAGATCCTCGGCGTGCGCGGCGCCTTCTGGACCCGCATCGCCTACGTCACGGCCAACGGCCTGGGCGGCAACACCCAGTACGCCCTGATGGTCGCCGACTCGGACGGCTTCAACCCCCAGACCGTGGTGCGCTCCAAGGAGCCGCTGCTGTCCCCGGCCTGGAGCCCGGACGGCCGCAAGCTGGCCTACGTGAGCTTCGAGCGCGGCAATTCGACCATCTACGTGCAGGAAATCACCACCGGCGCCCGTGAGGTCCTGGCCAGCTTCCGCGGCATCAACGGCGCCCCGAACTTCAGCCCGGACGGCCGCCGCCTGGCCCTCACCCTGTCCCGGACCGGCAACCCCGAGATCTACGTGATGGACCTGGCCAGCCGGAACCTCACCCAGATCACCCGCCACTACGGCATCGACACCGAGGCCGTCTGGACCGCCGACGGGCAGTCCCTGGTCTTCACGTCGGACCGGGCCGGCAAGCCCCAGCTGTACCAGGTGCCGGCCGCGGGCGGCGAGGCGACCCGCCTGAGTTTCCAGGGCGATTCCAACGCCAAGGCCAGTATTTCCTTTGACGGCAAGAAGATAGCTATGGCGCAGGGCGGCGGAAACGTTTATCGTATTGCCGTTCTTGACCGCAGTTTTGGCGGAGCGGGGCGCTGGCAGACCCTGTCGCCGGGCAACCTCGACGAGTCGCCCAGCTTTGCACCCAACGCCAGCATGCTGCTGTACGCCACGAAGGAAGGTCGTCGTGGGGTGCTGTATGCGGTTTCGGCCGACGGTCGTGTGCGACAGCGGTTGGTATTGGCCGATGGTGACGTCCGGGAGCCCGCCTGGTCACCGTTCCGGCAAAGATGAGTAAGGACGGGCCTGTTCCACACAAGCAATCAAAACTAGATCCACACTGCCTCCGATAAACCTGTAACCAGACCAACAAAGGGTTCCCCATGAACAACACCACTCGCGTGCTGCTTGCCGCTTCGATCGTCCTGGCCCTCGGCGCCTGCACCAAGAAGACCAAGGTCGACGACGCCGTCGTCGAAACCACCCCGGCCACCACCGCCCCGGTCGCCGATGGCCGCTACACCCCGGCCGACCTGGACACCGATGCCTGCCTGCGCCAGCGCACCGTGTACTTCGACTTCGACCAGGACACCCTGCGTCCGGAGTTCCAGGCCATCATGGCCTGCCACGCCAAGTACCTGAATGACCGCGCCGAGTCGCGCATCACGCTGGAAGGCAACGCCGACGAGCGCGGTACCCGCGAGTACAACCTGGGCCTCGGCGAGCGCCGTGGCAACGCCGTCTCCGGCGCCCTGCAGGGTGCGGGTGGTTCGGCCGGCCAGATCACCGTCGTGTCCTACGGTGAAGAGCGTCCGACCTGCAACGACACCGCCGAGTCCTGCTGGCAGCAGAACCGTCGCGTCGAAATCGTCTACACCGCGAAGTAAGCGATGCGACGTCAGCGCATCCTTTGCGTTGTGACCGTGGTGGCGGCCCTCGTGGCCGCCACTCCGGCAATGGCGCAGCGCCTGAGCCTCGGCGAGCGGGTCACCCGCCTCGAGAACCAGGCCAACGTCGAGAACCAGTCCGCCGGCCAGTCCAACCTGGACCAGCAGAACCGCATGGTGCAGCTCCAGACCGAAGTGCAGTCCCTGCGCAACGTGGTGGAGACCCTGCAGAACGAAATCGAACAGCTCAAGCAGCGCAGCCGCGAGCAATACATCGACCTGGACGGCCGCCTTGGCCGCATCGAGGGCAATCCCGCCGCCGCCGCCCCCAAATCCCCCGCTGCCACGGCGCCCGCCGCGGTGGCCAAGCCGGCCGCGCCCGCCGCGACCGGTTTCAGCGACGTGCCGTCGCCCGGCGCGAACGCCGCGCCTGTTTCCGCCGATCCCGCCGCGCCGGTCGACCCGGCCGCCGAGGAAGCCGCCTACCAGGCCGCCCTCGACGCCCTGGTCGAGCGCTTCGAGGCCGCCGATTCGGCGCGCCTGTTCTCGGCCTTCCTGCGCGACTACCCGTCCAGCGCCCTGGTGCCCAACGCCTACTACTGGCTGGGCGAGAGCTACTACGTCACGCAGAACTACGACCTGGCCCTGGAAGCCTTCCAGACCCTGCTGTCGCAGCACCCGGGCTCGCGCAAGGAAGCCGATGCGCTGCTCAAGCTCGGCTACTGCCAGATCGCCCTGGGCCAGCGCGCCGACGGCGAAGCCACCCTGCGCGACGTGACCTCGCGCCACGCGGGCACCGACGCCGCCGGCAAGGCCGAAAGCCGCCTGCGCACCCTCGCCGTCGAAAACCGCTGAACCCGGCCCCGCGCCGGCGATCGCCATGAACACCCCGGCCGCCGAGCGCCTGCGCCTGACCGAAATCTTCCTGTCCGTGCAGGGCGAGGCCCGCGCGGTGGGCTGGCCCACGGTGTTCGTGCGCCTGACCGGCTGCCCGCTGCGCTGCCAGTACTGCGACACCGCCTATGCCTTCCACGGCGGCGAGTGGTGGGACATCGACGCGATCCTGGCCGAAGTCGCCCGCCACGGCGTGCGCCATGTCTGCGTCACCGGCGGCGAGCCGCTGTCGCAGAAGCGCTGCCTGGCCCTGCTGGAAAGACTGTGCGAGGCCGGCTACGACGTTTCGCTGGAAACCTCGGGCGCGATCGACATCGCCGGGGTCGACCCGCGCGTGAGCCGGGTGGTGGACCTCAAGACGCCGGCGTCGCAGGAAATGTCGCGCAACCGGCTCGAGAACCTGCCGCTGCTGACCGCGCACGACCAGGTGAAGTTCGTCGTCTGCGACCGCGCCGACTACGAGTGGGCGCGCGCCATGGTGGCCGAGCACGCCCTGGTGGAGCGCTGCGAAGTGCTGTTCTCGCCGTCGTTCGACCAGGTGGCGCCGCGCGAGCTGGCCGAATGGATCCTGGCCGACCGGCTGCCGGTGCGCTTCCAGATGCAGCTGCACAAGCAGCTGTGGGGCGATGCGCAGGGGCGCTGAGATGAAGAAGGCCGTCGTGCTGGTGTCGGGTGGCATGGATTCGGCGGTGACGCTGGCCCTGGCGCGTGAGCAGGGGTTCGAGTGCCATGCGCTGAGCGTGTCGTACGGCCAGCGGCACACGTCCGAACTGGCGGCGGCGGCCGAGCTGGCCGTCAGCCAGGGCGCGGCCCAGCACAAGGTGGTCACCATCGACCTGCGCAGCATCGGCGGCTCGGCGCTAACCGCCGACATCGCCGTGCCCGAAGCCGCGGGCGAGGGCATCCCCATCACCTACGTGCCGGCGCGCAACACCATCATGCTGTCCATCGCGCTGGGCTGGGCCGAAGTGCTGGGTGCCGACGACCTGTTCTGCGGCGTCAACGCCGTGGACTATTCGGGCTACCCCGACTGCCGCCCCGAGTTCGTCGAGGCCTTCGAGCGGCTGGCCAACCTGGCCACGCAGGCGGGCGTCGAGGGTCATCGGCTGCGCGTGCACGCGCCGCTGATCCGCATGAGCAAGGCGCAGATCGCGCTGGAAGGACAGCGCCTGGGCCTGGACTTCAGCCGCACCGTGTCGTGCTACCAGGCCGACGCCCAGGGCCGCGCCTGCGGGCTGTGCGACGCCTGCCGCCTGCGCGCCGAGGGCTTCGCCGCCGCCGGGCTGGCCGACCCCACGCGCTACGCGCCGCGCGCCTGATGCGTTAGAATCACCGCCCGCGCGCCATGTCGTGCCGGGTAGCATCGCTGTCGTTGGGCCGTTAGCTCAGTTGGTAGAGCAGAAGACTTTTAATCTTTTGGTCGATGGTTCGAATCCATCACGGCCCACCACTCGCCCGCGCACCGACCATGGGCACCGTCCTGGGCTATCGGTTGGGGGTTTGGCATGATCACTTCGGCGGCAATCTCTGAACTGGTGATCGCCCGCCCGGACGATTGGCACATCCATCTCCGCGACGGCCACATGCTGGCCCGCGTCGTGCCCGACACGGCGCAGCGCTTTGGCCGCGCCATCGTCATGCCCAACCTGGTGCCGCCGGTGACCACCGCCGAGCGCGCCCTGGCCTACCGCCAGCGCATCCTGGACGCCGTGCCCGCGGGGCTGTCGTTCGAACCGCTGATGACCCTCTACCTCACCGACGGCACCACGCCCGAACAGATCGCGCAGGCCAAGGCCAGCGGCTGCGTGCACGGCGTGAAGTGGTATCCCGCCGGTGCCACCACCAATTCCGATTCCGGCGTGACCGACATCCGCCGCTGCGACGCGTCGCTCGAAGCAATGCAGGCGCTCGAACTGCCGCTGCTGCTGCACGGTGAAGTCACCGATGCCTCGGTGGACGTGTTCGACCGCGAGGCCGAATTCATCGACCGCCACCTGCGGCCGCTGGTGGAGCGCTTCCCGCGCCTGCGCCTGGTGTTC
>JAPLSJ010000038.1 GCA_026398695.1 Arenimonas sp.
CACCGCGGCCCCGACTGGTCGGGCGTGTACACCCACGCGCACTGCGTGCTGGTGCACGAGCGCCTGGCCATCGTCGACCCGGCCGGCGGCGCGCAGCCGTTGCGCTCGGCCGACGGCGAACTGGCGCTGGCGGTGAACGGCGAGATCTACAACCACCGCGAGCTCGAGCGCGGCCTGGCCCAGCCCTATGATTTCCAGACCGGCTCGGACTGCGAAGTGATCAACGCGCTGTACCGCGAGTCCGGCGCCGAGGGCATCGCCCGGCTCAACGGCATCTACGCCTTCGCGCTGTGGGACGCCGCGCACGATCGCTACCTCATCGCCCGCGACCCGATGGGCGTGTGCCCGCTGTACTGGGGCCACGACGCCGACGGCCGCCTGTGGGTGGCCTCGGAAATGAAGGCCCTGGCCCGCCACTGCGCCGACGTGGCGCCGTTCCCGCCGGGGCATGTGTTCGACAGCGCCACCGGCACGCTGGTGCCGTTCCACGCCAGGGCGTGGCGTGACTACGACGCGACGCAGGGCGTGGCGGTGTCGCCCGGAGCGTTGCGCGCGGGCTTCGAACAGGCGGTGCATCGCCAGCTGATGACCGACGTGCCCTACGGCGTGCTGCTGTCGGGCGGCCTGGACTCGTCGCTGGTGGCGGCCTGCGCCGCGCGCTTCGCCCGGCAGCGGGTGGAGGACGACGATCGCGGCGAGGCCTGGTGGCCGCGGCTGCACTCGTTCGCGATCGGCCTGGCGGGATCGCCCGACCTGGCGGCGGCCGAAGTGGCGGCCAACGCGCTGGGCACCGTGCACCACGGCTTCACCTACCGGTTCGAGGAAGGCCTGGACGCGCTGCCCGACGTCATCCGCCACATCGAAAGCTACGACGTCACCACCGTGCGCGCGTCCACGCCCATGTACCTGCTGGCCCGGCGCATCAAGGCCATGGGCGTGAAGATGGTGCTGTCGGGGGAGGGCGCCGACGAAATATTCGGCGGCTATCTGTACTTCCACAAGGCGCCCGATGCCCGCGCCTTCCACGAAGAAACCGTGCGCAAGCTCGACGCCCTGCACCTGTACGACTGCCTGCGCGCCAACAAGGCGATGATGGCCTGGGGCGTCGAAGCCCGCGTGCCTTTCCTGGACCTGGAGTTCATGGACCTGGCCATGTCCATGGACGCCGTGCACAAGATGGCCGGCAAGGGCCGCATCGAGAAGGCCGTGCTGCGCGAGGCCTTCGCCGGCGTGCTGCCCGATGAAATCCTGTGGCGGCAGAAGGAACAGTTCAGCGACGGCGTCGGCTATGGCTGGATCGACGGCCTGAAGGCGCACGCCGGGGCCTATGTGAGCGATGCGATGCTCGCCCAGGCCGCGCTGCGCTTCCCGGTGAACCCGCCGCAAACCAAGGAGGCGTACTGGTACCGCGAACTGTTCGAGCGCGAGTTCCCCGGCGACGCCTGTGCGCGCACCATCCCCGGCGGCAAGTCCATCGCCTGTTCGTCGCCGGCGGCCATAGCCTGGGACCCGGCGTTTGCCGCCGCGGCCGACCCGTCCGGGCGTGCGGTGGCGGGCGTGCACCTGGCCGCGACGTGAGGGCGCCGCGTCCCCTTGTGGCGCGCGCCGGGGCTCGGCTAAAGTCACGGCGAATTTGCATCCACCGCGGTTTGCCAACGCAACGACAGGGGTTTCGCCAAGGGATGGTCAGGTACAGAGCGGTCATGTTGTTCGTCGCCATTTCGATGGCTTCCCTTGGCGGTTGCGCCACCACCTACACCGACGGCACCAACCCGATCACGGGCATGGCCGGCGGCTACTACGACCTTCCCGGGCCGGGCAAGCTGGTGACGGTGGGCTTCGGCGCCAACGGTTACACCGAAGCCGAGACCGTGCGCCGCTACGTGCTGCGCCGCGCCTGCGAAGTGGTCCAGGAACAGGGCAAGACCCACTTCCTGGCCTTCGTGAGCCTGGGCGACGCGGCGCGCAACAACGCCGTGGGCGAAGACCTCGGCATCAACCAGCTGGGCGGCAAGCCCTTCTCGATGATCTACATCCTGCCGCTGGACGAAGCCCGGCCCGGCGCCATGGCGGCCGCCGACGTGCTGTCGCGCGTCACCGTCGAAAAGAAGGACTGAGCGCATGTCCCGCAAACTGCTGTTCACGCTGCCCATCGCCTCCGCGCTGCTGGGCGGCTGCATGATCCTGCCCACCTACACGCCCGTCGCCGGCGAGCCGGTGGCCACCATCCAGGCCGACCGCCTGCCGTCGCCGTCGTTCTGCGCCGACGGCGTGGGCTACGACGCCAAGGTGGCGGCCGACGGCACCATCCAGGTGCCGGCCAACAAGCGCGTCTCGCTGTATTCGTACGTGGTGCTGGCCGACTACAACGTCACCTACACCTGCATGCCCGGCCGCAGCTACACCTTCGAACCGGGCAAGCGCTACGTGGGCGCGGTGCAGCACCTGCAGGGCGGCTGCGCGATCGACCTGGTGCAGTTGAACGACGGCAGCGAAACCGGCCTGGCGCCCGAGCCCAGCGAGTCGGGCCCGCACTGCAACCCGTGGGCAAAGCCCGAGAAGAAGGCCAAGTAGCCCGGCGGGCGACTTACTCGCCGCGGAAGCGCAGCGTCAGGCCCTTGAGGAAGTTGCGCAGCATCTGGTCGCCGCAGAGGCGGAAGTTCTTGTGGCCCGGCGCGCGGAACAGCGCCGACAGCTCGGGCTTGGACACCGGGAAGCCGGCGTCCTCGAACACCTGGTGCATGTCGGCGTCCTTGAACTCGAAGGCCACGCGCAGCTTCTTGAGCACCAGGTTGTTGCTGACGCGCTTTTCCACCGGGCGCTTGTCGGCGTCGGTGCCCGGGCCGCGGTAGTGGATGACCAGGCCGTCGAGGAAATGCGACAGCACCAGGTCCGGGCACTCGACGAAGCCGGCTTCGCCTTCCTTCTTCAGGTAGGCCTGGACCTCGGACTTGTCGAGCTCGAAGCCGGCGTTGGCCAGCTGCGCGATCTCGACGATCTTGTTGTCGCCCAGGTCGAGCATGAAGCGGATGCTGCGCAGGACGTCGTTGTTGATCATGGGGGTTCCGGGCTGGCCATTCCGGCCAGTGGCCAGGGCCGTCATTATGGCCCAGTCGGGCCGTGGCCGCGGTTGATGCGCCGCAATCAGAAGCCCGAGCCGGGCTGGCTCAGGAAATCCAGCTCCTCGGCCGTGGATTGCCGGCCGAGGATGGCGTTGCGGTGCGGGTAGCGGCCGAAGCGGTCGATGATGGCCTTGTGCCTGAGTTCGAACTGGTGGTTTCCGGCCGGGGCATGGTCGCGGTAGAGGATGTCGGCCTGGGCGTGGATGGCGGCCGATTCGCTGTGCATCCAGGGCAGCAGCAGGAAGCTGCGCTGCACCGGCGGCAGCTCGGCCAGTGCGCCCGCGCGCACCGCTTCCTGCGACAGCACCAGCGCCATCGGGTCGTACGCGAACGCCAGTGCGGTGCCGCGGTGGATGTTGCGCGGGAACTGGTCCAGCACGACCACCTCGGCCAGCCGGCCGCGGGCGCTGTCGCGCCAGGCGTGCAGCTCGCCGGCCGAGGCCTGCTGCAGCAGCGGCCCGAAGCGTTCGCGCACCTGTGCGTCGAACGCCGGGTCCACCTTCCACCAGGCGGCTTCCGGCGTTTCCTCGAACCAGAAGCGCAGGATGTCGTCGGGAACGCTCATGGGCCGGCCTGTGCCGCGCGCTGCGCCTGGGTCTTTTCCCAGAACCACTGCACCAGCAGCGTGTAGGGTGCGCTCGCGCACAGCCAGCCCACGAACAGGCCCAGCACGACGGTGGCGCCTTCGATCGAGCCCGACGCCAGCCGCATCAGCACGTACGCGGCGAACAGCGCCATCGGCACCGCGTGCGCCAGTCGTGGCGACGCCAGCTTGCCGCGCTTGATCAGCCGCAGGAACACCGCGGCGCAGATCGCGTAAAGCGGGATCGTGACCAGCGAGGTGATCATCGCCACCAGTGCAATCCACTGCACGGTGTTCGGCCCCGCCGCGGCCCAGGCGGTGGCCGGCAGCGCGGCAGTGGCCAGCAGCGTGGATCGCAGGCGCATGTCAGGGCTGCCCGGCGACTTTGGGCGCGGCGTTGCCCGGCACCACCGGGTAGCCCAGGCTCACCCAGCCCTGGATGCCTTCCCACAGCACGGCGGTGTTGGTGAGGCCGCCCTCGCGCAGCTTGCGCACCACCGATTCGGCGGCGGCGCGCGGGCATTCGCAGTACGCCACGATCCAGGTGCCGTCGGTGGGCAGGTTCGCCATCACTTCCTCGCGGCTGGCGTAGTAGGGGCCCGGCACCGCGCCCTCGATGTGCGCGCGCTCCCACATGGACGTGACGCGGGTGTCGAGCAGCACCATGCGCTTTTTCGCCTTGAGCTCGCGGTCGAGTTCGGCGGCGCTGACGTACAGGCCGTCCTTGAGCGCGAACTCGGGCGCGGGCGCGTCGGGGTTGATGACGTAGGCGTCCAGCGCGGGCGGCGCGTGGCGCATCGGTTCGGGCGCATTCCAGCCGGTGCTGCGGCTGCGGATGAAGGCGGTGACGCCGTCGATCTGTTCGGTGCTCAGCTTGTCGCGGAAGGCCACCATCGGCGTGCCGTCGCGGCCGTTTTCGACGGTGTGGCGGATGAAGGCATCCGGCGTGAGCGCCAGCATGGTGGCATTGCCCAGCGCCGTGCCGGTGCCGCCTTCGCCCTGCGCGCCGTGGCAGCTGGCGCAGCTTTCGGCGTAGACCTTCGCGCCCAAGGCCACGTCGCCGGCGACGGCGCCGTCGGGCAGCTCGATCGGCGCGGTGCCGGCCTGTTCGCCGAGCCACATCGTCAGCAGCATGATGTCCTTGCGCGACAGCGGGCCGCCCACCTCTTCGTGGTAGCCGCCCATGGGCGTGCCCGGGCGGCCATAGGCGATGGCTTCGCCGATGATGTAGGGGAAGCCCGCGGCGAACAGCTGCGGCGACTTGAGCGACGGCGCGTGGTCGTTGGCGTAGCCGGCGCGGTCGGGGCCGTGGCACAGGGCGCAGTACTGCTGGTAGCTCGCGGCGGCGGCGGTGGATTGTTCGGGCGTCAGCGGCGGCGGGCCTTCCTGGGCCTGTGCGGGGCGAAGCGGCAACAGGGCCAGGGCCAGCAGTGGCGCCAGGCACAGCAGCTTGGGGGGCAGGTTCATCCGGTCATCCTGTCTGGGGTTTCGTGGGTACAACGTAATGCAGTGGCGCTTCCGGCGCCATTGGGTGGCGTGATCGCCCGCACGCGGCCCGTGCGTGCCGGCAAAAAGCCAGATAGGGTCCGCATGATTCGCCACAGCCGCCCCGACCCGGGAGACGGCACCCCGCGATGGAGGCACGACGATGACGGTCACCTTGGATGGCAATGAACTGAGGGGCAGGCTCTTCAGGCGCCTGGTGTGGGGTGGCGCCGCCTTCCTGCTGCTGTTGCCGGCGGTGGCGATGTTGTTCACCGAAGAAATGAACTGGACGGCCGCGGACTTCATCGTCTGGGGCGTCATGCTGCTGGTGGCCTGCGTGTCCTATGAGATCGCCGCGCGCATCGCCCGCAGCAATGCCTACATGGCGGCCGCCGGCGTCGCGGTGGCGGGCGGGTTCCTCATGACCTGGGTGAACCTGGCCGTTGGCATCATTGGCAACGAGAACAACCCGGCCAATGAGATGTTCTTCTGGGTGATCGCGGTCGCGATCATTGGCGCCTTGCTGGTGCTGTTCCGCGCCCGCGGCATGGTGTGGGTGATGTCGGCCACGGCTCTCGCCCAGCTGGCCGTCTGCCTCTACGCCTGGTTCGCGGGCCTCGGCTGGATCTTCGTCTTCACCGGCGTGATGTGCACCCTGTGGATCGCCTCCGCCCGCCTGTTCCACCACGCCGCGAAGACGCGGCGTGGTTGATGTGTCCGCTCGTACCGCGCGTCAGGTGGTTTCGACGCGGTCGACCTTGGTGAAGCCGCGCGGCAGCAGGTTGCCGCGGCTCGCCCGCGTGCCTTCGTAGGCCTGCAGGTCGCGCCAGCTCAGCACCAGCTTCTGCCGGCCGGAATACACCGTCAGCTCGCCGCCGTTGCGCACGCTGGCCAGGGCGATCACCTTTTCCTCGCCCGACTTCAACTTCGCCGGCGGGATCTGGATGAGCTTGTTGCCCTTGCCCCGGTCCAGCTCGGGCAGTTCGGTGATGGGGAAGGCCAGCAGGTGGCCGGCGCTGGTGATGCTGACGATCAAGTCTGTCTTCGCGTCCGTCACCGGCACCGGCGACAGGATGTCGGCGGAGTCGTCGGCGTTGATCACCGCCTTGCCGGCCTTGTTGCGGCCGGTGAAGTTTTCGAACTTCGTGACG
>JAPLSJ010000124.1 GCA_026398695.1 Arenimonas sp.
GCAGGGCCTCGGCATCGCCGAGATCTCGTACCAGAGCGCCGTCGCCTATGCGCGCGACCGCCTGCAGGGCCGCTCGCTGTCGGGCGCCAAGTTCCCCGACAAGCCGGCCGATCCGCTGATCGTGCACCCCGACATCCGCCGCATGCTGCTCACCTGCAAGGCGCTGGCCGAAGGCGGCCGCATGCTGGCCCTGCACGCCGCCACGCTGGTGGACGTGCTGGAGCGCTCGAAGGACGAGGCCGAGCGCAAGGAGGCCGACGTGCTGCTGGGCTTCCTCACGCCGATCGTGAAGGGCCTGCTCACCGAGTGGGGCAACGAGTGCACGTACCACGCCATGCAGTGCTTCGGCGGCCACGGCTACGTGCGCGAATGGGGCATGGAACAGCTGGCGCGCGACGCCCGCATCACCACCATCTACGAAGGCACCACCGGCATCCAGGCGCTCGACCTCCTGGGCCGCAAGACCATGCAGCTGCAGGGCGCGGGCCTGCAGCAGTTCCTGAAGATGATCCAGGCCTTCTGCACCCAGCACGCGGCCGACACGTCGATGACCGAATTCATCCTGCCGCTGGCCGAGATCGCCAAGCAGTGGGGCGAGCTGACGATGGAAGTAGGCAAGAAGGCCATGGCCAACGCCGACGAAGTGGGCGCGGCC
The DNA here is from genome assembly GCA_026398695.1 of Arenimonas sp. GTDB lineage: Bacteria > Pseudomonadota > Gammaproteobacteria > Xanthomonadales > Xanthomonadaceae > Arenimonas. The sequence continues at coordinate 656 of JAPLSJ010000124.1, forward strand.
TCGGTGGACTACCTGTTCTACTCGGGCTACGTGGCGCTGGCGTTCTGGTGGGCCAAGGCGGTCGCGGCGGCCGATGCCGGCAGCCACGGCGCCGACTTCAAGACGGCCAAGCGCGAAACGGCGCGCTTCTACTTCGCACGCATCCTGCCGCGCACGCAGAGCCACGCCGCCGCCATGCGCAGCGGCAGCGGCAACCTGCTGGCGCTGGACGCGGCGCTGTTCGACAGCTGACCGGTTTTCCCGGTCCCCGGAACGACGAAGCCCGCCAATTGGCGGGCTTCTTCTTTGCGGTCCCGTGGGGCAGCGGGACGGCTTTTCGAATTGGTCGGGACGGTGAGATTCGAACTCACGACCCCTAGCACCCCATGCTAGTGCGCTACCAGGCTGCGCTACGCCCCGATTCGGTGTGCAGTATACGTCAGCGGCGCAAGAGCTGCAGGACTTCTTCCAGCTCCATGCGCACCTGCTTGACGATCTGCGCGGACATGCTGGTCTCGACGCGGCCAACCTCGCCCTCCAGGCGCTGGCGGGCGCCGGAGATGGTGTAGCCCTGTTCGTACAGCAGGCCGCGGATCTGGCGGATCATCAGCACGTCGTGGCGCTGGTAATAGCGCCGGTTGCCGCGCCGCTTCACCGGCTTGAGGCTGGTGAACTCGGTTTCCCAGTAGCGCAGCACGTGCGGCTTGACGTCGCAAAGCTCGCTTACTTCACCGATGGTGAAATAGCGCTTGGCCGGGATCGGCGGAAGCTCTCGGTTACTGCCCGGATCCAGCATAAGCCTCCACTCGTTCCTTCAACTTCTGGCCAGGACGGAAGGTCACGACGGTGCGGGCGGAGATCGGGATCTCTTCGCCGGTCTTGGGGTTGCGGCCGGGCCGCTGGTTCTTCTGGCGCAGGTCGAAGTTGCCGAAGCCCGACAGCTTGACCTGCTGCCCACGCTCCAGCGCTTCCCTCAACGCATCGAAGAAGGAGTCGACGAATTCCTTGGCCTCACGCTTGTTCAACCCGACTTCTTCGAACAGACGTTCGGCCATCTCGGCCTTGGTCAGTGCCATAACATCCCCTGTAACCCGCCGTTGCCGGCGGCCATCATGACCGCAACCTCGCGCCACAGTCCTTGGCCAACGCCTCGAGGGCGGTGGCGACGGCCTGGTCGGCGTCGCGGTCAGTTAGGGTGCGGGAAACGTCCTGCAGAATCAAGCCCATAGCCAGACTCTTTGACCCACTGTCTAGGCCCGGGCCGACGTAGCGGTCGAACAGCCGGACCTCGCGCAGCAGCGGGCCGAGGGCGGCTTCCAGGCTCGCGCGCAGGGCCGCCCAGGGGGTGGCTTCCGGCACGACGAGCGCGATGTCCCGGCGGACGGACGGGTAGCGCGACAGCTCGCTGGCACGCGGCACGGCGCGCCCGGCCAGCGGGGCCAGGTCGAGCTCGAAGCCCAGCACCTCGCCGTCCAGGTCCAGGGCCTTGGCCAGGCCCGGGTGCAGGTGGCCCACCCAACCGATGCGCTGGCCGTCGCGCCAGACCGAGGCGCTGCGCCCCGGGTGGCCGAACGGGCTGGCGTCGGGGCGGAACTCGGCCGTGGCGTCGGCCAGGGCCAGCAGGGCCTCGACGTCGGCCTTGAGGTCGAAGAAGTCCACTTCGCGGTCGTCGGCCGTCCACTGCTCGGCGGCCTGGCGGCCACAGGCCACGGCGGCGATGCGCGGGGTCTCGAGCGGCGCGCCGGCGGTGAGGTGGAACACGCGGCCCAGCTCGAACAGCCGCACGCGCGGCTGCTGGCGGGCGCGGTTGCGGCCCAGCGCGGCCACCAGGCCGGGCAGCAGCGAGGTGCGCATGACGCCCAGCTCGCCGCTCAGCGGGTTGGCCAGGGCCACCGAACCTTCCTGCAGTTGCCAGGTGGCCAGCAGGTCGCCGTCCACGAAGGCGTAGTTGATCGCCTCCAGGTAGTCGCGGCCGGTGAGCTGGCGACGCAGCACGGCGTCGGCGACGCGGCCTTCCACCGGCGCGGCCAGGCGGATCTGCCCGGACGGGGTGGTGGTGGGGATGGTGTCGTAGCCGTGGATGCGGGCGACCTCTTCGATCAGGTCTTCCTCGATGGCGATGTCGAAGCGGCGCGTGGGCGGCAGCACCGACCAGCCGTCGGCCGTGGCGGTCACCTGCATGCCCAGCGCGCGCAGGATGCGCTCGACCTCGGCGTCGGCCACGGTGATGCCCAGCACGCGCGCCAGGCGCGCACGGCGCAGGGCCACGGCCTGCGGCTGCGGCAGGTGTTCGGCCAGCGCGGCCTCGGTGATGGCGCCGGCGCGGCCACCCATCACCTGCAGCACCAGCGCGGTGGCGCGCTCAAGCGCGTAGCGCGGCAGCTGCGGGTCGACGCCGCGCTCGAAGCGGTGCGAGGCGTCGGTGTGCAGGCCGATGCGGCGCGCGCGGCCAATGATCGCCGACGGCGCGAAGTGCGCGCTTTCCAGGAACACGCGAGTGGTGGTCTCGGTGACGCGCGTGTCCCAGCCGCCCATCACGCCCGCCAGCGCCACCGGGCGCTCGCCGTCGGTGATGACCAGGAAGCCGTCGTCCAGCGCGGCGTCGCGCTCGTCGAGCAGCTTGAGCGACTCGCCCGCGCGGCCCCGGCGCACGCCCACCGGGCCCGCCAGGCGGTCGGCGTCGAAGGCATGCATCGGCTGGCCCAGCTCGAGCATCACGTAGTTGGTGATGTCCACCAGCGGGCTGATCGGACGCAGGCCGGCGCGCTTGAGGCGCTCGGTCATCCACAGCGGCGAACGCGCGCCGGCGTCCACGCCTTCGATCACCCGGCCGCAGTAGCGCGGGCAGTCGGCGCCGGCGTGCAGCCCGACCGCGAGCGAGGCCTGGCTGGTGATCGCGGCCTCGGGGATTTCCAGCGCATTCACCTGCGCCGACAGGGCCGCGGCCACGTCGAAGGCCACGCCGCGCACGCTGAAGCAGTCGGCGCGGTTGGGCGTGAGCTTGAGCTCGAAGCTGGCGTCGGGCAGGCCCAGGTAGGCGTCGAGCCGCGAACCCACCGGCGCATCGGCCGGCAGCTCGAGCAGGCCCGAGGCGTCGGCGTCGATGCCCAGCTCCTTGGCCGAGCACAGCATGCCCTGCGAGTCCACGCCGCGCAGCTTGGCGGCCTTGATGCCGATGCCGCCGGGCAGCGTGGCGCCGACGATGGCCAGCGGCGCCTTCAGGCCCGGGCGCGCGTTGGGCGCGCCGCAGACGATCTGCACGGTGCCGGCACCGGTGGCGACCTGGCACACCTGAAGGCGGTCGGCCTCGGGGTGCTTTTCGCAGGACAGGATTTCCGCGACGACCACGCCGTCCAGGCCTTCGCCCAGCACCTGCGCGTCCTCGACTTCAAGGCCGATGGCGGTGAGGCGCGCGGACAGTTCGTCGCGCGACGCGGAAACGGTGACGTGCTCGCGCAGCCAGCTTTCGGGGAACTTCATGCGAACTGCCTCAGGAAACGCGCGTCATTTTCGAAGAAGCTGCGCAGGTCGTTGACGCCGTAGCGCAGCATGGCGAAGCGCTCCACGCCCAGGCCGAAGGCGAAACCGGTGTACTTCTCCGGGTCGATGCCGCACGAGCGCAGCACGTTCGGATGCACCATGCCGCAGCCCAGCACTTCCAGCCAGCGCGTGCTGCCGTCGGGCTGCTGCCAGGCGATGTCCACTTCGGCCGAGGGCTCGGTGAACGGGAAATAGCTCGGGCGGAAGCGCATCTCGAAGTCGCGCTCGAAGAAGGCGCGCACGAATTCGGCCAGCGTGCCCTTGAGGTCGGCGAAGCTGGAGGTTTCGTCCACCAGCAGGCCTTCGACCTGGTGGAACATCGGCGTGTGGGTCTGGTCGGAGTCGCTGCGGTAGACCTTGCCGGCGGCGATCATGCGCAGCGGCGGCCCGCTCTTTTCAGCCACGGCCCGCTGCATGAAGCGCACCTGCACGCCCGAGGTGTGGGTGCGCAGCAGCCGCGCCTCGCCGGCCGCGTCGGGCGGGAAATAGAACGTGTCGTGCATCGCGCGCGCCGGGTGGTGCGGCGGGAAATTCAGGGCTTCGAAGTTGTGGAAGTCGTCCTCGATCTCCGGGCCGTCGGCGAGCTGGTAGCCCAGCCGGGCGAAGATGTCGGTGATGCGCTCGAGCGTGCGCGACACCGGGTGCAGGTTGCCGATGTCGGCGCCGCGGCCCGGCAGGCTCACGTCGATGCGCTCGGAGGCCAGGCGCTGGGCGAGCGCGGCGTCCTCCAGGCTGGACTTGCGGGCATTGATGGCCTCGGACACGGCGTCCTTGGCGCGGTTCACCGCCTCGCCGGCGAGCTTGCGCTGGTCGGGCGCCAGTGCGCCCAGCTGCTTGAGCTGGCCGGTGATGCTGCCGGACTTGCCCAGCAGCGACACGCGCAGGGCGTCCAGCGCGTCGAGGCTGGCGGCGGCGGCGATGTCGGCCAGGGCCGATCGGGTGAGGGTCTCGAGCTCGGTCATTCGCAGGTCCACTTCCATTGCATTGCCCGGAAACAAAAATGGGGAAGGACTCTCGCCCTTCCCCACTTTGATCGCACCCGCCGGCGGCATGCCGCCGCGGGGCTTGGCCTTACGCCGCGAGAGCGCGCTTGGCCTGCTCGGCGATCGCGCCAAAAGCCGCGGGATCGTGCATGGCGATGTCAGCCAGGGCCTTGCGGTCCAGGGTGATGTTCGCCTTCAGCAGGCCATTCATGAAGCGGCTGTAGCTCAGGCCGTGCATGCGGGCGGCCGCGTTGATGCGGACGATCCAGATGCTGCGGAACTGGCGCTTCTTCTGCTTGCGGCCGATGTACGCGTACTGCAGGGCCTTGGTGACGGCCTGCTTGGCAACGCGGAAGACCTTGCGACGGGCGTTGTAGTAGCCCTTCGCCATCTTGATGACTTTCTTGTGCCGGCGGCGCGCCGTTACACCACGCTTGACTCGTGCCATGGTTCAGTCCTCCTCAGAGATAGGGCAATTGACGCATCAGACGGCCGGCATCCGAGGCGCAGACATGGTTGGTCTGCCTCAGGTTGCGCTTCCGCTTGGTCGCCTTCTTGGTGAGGATGTGGCTACGGTTCGCGTGGCCGCACTTGAACTTGCCGGAAGCGGTCTTCCGGAAGCGCTTCGCGGCCGCGCGATGGGTCTTGATCTTGATCTTGGCCATGGGTGTCCCTTCTTGGGTTCGTTTATTACTGACCTGGGCGGTGGCTTGCGCCACTCTTTCCGTCCTGCCCGTGTCGGCTTGTAAGTCACTGGTTTCCTTGGGGAAACCATGACAGGTCCATGACGGCTTCGCCCGATGCACTGGGCCCGGATGCCGCACCGGGTGCCCGCCGGAGGCCGGCGAGCCGCGAATTATGCAACAGCAGCAAGGGTTTGGGCAACCCGGGCGGCGGGTTACTTCTTCTTGGGGGCGACCATCATGATCATCTGGCGGCCTTCCAGGCGGGGGCGCTGCTCGATGACCACTTCGTCGGCCAGGTCGGTCTCGATGCGCTTGGCCATTTCCATGCCCAGCTCCTGGTGGGCCATTTCGCGGCCCTTGAAGCGGATGTTGACCTTGACCTTGTCGCCTTCTTCCAGGAAGCGGCGCAGGTTGCGAAGCTTGATGACGTAGTCGCCGTCGTCGGTGGTCGGGCGGAACTTGAGTTCCTTGATCTCGACGATCTTCTGCTTCTTCTTGGCCGCGTTCGCCTTCTTCTGGAGGTCGAACTTGTACTTGCCGTAATCCATGATGCGGCAAACCGGCGGATCCGCGGTCGGCTGGATTTCAACCAGGTCGACGCCCGATTCCTCGGCCAGCGCGATGGCTTCGTCGCGCGTGAGCACGCCGACCATCTCGCCGTCGAGACCGATCACGCGCACGCGCGGGACGCGGATCTCGAGATTCTTGCGGTTGCCTTTGTCAGTAGATGAAGTATTGATTCGCTTGTTCCTATTAAGTTGAAACCGATCCGGCCGCCATGATCAGGCGACCGGGCCATTCTCCGCATGCAGCTTGGCGAGGAAGTCCGCGACGGGCATCGAACCCAGGTCCTCCCCGGACCGCGTGCGCACCGCAATCATCCCATTTTCCTTCTCGCGGTCGCCAACGACCAGCAGGTAGGGGACTTTTTGCAGCGTGTGCTCGCGGATCTTATAGCCGATCTTCTCGTTCCGCAAATCGGCCTTGACCCGGAAGCCTTGATTATCAAGGGTTTTCCGGACCGACTCGGCCCAATCGGCCTGGGCGTCGGTGATGTTCATCACCACCGCCTGCACCGGGGACAGCCAGGCCGGGAAGGCACCGGCGTGGTTTTCGATCAGGATGCCGATGAAACGCTCCATCGAACCGACGATGGCGCGATGCAGCATGACCGGGTGCCGCTTGGTCGAGCTTTCGTCCACGTACTCGGCGCCCAGGCGGGCGGGCATCATGAAATCCACCTGCATGGTGCCCAGCTGCCAGGTACGGCCGATGGCGTCCTTGAGGTGGTATTCGATCTTCGGGCCGTAGAAGGCGCCCTCGCCCGGCAGCTCCTCCCACGCCACGCCGCAGGCCGACAGTGCGGCGCGCAGCGCGGCCTCGGCCTTGTCCCAGGTGGCGTCGTCGCCCAGGCGCGATTCCGGGCGCAGCGCGATCTTGATCTGCACGTCCTGGAAGCCGAAGTCCTCGTAGACCTTCAGGGCCTGGCGGTGGAAGTCGGTGACCTCGGCCTCGACCTGGTCGGGGGTGCAGAAGATGTGGCCGTCGTCCTGGGTGAAGCCGCGCACGCGCAGGATGCCGTGCAGCGCGCCCGAGGGCTCGTTGCGGTGGCAGGCGCCGAACTCGCCGTAGCGGATCGGCAGGTCGCGGTAGCTGTGCAGGCCCTGGTTGAACACCTGCACGTGGCCCGGGCAGTTCATCGGCTTGAGGGCGTAGGTGCGCTTCTCGGACTCGGTGAAGAACATGTTCTCCTTGTAGTTGTCCCAGTGGCCGGACTTCTTCCACAGGGAAACGTCGAGGATCTGCGGGCAGCGCACTTCCTGGTAACCCGAGCCGCGGTAGACGCGGCGCATGTACTGCTCCACCACCTGCCACAGCTGCCAGCCCTTGGGATGCCAGAACACCAGGCCCGGCGCTTCTTCCTGCAGGTGGAAGAGTTCGAGCTGCTTGGCGATCTTGCGGTGGTCGCGCTTCTCGGCTTCCTCGAGCTGGGTGAGGTGGGCCTTGAGGTCCTTGTCGTTGAGCCACGCGGTGCCGTAGATGCGGCTGAGCATCTGGTTGTTGTGGTCGCCGCGCCAGTAGGCGCCCGCGACCTTCATCAGCTTGAACGCGCGCAGCTTGTCGGTGCCCGGCACGTGCGGGCCGCGGCACAGGTCGGTGAACTCGCCCTGGGTGTACAGCGAGAGGTCTTCGGTGGCCGGGATCGATTCGATGATCTCGGCCTTGTAGTGCTCGCCCAGGCCCTTGAAGAAGGCCACGGCCTCGTCGCGCGACTTGACGCTGCGGCTGACGGGCAGCGCTTCCTTGACGATCTTGAGCATCTCGGCCTCGATGGCCGGCAGGTCCTCGGGCGTGAACGGACGCTCGTAGGCGAAGTCGTAG
>JAPLSJ010000065.1 GCA_026398695.1 Arenimonas sp.
GTTCGGCACCCAGCGGGACGTGTACGGCGACAAGTACGAGTGGATGAACCATTCGCTGCAGCCCTCGAAGCTCGAGTCGCATGATTTCCGCATCATCATCGGCGCCGGCCGCGCCCAGCCGTACTCGGCCAGCGTGTTCAACATCTCGGCCATGAGCTTTGGCTCGCTGTCGGCCAACGCCATCCTGGCGCTCAACCGCGGCGCGAAGCAGGGGGGTTTCTACCACGACACCGGCGAGGGCTCGATCTCGCGCCACCACCGCGTGCACGGCGGCGACCTGGTGTGGGAAATCGGTTCGGGCTACTTCGGATGCCGCACCGACGACGGCCATTTCGATGCGGAAAAGTTCGCGGCCAACGCCCGCGACCCGCAGGTGAAGATGATCGAGCTCAAACTGTCCCAGGGCGCCAAGCCGGGGCAGGGCGGCATCCTGCCGGCGGCCAAGGTGAGCGCCGAAATCGCCGAGGCGCGCGGCGTGCTGCAGGGCGTGGAGTGCCATTCGCCCGCTTCTCATTCGGCCTTTTCCACGCCGGTGGGGCTGCTGCAGTTCGTCGACCGCCTGCGCGAGCTGTCGGGCGGCAAGCCCACCGGCTTCAAGCTGGCCATCGGCCATCCGTGGGAGTGGTTCGCCATCGCCAAGGCGATGAAGGAAACCGGGCTGCTGCCCGATTTCATCGTGGTGGACGGCGGCGAAGGCGGCACCGGCGCGGCGCCGCTGGAGTTCACCGACCACGTGGGCGCACCGATGCGCGAGGCGCTGCTGCTGGTGCACAACACCCTGGTGGGCCTGGACCTTCGGGCGCAGGTGCGGGTGGGCGCAGCCGGCAAGATCGTCACCGCCTTCGACATGGCCCGCACGCTGGCGCTGGGCGCGGACTGGTGCAATTCGGCCCGCGGCTTCATGTTCTCGCTGGGCTGCATCCAGTCCCAGAGCTGCCACACCGACCGCTGCCCCACCGGCGTGGCCACCCAGGACCCGAGCCGCCAGGCCGCGCTGGACCCGCAGGACAAGGGCGTACGGGTGGCGAGTTTCCACCGCAACACCCTGCTGGCCCTGCGCGACCTGCTGGCTGCCGCGGGCCTGCAGCACCCGGCGGAACTGGGCCCGGAGCACATCATCCGCCGCGTCTCGTCCACCGAGGTCCGGTCCCTGGCCAAGCTGCACCACTTCGTGCGCCCCGGCGAGCTGCTGGAAACCGTGCCCGACCATCCGGTGTTCCAGGTGTTCTGGGACCAGGCCCGGGCCGACAGCTTCGCCGCGCCGGCCAAGGCGCGGGAGATGCAGGCCAGCAAACTGCGGTGACGGCCGAGGTTGACCGGCTCGGGGCCGTCCGCGTAAACTTTGCGCTCTCTTCCGGGCGGTTAGCTCAGCGGTAGAGCATCGCTTTCACACGGCGAGGGTCACAGGTTCAAGCCCTGTACCGCCCACCAAATCCCTTCGGGGTCGCACCCCGGTGCGAACAAGAAGAAGCCACCCCTGCGGTGTCTTTTTTCTTTTGCGGCTCAGCGCGCCAGCCCGCGGATCTCGTAGTGCATGCGCTGCCATTCCTCCGGCGCGATGCGGCGGGCGGGGATGCCGCCCCAGGTTTCGCCCGCGCCCACGCGCGAGCCCGGCAGCAGCACCGAGTGAGGCAGCACCACGGCGCCTTCGCCCACGTGCACGTCGCCCATCACCGTGGCCTTTTCGCCGATGGTGGCGCGCGCGCCGATGACCACCGGCGCCACGGTGAGGTGCCCGCCGCCGCCGAAATGCGCGAACAGGTGCACGCTGCCGCCGATCACCGCGTCGTCGCCGATCGTGATCAGGCGAGGGTCGGAGATGTATTCGGTGTTGATGAACACGCGCTGGCCCAGCGTCATGCCCATGGCCGACAGGAACCAGCTGCCCATCGGCGTGAGCGTGACGAACGGCAGGAAGGTGAAGCGCACCAGGTAGAACAGGCCGTTGTGCAGCAGCCAGGGCACCGCGGCGATCGAGAAGTAGCCGCCCTTGAACGGCTGGGCGCGCGTGGGCAGCACCCAGTTGTAGACCGGCACCAGGCAAAGCAGCGCGAACCCGAACACGAAGAAGGCCAGGGCATACCCCAGCCCCGCCACCGGCCAGTGCAGCCACCCCGACGCGCCGCTGGTCCAGCCCGTCCAGGCCTGCGCGAACCACAGCGCCGGCGCCAGGGCGAGGCCCAGCACCGTCGACACCAGCGCGTACATCGCCAGCACCACCACCAGCAGCGAAAGCTGGTTGAACCGTCGGATGAAGCGGTCCACCGCACCGCGCGGCGGTGGATTGTGGCGCGTGCCGAACGAGACATGCCCGCCCGGCGACGCCTCCACCGGGGGCAAGGGCGCCGCTTCCTCGCGGTCGGTCACCGGGGAGCCTTCGCGCGCGGGGATCGGCTCACTCGAGCTGCGCTTTCGCGTGTTCGGCGTCGAGTTTTTACATCGCGTCGCGGGGCTTGAGCTTGCCGGCCTTTTCGTAGGCACTGGCCACGTCGTCCTCGCGCTTCTCGCCGTGCAGGAGCAGCAGCAGGTTGCCGTACTCGAGGTGGGCGATGGGCGAATCGGGCGTGAGCTTGAGCGCGGTGGCGAGATGCTTGTCGGCCTCGGACGCCTTGGCGCCGTAGGTCATGCCGCCCACCAGGGCACCGATCTTGTTGATGATCTCGGCGTGGTACAGGCCCAGCGCGGTGTGCGCCTCGGCGTGCTTGGGCGCCAGCTCCAGCGTGGCTTCCAGCGCCTTGCGCACCTTGGTGGCCAGGCCCATCTTGAGCGCCTTGGCGATGCTGATGCCCTGGCTGTAGCGCCCCATGCCGAAAGCGAAACGGTAGTGGCTGTTGGCTTCGCCGGGCAGCGCGGCGATGGCGGCCTCGGCCAGCTTGCCCACCTGTTCGTAGCGCTTGAGCTGTTCGTCCTCGTCGTCCACCAGGTAGGTGGCGTGGATGCCGAGGGCCTTGCAGGCCACCGAGGCGCCGACCGGGCCCAGGGCTTCGCCGGCTTCGTACGCCTGCTGGAAATCACCGCGGTGGAAGGCGCGCCAGGCGTCCTGCAGCGCTTCGGCCAGCGCCGCGGCGTCCAGGCCCTTGGGCGCGGCCTTGCCGGCGGCCTTGATCAGGGCGGCGGCGCGCTTGTCGTCGGGGAAGGGCTCGGTGTCGCCGGCGTGCAGCGCGGGCCAGGCTTTCTTGAGCTTGTCGCCGGTGTAGTCGAACGCCTTGGCGTCGTGGGGGAACCGGGCCCAGCTGGACTTCTTGGCAGCCATCAACGCGCACTCCGTGCAAAGAGGGCCAGCATCGCGCGGCCTCCCGCCGGCCGCAAGCGGGCGGCGCCGGGCCTAGTGTGATTGCTCAGGGGACGGCGACCACACTCGAATGCGATCAAGGCCATTCCGGCCCAAGTAAAGAGGTGTCCCATGGTTCGTTCGACCCCGACCCGCCGCCGCAGCCCCCGCAAGACCGAAATCAGCCCGCGCACCGTGATGCTGGCCGGCATCGGCGCAGCCTCCCTGGGCCGCAAGCAGGCCATCAAGTCCATCGACGGCCTGGCCGAACTGCCCGAGACGCTCCGCCTGCGCGCCGAAGACGCCGCCCGCGAAGCCGGCAAGAGCGTGGCCAAGTTCCGCAAGCAGGCCAAGGCCAAGCTCGCTCCGGTCAAGAAGCAGGTCGCCGGCTTCGCCCAGCAGGCGCAGGCCGAGTTCGAAACCCGCTTTGCCCCCGTGCTGGTGAAGCTGGGCGCCAAGGCCCCGGCCAAGCGCACCGCCCGCAAGGCCACCCGCACCGCACGCCCGGCCGCCAAGCGCACCCGCAAGGCCGCCTGAGCCGCACCCGACTCTCTCCCGTCAGTGGGAATTCATCGCCCCGGCCTGTCCGGGGCGCTTTTTTTGCGTCAGGGGTGCTCGCGCTGGGCCGCCGCGAACGCCGCCAGTTGCTCGGGCGTGGCCTCGGCCTGGTGCCGCGCCTTCCATTCCGCGAACGGCATGCCGTAGACGATTTCCCGCGCCGCATCCTTCGACACCGGCGTGCCGGCGGCCTCGGCGGCCTCCTGGTACCAGTTCGACAGGCAGTTGCGGCAGAACCCGGCGAGGATCATCAGGTCGATGTTCTGGACGTCGCTGCGCTGGCTCAGGTGGCCGAGCAGGCGACGGAAGGCGGCGGCCTCGAGGGCGGTGGTGTCTTCGTTTGGCATATGGCGGGGCAGGGAACGCTTCGGGGATAATCGCGGCTTGCGACCCGGGTCATTCTGCGCCCGATCCGCCCCCACTGCCCCGGAGCGCCATGACCGCCCGCATCCTCGACGGCAAAGGCATCGCCGAAGCGCTGCTCGACGACCTCGCGCGCCGCGTCGCCATGCGCACGGCGTCCGGCAAGCCGGCCCCCGGCCTGGCCGTGGTGCTGGTGGGGCAGGACCCGGCCTCGGCCGTGTATGTGCGCAACAAGCGCCGCGCGGCCAAGAAGGTCGGCATCCGGGCCATCGACTTCGACCTGCCGGCCGAGACGGGCGACGACGAACTGGCCGCGCTGATCGACCGACTGAACGCCGACCCGGCCATCCACGGCATCCTCGTGCAGCTGCCGCTGCCCGGCAACCGCGACGCCAACTGGCTGATCCACCGCATCGACCCGCGCAAGGACGTGGACGGCTTCCATCCTGAAAACGTCGGCCACCTGGCCCTGCGCCAGTTCGGCCTGCGGCCCTGCACGCCGCGCGGCATCACCACGCTGCTGGCCTACACCGACCGCCCGGTGCGCGGCCAGAGCGCCACCATCGTGGGCGTCAGCAACCACGTCGGCCGGCCGATGGCGCTCGAACTGCTGATCGCCGGCTGCACCACCACCAGCTGCCACAAGTTCACGCCGCGCGACGTGCTGGAGCGGCACGTGCGCGAGGCCGACATCCTGGTGGTCGCCGTGGGCCGTCCGGACCTCGTGCCGGGCGAGTGGGTGAAGCCGGGCGCCGTGGTGATCGACGTCGGCATCAACCGCCTCGACGACGGCCGCCTGGTCGGCGACGTGGGCTTCGACGCCGCCGCCGAACGCGCCTCGTGGATCACGCCGGTGCCCGGGGGCGTCGGCCCGATGACGGTGGCCACGCTGATGCAGAACACGCTGGAGGCGGCCGAAGCCTTCGACACCGTCGCCGTCGCGAAACAATGACGCGGCAGCATCGAGACTCATGACCATGACCCCTTCGCCTTCCCGCCGCCTGGCCTTCGCGGCCGCGCTGATCGCCGTACTCGTCGCCGGCGGCTGCGCCTCGATCGTCGGCAAGGCCAGCGACCGGCTTGCGGCCCAGTTGGGCAGCGCCGTCACCAACAGCAACGACCCCGCCACCGTGCGCGACGGCCTGCCGGCCTACCTGCTGCTGATCGACGGCCTGGTGGAAGGCCAGGTGCCCGGCGACAAGCGCAACGCCTCGCTGCTGTTCGCCGCCGCCGAACTCAACGGCGCCTACGCCGGCAACTTCACCGGCGACGACCGCGAACGCGCCAAGCGCCTCGCCGCAAAGGCGCTCGACTACGCGCGCCGCGGCACCTGCGCCCAGGACAAGGCGCTGTGCGCGGCGATCGACAAGGACGTGGACACCTTCACCGCCGCCGTCGCGGCCGCCCCGAAGGCCAACATCAATGGCCACTACGCGCTGGCCGCCGCCTGGGTCGGTTTCCTGCAGGCCAACAGCGAAGACTGGGGCGCCATCGCCGACCTGCCCAAGGTCGAAGCGCTGCTGGGCCAGGTCGTGGCCACGGACCCGGGCCACGCCCGCGGCATGCCGCGCGTCTACCTGGGCGTGCTGAACTCGCTGCGTCCCGAGGCCCTCGGCGGCAAGCCGGAGGTGGGCCGCGGTCATTTCGAAGCGGCCATCGCCATGAGCCAGGGGCGCAACCTCTACGCCAAGACGCTGATGGCCGAGTACTACGCGCGCCTGCTGTTCGACCAGGAGCTGCACGACCGCCTGCTGTCCGAAGTGCTGGCCGCCGACCCGTCCGAGCCCGGCTTCACGTTGACCAACGTGCTGGCCCAGGAGCGCGCGAAGGTGCTCGTGGCATCCGGCAAGGACTATTTCTGAGCGTCACCCCGCCAAGGAACCCCGCATGACAAGGCTGTTGTTCTCCCTCGCGCTGTCGCTGCTGCTGGCCTCGCCGGCAACGGCGCAGGTGATCAAGATCGCCACGCTGGCACCGGACGGCTCGGCCTGGATGCGCGAACTGCGCGCCGCGTCGGCCGAGGTGAAGCAGGGCACGGGCGGCCGCGTGGACGTGAAGTTCTATCCCGGCGGCGTGATGGGCAACGACGCCGTGGTGCTGCGCAAGATGCGCCTGGGCCAGCTGCAGGGCGGCGTGCTGACGTCCAGCGAGCTGTCGCTGGTCTACCCCGACGCCACCGCCTACAGCCTGCCGTTCCTGCTGGGCAGCTGGGAAGAAGTGGCGCGCGTGCGCGCCAGCGTCGACCCGCTGCTGGCCAAGGGCTTCGAACAGCGCGGCATCCGCATGCTGGGCGTGTCGGGCCTGGGCTTCGCGTACCTGATGAGCGACCGCCCGCTGCGCACCCGCGCCGACATGGAAGGCATCAAGCTGTGGGTCCCGTCCAACGACGAGATCGCCGCCCGCACGTTCAAGATGGGCGGCATCAGCACCATCCCGCTGCCGCTGGGCGACGTCTTCACCAGCCTGCAGACGGGCCTGGTGAACACCGTGGTGAACACCCCCAGCGGCGCCATCGTGCTGCAGTGGCACGGCAAGGTGAAGCACATGGTGGACCTGCCGCTCACCTTCGTGGTCGGCTACCTGGTGCTGGACGAGAAAGCGTGGAAGAAGATCGCGCCCGCCGACCAGGCCGTGCTGGCCGCCGCCTTCGCCGCCGCCGGCAAGCGCATGGACGCCAACATCCGCCGCGACGATGCCGCCGCGCTCGCCGCGATGAAGAAGCAGGGCACCGTGGTGGCGCCCATGGACCCGGCCGAAGCCCAGCGCTGGCGCGCCTTCGGCGCCCGCGTCACGGCGCAAATGGAGGCCGAGAAGGCCATTTCGCCCGAGATCCTGGCGGCCATCCGCCGCGCGATGGCGCAGCCCAAGGCGCCCTGATGCCCGCGCGCTGGCTCAGCCGCCTGCACCGGTTCGAAGACGGCCTGCTGGCGGCGCTGCTGGGCTCGCTGCTGCTGCTGTCGGTCGCGCAGATCGTGCTGCGCGTGGCGTTCGACGCCGGCCTGCCGTGGGCTGAGCCGGTGAGCCGGGCCGGGGTGCTGTTCCTGGCGCTGCTGGGCGCGCTGGGCGCGACGCGCTCGGGCAAGCACATCGCCATCGACGCCTTGCCGCGCTTCCTGCCGCCGCGTCCGCGCCGGGTGGTGTGGGCCATCTCGCAGGTCGCGGCCGCCGTGGTCTGCCTGGCGCTGGCGTGGCTGGGCTGGGGCATGGTCGGCATGGAGCGCGAGGCGCCGGTGCCGTTCGTGGCGGGCATTCCCAGCTGGGTGCCGATGCTGGTGATACCGCTGGGCTTTGGCCTGATGGGCCTGCGCTTCCTGGTGGCCGCGTGGGTGGAGCCACCGGTGGCCACCCTTATGGGCGTCGAGCCGTGAGCCTCGCCCTGGGCCTGCTGGTCATCGCGCTGTTCGCGGCGCTGGGTGCGCCGCTGTTCGCGGTGATCGCGGCGATCGCGCTGCTGGGGTTCCACCTGGCCGACTACGACCTGATCGTGGTGACCGTGGAAATCTACCGGCTGGGCGACATGCCCGGCCTGATCGCGATCCCGCTGTTCACCCTGGCCGGCTACCTGCTGGGCGAAAGCCGCGCGCCCAAGCGCCTCGTGCGGCTTTCGAACGCGCTGCTGGGCTGGCTGCCGGGCGGGCTGGCCATCGTCGCCATCGTCGCCTGCGCGTTTTTCACCGCGTTCACCGGCGCCTCGGGCGTCACCATCGTGGCGCTGGGCGCGCTGCTGTATCCGGCGCTGCGCCAGGCCGGCTACGACGAGCGCTTCAGCCTGGGCCTGGTGACGGCCGGTGGTTCGCTGGGCCTGCTGTTCGCACCGTCGCTGCCGCTGATCCTGTACGGCTTCGTGGCGGGGCAGATGGGCACCGACCCGGCGGTGACCATCCCCGACCTGTTCCTGGCCGGCGTGTTGCCCGGCCTGCTGATGGTGGCGATGCTGTCGGCCTACGCGATGTGGGTGGGCCGCCGCGTCACCCAGTCGCGCCACCGCTTCGAAGGCCGCGAGCTTTGGCTGGCGCTGAAGGAAACCGCCTGGGAACTGCCGCTGCCCTTCATCGTGCTGGGCGGCATTTACTCCGGCGAGCTGGCGGCGAGCGAGGCGGCAGCTGTGACGGCACTTTATGTTCTCGTCGTAACTGTCTTTATCAAAAGGGAAATTTCCCTCTCAAAACTGCCCGGCGTGATGGCCGATTCGATGCGCCTGGTCGGCGCGATCCTGCTGATCCTGGGCGCGGCACTGGCCCTGTCGAACTGGCTGGTGGACCAGGAAGTGCCGGCCAAGCTGTTCGAATCCCTGCGCGAACACGTGGACAGCCCGTGGGTGTTCCTGCTGCTGCTCAACCTGTTCCTGCTGGTGGTGGGCATGCTGCTGGACATCTTCTCGGCCATCGTCATCCTCACGCCGCTGCTGCTGCCGGTGGCCGCGGGCTTCGGCATCCACCCGGTGCACCTGGGCGTGGTGATGCTGGCCAACCTGCAGCTGGGCTACTTCACGCCGCCGGTGGGCATGAACCTGTTCATCGCCTCGTACCGCTTCGGCCAGCCGCTGACCACGCTGGTGCGGGCCTGCGTGCCGTTCTTCCTGGTGCTGGCCGCGGCCGTGGCCCTGATCACGTGGTGGCCGGCGCTGTCCCTGGGCCTGCTCTGACGCCCTTCGTGGGAGGGACTCCAGTCCCGATGCACTTCGGCGAAAGGCATCGGGACTGAAGTCCCTCCCACAGGGGTGTGGCCGGAGGGCTATAATTGGCGGCTTCCCAGACTCCCGGAGCCGCTCCATGCTGCGCATCCAGGCCGAAGCGCTGACGTTCGACGACGTCTCCCTCGTTCCCGCCCACTCCACGATCCTGCCCAAGGACGTCAGCCTGAGCACCCAGCTCACGCGCGGCATCACGCTGAACATGCCCATCGTTTCGGCGGCCATGGACACGGTCACCGAAGCCCGCCTGGCCATCGCCATGGCCCAGCTCGGCGGCATCGGCATCATCCACAAGAACATGAGCCTGCAGCAGCAGGCGGCGCACGTGGCGCAGGTGAAGAACTTCGAAGCCGGCGTCATCCGCGAGCCCTTCACCGTGGGCCCGGACACCACCATCGGCGAGGTGATCAAGCTCACCCGCGCCCGCAACATCTCCGGCGTGCCGGTGGTGGACGGCGGCCAGCTGGTGGGCCTGGTGACCAGCCGCGACATGCGCTTCGAGAAGAAGCTCGACGATCCGGTCCGCCACATCATGACCAAGAAGGACAAGCTCGTGACGGTGCGCGAAGGCGCCACCGACGACGAAGTCCTGCAGCTGATGCACAAGTACCGCATCGAGAAAGTGCTGGTGGTGGACGACAGCTTCGCGCTGCGCGGCCTGATCACCGTGAAGGACATCCAAAAGGCGCGCGACAACCCGTTCGCCGCCAAGGACGCCGACGAACAGCTGCTGGTGGGCGCCGCGGTCGGCGTGGGCGGCGACACCGAGGCGCGCATCGCGGCCCTGGTCGCGGCCGGCGTGGACGTGGTGGTGGTGGACACCGCCCACGGCCATTCGCAGGGCGTGATCGACCGCGTGGCCTGGGTGAAGAAGAACTTCCCGAACCTGCAGGTGATCGGCGGCAACATCGTCACCGGCGATGCGGCACTGGCGCTGTTCGACGCCGGCGCCGACGCGGTGAAGGTGGGCGTGGGCCCGGGCTCGATCTGCACCACGCGGATCGTGGCCGGCGTCGGCGTACCGCAGATCACCGCCGTGGGCATGGTGGCCGAGGCGCTCAAGGGCCGCATCCCGCTGATCGCCGACGGCGGCATCCGCTACTCGGGCGACATCGCCAAGGCCCTGGTGGCCGGCGCCAGCACCATCATGATCGGCGGCCTGTTCGCCGGCACCGAAGAGGCGCCGGGCGAAGTGGAGCTGTTCCAGGGCCGCAGCTACAAGAGCTACCGCGGCATGGGGTCGCTGGGCGCGATGGAGCTGGGCAGCAAGGACCGCTACTTCCAGGACGCCTCGGACGCCGACAAGCTCGTGCCCGAGGGCATCGAGGGCCGCGTGCCTTACCGCGGCCTGCTGCGCAACATCGTGCACCAGCTCTCGGGCGGCATCCGCGCCTCGATGGGCTACGTGGGCTGCGCCAGCATCGAGGAGATGCGCACGCGTCCCAAGTTCGTGCGGGTCACCAACGCCGGCACGCGCGAGGCGCACGTGCACGACGTGCAGATCACCAAGGAACCGCCCAACTACCGTATGGGCTGAGGCCAGGACGCCACCATGACCGACATCCACAGCGACAAGATCCTCATCCTGGACTTCGGCGCGCAATACACGCAACTCATCGCCCGCCGGGTCCGCGAATTCGGCGTCTACTGCGAGATCTGGGCCTGGGACCACGACCCGGCGGAAATCGCCCGGTTCGCGCCCAAGGGCATCATCCTGTCCGGCGGGCCGGAGTCCACTGTCGAGGCCGGGTCGCCGCGCGCGCCGCAGGAAGTGTTCGACGCCGGCGTGCCGATCCTGGGCATCTGCTACGGCATGCAGACCCTGGCCATGCAGCTCGGTGGCCGGGTCGAGTCGGGCCACCACCGCGAGTTCGGCCACGCCCAGGTGGAAGTGATCGCCGAGTGCGCGCTGCTCGACGACCTCAAGGACCACGCCGGCAGCCCGCCGCGCCTGGACGTGTGGATGAGCCACGGCGACCGCGTCACCGCGATCCCCGAAGGCTTCCGGGTCACCGGCCGCACCGAATCGGTGCCGATCATCGCCATGGGCGACGACGCGCGCCGCTGGTACGGCGTGCAGTTCCACCCCGAGGTCACCCACACCAAGTCGGGCGAGCAGATGCTGCGCCGCTTCGCCGTGGACATCTGCGGCTGCGCCACGCTGTGGACCGCGGCCAACATCATCGACGACCAGATCGCCCGCGTCCGTGCCCAGGTGGGCAGCGACGACGTGCTGCTGGGCCTGTCGGGCGGCGTGGATTCGTCCGTGGTGGCGGCGCTGCTGCACCGGGCCATCGGCGAGCGCCTGACCTGCGTGTTCGTGGACACCGGCCTGCTGCGCTGGCAGGAAGGCGACCAGGTGATGGCCATGTTCGCCGCCGAGGCCGCCCAGGGCGGCATGGGCGTGAAGGTCATCCGGGTGAACGCGGCCGACCGCTATGTCAACGCGCTCGCCGGCGTCACCGACCCGGAGGCCAAGCGCAAGATCATCGGCCGCCTGTTCGTCGAGATCTTCGACGAAGAGGCCGCCAAGCTCAGCAACGTGAAGTGGCTGGCGCAGGGCACCATCTACCCCGACGTGATCGAGTCGGCCGGCAGCAAGACCGGCAAGGCCCACGTCATCAAGAGCCACCACAACGTCGGCGGCCTGCCCGAGCACATGAAGCTCGGGCTGGTGGAACCGCTGCGCGAGCTGTTCAAGGACGAGGTGCGGCGCATCGGCGTCGAGCTGGGCCTGCCGCGCGCCATGGTCTATCGCCATCCGTTCCCGGGCCCTGGCCTGGGCGTGCGCATCCTGGGCGAGGTGAAGCGCGAATACGCCGAGCTGCTGGCCCAGGCCGACGCCATCTTCATGGACGAGCTGCGCAAGTCGGGCTGGTACGACAAGACCAGCCAGGCCTTCGCGGTGTTCCTGCCGGTGAAATCGGTGGGCGTGGTGGGCGACGCCCGTGCCTACGAGTGGGTGATCGCACTGCGTGCCGTCGAGACCGTGGACTTCATGACCGCCCATTGGGCGCACCTGCCGTACACGCTTCTTGACGATTGTTCTCGCCGTATAATCAATGAGTTGCGCGGCGTTTCTCGCGTAGTTTATGACATCAGCGGCAAGCCTCCCGCCACCATCGAGTGGGAGTGATCCCGGCGCGGCGATGAACAGCGAACGCACCGACGCCGACTGGATGCAGCAGGCGCTGGCCCTGGCCGACCGCGCCGAGCGCGAGCTCGACGAGGTGCCGGTGGGTGCGGTGCTGGTGGGGCCGGACGGCGCGCTGCTGGCCGAAGGCTTCAACCGCAACATCAGCGACCACGACCCGACCGCGCACGCCGAAATCGTGGCCATGCGCGAGGCCGGCCGCCGCCTGGGCAACCACCGGCTGCTGGGCTGCACGCTCTACATCACGCTCGAACCCTGCGCGATGTGCGCCATGGCGATGGTGCATGCCCGCATCGCGCGGGTGGTGTTCGCCGCCAGCGATCCCAAGACCGGCGCCGCCGGCAGCGTGTTCGACCTGCTGGCCGACCCGCGGCACAACCACCGCGTGCAGGTCCAGGGCGGGGTGCTCGGCAGCGAGGCCGGCGCGCTCCTGACCGCCTATTTCCGCAGGAAGCGCGGCAAGCCCGACTGAGCCCGACGCCGCCCGCTAGCGGCGGCGGCGCGCCAGCTCCTGGTCCAGCTCGCGATCGAAGCTGCGCACCGACAGGCTGACTTCGCGGCCCAGGTACAGGCTGGCGCCCAGCAGCCCCAGCACGCCGACCACCGCCAGGCTGGTCGGCAGGTAGGGAACGCGGAAGCCCATCACCGCGTCCACGGCCAGCGCCAGGCTGGTGCCCACGAATGCGGCCAGGCCCAGGTAGAGCATCAGGCAGGCGCGCAGCACGAGGTGGGCGCGGCGGCGATGGGTGACGATCTGCGCCTCGATTTCCTCGCGGGCCCCGGCGTCGCCGCTCTCCAGCTGGCCGATGATGGCCCGCAGCCGGTCTACCACGCGGGCCAGCCGGGCATTGGCCGACACCAGCAGCGACCCGGTGGCGGCCATCAGCAGGGCCGGCGCCAGCATCGAAGTGAGGATGCGGTAGTGGTCCAGGGGATCGCTGGGGAGCACGCGTTGACCTCGGGCGGGGCAGGGCTGAAGTATGATGCGGCCATCGCCACCACCGCCAGCCGCGCATGCCCAGCCACGAGCAGAACCTGATCTGGATCGACCTGGAAATGACGGGCCTGGACCCGGACTCCGACTCGGTGCTCGAGATCGCCACCCTGGTCACCGACAGCCAGCTCAACATCCTGGCCGAGGGTCCCGAACTCGCCATCCGCCATCCGCTGGCGCGGCTCGAGGCGATGGACGAATGGAACCGCGGCACCCATTCCCGCTCCGGCCTGTGGCAGCGCGTGCTCGACAGCCAGGTGGACATGGCCCAGGCCGAGGCGCACACGGTGGCGTTCCTCAGCCAGTGGGTGCCGGCCGGCAAGTCGCCGATCTGCGGCAACTCCATCTGCCAGGACCGCCGTTTCCTGGTGCGGCACATGCCGCGGCTCGAGCGCTACTTCCACTACCGCAACCTCGACGTTTCCACCGTCAAGGAACTCGCCCGGCGCTGGTCGCCGGCGCTGCTGGACGGGTTCTCCAAGGTCGGGGCGCACACCGCGCTGTCGGACATCCGGGAGTCGGTGAAGGAGCTGGCGCACTATCGCCAGCACATGGGCAAGCTGGGCGGACACTGAGGCCAACATGTCACTTCGACTGATCTGCGCCACGGCGCTGCTGATTTCCTCCGTGCTTGCCGCGCCGGCCACGGCGCTCGAGCAGAAGGCGCTCGACGCCTACGCCCGCGAAGTCTGGACCACCCGCGACGGCCTGCCGCACAACCAGGTGAACTCCATCGCCCAGACGCCCGAGGGCTACCTGTGGTTCGCCACCTGGGAAGGCGTGGTGCGCTACAACGGCCAGGAGTTCCGCGCCTTCGGCCGCAACAACGTGCCGGCGATGCTGGACAGCGGCATCCGCTCGGTCTCCGTGGGCCCCAGCGGCGCCCTGGTGGTGGCCACCTCGCGCGGCGGCATCAGCGTGCTGCGCGGCGAGACCTGGACCACTTACACCATCGACAACGGCCTGACGCAGAACGAGACCTTCGCCGCACTGGAAGACCGCAGCGGCCGCATCTGGGTCGCCAGCGAGAACCGCGGCATCACCCGCCTGGACGGCTCGCAGGCCACGGTGTTCAACGCCAGCAACGGCCTGCCCTCGGACGTCGGCTACGCGCTGGCCGAAGACGGCACCGGCGCCATCTGGGTCGCCACCGGCGAGGGCGTCGCCCGCATCGAGGGCGAGCGCATCCAGGCCTTTTCCGCCGACGCCGGCCTGGCCATCGGCGCCGCCTTCAGCCTCGCGGTCGCCCCCGATGGCCGGCTGTTCGTCGGCACCGAACTGGGCCTGTACGTCGGCCGCGGCGGCCGCTTCGAGCAGGTGCCCGAGGTGCCCAAGGTGGCCGTGGCCAGCCTGCAGTTCGACGAGCTGGGTAGCCTTTGGATCGGCACCGTCAACCGCGGCCTGATGCGCCTGGGCGATCGTGGCCTGGAGCGCTTCGACACCACCGACGGCCTGCCCAACAACCGCGTGGCCTCCCTGTTCGCCGACCGCGAGGGCAGCCTGTGGGTGGGCACCAACGCCGGCCTGATGCGTTTCGCCGACACGCCCTTCGTCACCATCGACAGCCACCAGGGCCTGGCCGACGACTACGTGCGCGCGCTGCTGCAGACCCGCAGCGGCGACCTGCTGATCGGCAGCAGCCGCGGCATGGACTCCTGGCGCGACGAGAAGATCACCAACACCGTCGGCCTGGAGGGCGAATCGGTGCTCAGCCTGGCCGAGGACAAGGCCGGCAACATCTGGATCGGCACTTACTCCACCGGCCTGGTGCGCTGGGCCGACGGCGCCATCCAGGAACGTCTGACCAGCAGCGACGTGCTGCCGTCCAACCAGGTGCGCGCCGTGATGGAAAGCGGCGACGGCACGCTGTGGGTCGGTACGGCCCGCGGGCTGTTGCGCCGCAAGGGCGGCGTGTCCACCAGCCTGGGCGAAAAGGACGGCCTGCCGCGCGATTTCGTGCTGAGCCTGCGCGAGGCCGCCGACGGCAGCATCTGGGTGGGCACCTCCAACGGCGCCGGCCACGTGCAGGGCGACAAGATCACGGCGCTCGACCTGTCGTCGATGGACGGCGCGCAGGACGTGTTCGGCATGCACGAGGACGACGACGGCACGATGTGGTTCGCCACCGACCGCGGCCTGGTGCGCCTGCGTGACGGCGCGCTGAGCATCGTCGGCGGCCGCCAGGGCCTGCCGGTGGACGCGGTGTTCCAGGTGATCGTGGACACCTACGGCAACTTCTGGCTCACCTCCAACGCCGGCGTGGTGTACGTGCGCCGCGACGACATGGAGGCCGTGGCCAACGGTGGCGGCGTGCGCCTGGACTACCAGCAGTTCGCCGAGGCCGACGGCATGGGCAGCGCCCAGTGCAACGGCGGCGCCGGGCCGGCCGCGCTGCGCGCCGGCGACGGCAGCATCTGGGTGGCCACGGCCAAGGGCGTTTCGGTGGTGCAGCCCGACCAGCTGCCGCGCTACCAGCTGGCGCCGCCGCCGGTGGTGATCGAAGGACTGCGCGTGGACGACGCCAATGCCAGCGCCAACGGCAACCTGGTGCTGCCGCCGGGCACGCGCAAGCTCGAGCTCGACTACGTGAGCCTGAGCTACCGCACGCCCGAACAGATCCGCTACCGCTACCGGCTCGAAGGCTTCGACAACGGCTGGGTCGAGCGCAGCACGCGCCGCAACGCCCAGTACACCAACCTGCCGCCCGGCCAGTACCGGTTCCAGGTCAGCGCCGCGCAGCGCGGCAGCGGCTGGAGCCCGGAAACGGCCTCGGTGAACTTCGAGATCCAGCCGCGGCTGTACCAGCGGGCGTGGTTCCTGCCCGCGGCCGGCTCGCTGCTGGCGATGTTCCTGTACGGCCTCTACCGTGCCCGCGTCAGCCAGCTCAAGGCGCGCGAGGCGCAGCTGAGCCGCATCGTAGAGGACCGCACCAAGGCGCTGAGCGAGAAGAACGGCGAGCTGGAGGCCAAGAACGAAACCATCCGCAAGCAGTCCGAGATCTTCGAACAGCTCTCGCGCACCGACGCGCTCACCGGCCTGGCCAACCGCCGAAGCATGGACGAGAGCCTGGCCCAGGCCTACCAGGATGCGGTGCTGGGCGACCATCCGCTGTGCTTCGGCCTGCTGGACATCGACCACTTCAAGCGCATCAACGACGGCTTCTCGCATGATGTCGGCGACGAGGCCCTGCGCCGCGTGGCCGCGGTGATGCAGAAGGTCATGGGCCGCGAGCAGATCGGCCGCTGGCGCGGCGACGAGCGCGTGGCGCGCTGGGGCGGCGAGGAATTCGCCATCCTGTTCCCGCACGCGGGGGTGGCCGAGGCCACGCGCCAGGCCGAGCAGCTGCGCGCGGCCATCGAGGAAATCGACTGCAGCGACTTCGCGCCGGGGCTGCGCATCACCGCCAGCATCGGCATCGCCGAGCGCACCGGGCTGTCGCACCACGAGCGGCTGGTGTCGCGCGCCGACGAACGCCTTTACCAGGCCAAGCACGCCGGCCGTAACCGGGTGGTGGCCTGATCAGCCGCGCCCGGGGTCTTCCACCGCGCGGGTGACCTGGTCCAGCGGGCGGCCTTCGGCATCGTGGTGGTACACGTGCAGGTCGCGCCGGGGGTAGGGCGGGGTGACGCCCGCCTGGGCGAACTCACGGTGGATGGCTTCGTTGAGTTCGCTGCGCACCGCCGCGAAGTCCGGCGTTTTCACCCAGGCATGCAGCACCAGGTTGACGTTGGTCTCGCCCAGGCTGGCCACCAGCACGTCGCTGGCGGGTTCGGCCAGCACCCGGGGATGGGACGTGGCGATGCCGAGCAGCACGGCGCGGGCCTGGCCCAGGTCCTTGCCGTGGCCGACCACCAGCGCCAGGTCGATGCGCCTCTCGCCGCGCGAGGTGAAGTTGACGATCGGCGCGGTGGTGATCTGGCTGTTGGGCAGGTAGATGTCGTGGTTCTGGTGGGCGCGCAGCACGGTCTGGAAGATGCGCACGCTCTCGACGATGCCTTCCTGGCCGGCGATCTGCACCGCGTCACCGGCGCGGAACGGCCGCAGCACGATCAGCATCACGCCCGAGGCGATGTTTGAGAGCGAGTCCTTCAGTGCGAGGCCGATGGCCAGGCCTGCGGCACCCAGCACCGCCAGCAGCGACGTGGTGGGCACGCCCAGCGAGTCCAGCGCCGCCACCAGCACCACCACCAGCGCGATGGCGTAGGTGAGGTTGCGCAGGAAGTCGCGCAGGATGGCCTCGACGGCAAAGCGCGCCAGCACCCGGTCGAGCGCCTTGCTGAGCACGCGCGCCAGCCACAGGCCGACCAGCGCGATCGCCAGGGCGACCGCGATGCGCCAGACCCACTCCGACCCCGCCGCGCGTGCGGCCAGGTCGCCCAGCAGGCCCGCGGCGCCAGGCTCGGGCGCGGCCACGGCCATCAGCCCGCCTTGAGCTTGGCCAGGCGGAGCCAGGTGTCCACGACCGTGTCGGGGTTGAGCGACACCGATTCGATGCCCTGCTGCATCAGCCAGTCGGCCAGGTCGGGATGGTCGGACGGGCCCTGGCCGCAGATGCCGATGTACTTGCCCTTGGCGCGCGCGGCGCTGATGGCCATGGACAGCAGCTTCTTCACCGCCGGGTCGCGCTCGTCGAACAGGTCGGCGACGATGGCCGAGTCGCGGTCCAGGCCCAGCGTGAGCTGGGTGAGGTCGTTGGAGCCGATCGAGAAGCCGTCGAAGATCTCGAGGAACTCGTCGGCCAGCAGGGCGTTCGAGGGCACTTCGCACATCATGATGACCTTCAGGCCGTTCTCGCCGCGCACCAGGCCATTGGCGGCCAGCGTCTCGATGACCGCGCGGCCTTCGCCCAGCGTGCGCACGAACGGAATCATGATCCAGCAGTTGGTGAGGCCCATCTCGTCGCGCACCTTGCGCACGGCGCGGCACTCGAGCGCGAAGCACTCGCGGAAGTCCGGGTGGACGTAGCGCGAGGCGCCGCGGAAACCGATCATCGGGTTTTCCTCGTGCGGCTCGTACTGGCTGCCGGCGACCAGGCCGGCGTACTCATTGGACTTGAAGTCCGACAGGCGCACGATCACCGGGTTGGGCGCGAACGCGGCGGTGAGGGTGGAAATACCCTCGGCCAGGCGGTCGACGTAGAAGCTGACCGGGTCGGCGTAGCCGGCGATGATCTCGTCGATCTTCGCCTTCAGGTCGGCCGGCTGCTTGTCGTACTCGAGCAGCGCGCGCGGATGCACGCCGATCTGGCGGGCGATGATGAACTCCAGGCGCGCCAGGCCGATGCCCTGGTTGGGCAGCTGCGCGAAGTCGAACGCGCGCTCGGGGTTGCCCACGTTCATCATGATCTTGAGCGGGGCAGGGGGCATGTTGCCCAGGTCGGTGGTGATGACTTCGAAGCCCTGCTTGCCGGCATAGATGAAACCGGTGTCGCCCTCGGCGCACGAGACGGTGACGTCGCTGCCGTCCTGGATCAGCTGCATCGCGTTGCCGGTGCCCACCACGGCCGGCACGCCCAGCTCGCGGGCGATGATGGCCGCGTGGCAGGTGCGGCCGCCGCGGTTGGTGACGATGGCGGCGGCGCGCTTCATGATCGGCTCCCAGTCGGGGTCGGTCATGTCGGCCACCAGCACGTCGCCGGGCTGGAACTGCGCCATTTCGGACAGGTTGCGCACCACGCGCGCCACGCCCGAGCCGATCTTGTGGCCGATGGCGCGGCCTTCGCTCAGCACTTCGCCGCGCGACAGCAGGTGGTAGCGCTCGACCTCGGTGGCCTTGCCGCGCGAACGCACGGTTTCCGGGCGCGCCTGCACGATGTAGAGCTTGCCGGTGTGGCCGTCCTTGGCCCACTCGATGTCCATCGGGCGGCCGTAGTGTTTTTCGATGGTGAGCGCCTGGCGCGAGAGCTCTTCGACGTCGGCGTCGTTGATCGAGAACTGGCGGCGCAGCGGCGCCGGCACGTCCTCGATGCGCACGCGCTCGCCCGGCTGGTCGGAATACACCATGCGGATCAGCTTGGAGCCGATCGTGCGGCGCAGGATGGCCGGCTTGCCCTGTTCCAGCGTGGGCTTGTAGACGTAGAACTCGTCGGGGTTCACGGCGCCCTGCACGACCATTTCACCCAGGCCGTAGCTCGAGGTGATGAACACCACGTCGCGGAAGCCCGATTCGGTGTCCAGCGTGAACAGCACGCCCGAGGCGCCGATGTCCGAGCGCACCATCAGCTGCACGCCGGCCGACAGGAACACGTCCTCGTGCTTGAAGCCGTGGTGCACGCGGTAGGCGATGGCGCGGTCGTTGTAGAGGCTGGCGAAGACTTCCTTCACCTTGCGCACCACGTCGTCCTCGCCGGTGACGTTGAGGAAGGTTTCCTGCTGGCCGGCGAAGCTGGCGTCGGGCAGGTCCTCGGCGGTGGCCGAGGAGCGCACGGCCACGGCGAGGGACTGATCGCCCGCTTCGTCGCGCATGCGGCGGTAGCCGTCGCGGATGGCCTGGTCGAGCGCAGGCTGCAGCGGCGCGTCGATCACCCAGCCGCGGATTTCGCCGCCGGCCTTGACCAGGGCATCCACGTCTTCCACGTCCAGGTCGGCCAGGCGGTCGAAGATGCGCTGGCTGAGGTTGTTGTGGGCGATGAAGCGCCGGAAGGCATCGGCCGTGGTGGCGAAGCCGCCGGGCACCGAAACGCCCAGGTGGGCCAGCTGGCCGATCATTTCGCCGAGGGAGGAGTTCTTTCCGCCGACCTGGGCCAGGTCGGAAAGTCGCAGTTCATGCAGCCAGAGGACGTCGGCGTTCAAGGGGGTCTCCGTGCGCTCGGGGCGGGGCGGTGGCCGGGTGGCGCGGGCCCGCATACGATGGGTTTCAAGCTGCGTATGATGCGACCCCGGGGCTACCCCATACAAGCTTGAATCATCTGGGATTTCATGCGCGGGCGGCGCCCGCGCGGCACGAGGGCAGGGCATGGCGGGCACGCGACCGGTTTTCTACGTTTCCGACGGCACCGGCATCACCGCCGAAACCATCGGCCACAGCCTGCTGACCCAGTTCATCGGCGTGGATTTCGACACCCGCCGCATCGCCTTCGTGGACAGCATCGAGAAGGCCAACACCGCCGTGGCCGAGATCCGCCGCGCCGGCGAGGCCACGGGCTGCCGGCCCGTGGTGGTGAATACGGTGGTGAACCCCGACATCAACCTGCTGCTGGCCGAAAGCGGCGCCCTGATGCTGGACGTGTTCGCCCCGTTCATCAGCCCGCTGGAGACCGAGCTGGGCATCCGCCGCGAGTCCCGGGTCGGCCACGCCCACGGCATGGTCGACTTCGCCGCCTACGAACAGCGCATCAACGCCACCAACTACGCCCTCACCCACGACGACGGCATGGACATCCACTACGACGATGCCGACGTCATCCTGGTGGGCGTGTCGCGGTCGGGCAAGACGCCCACCTGCCTCTACATGGCGCTTCACTACGGCGTGAAGGCGGCCAACTACCCGCTGACCGACGACGACCTGGAGGCGGCCGAACTGCCCAAGCGCCTGCGGCCGCACCGGCGCAAGCTGTTCGGGCTCACCATCGACCCCGTGCGGCTGCAGAAGATCCGCGAGGAGCGCAAGCCCAACTCGCGCTACGCCAAGCTCGAGACCTGCCTGAAGGAAGTGGCCGCGGCCGAGGCGCTGTTCCGCCAGGAATCGATCCCGGCGCTGAGCACCACCCACACCTCGATCGAGGAAATCGCCGGCAAAGTGCTGGCGCACAAGGGCATCCACCGCCACATGTTCTAGTCACGCGGGGGCGGAAAACCCCGTGCTAGCATCAAAACATGCCGCTCACTCCGGTCCAGCGCCAGGCCCTTCCCCGCATGACCCGGTTCGCCTGGCTGATGGGGCTTTACGGCGAAAATTTCCAGCGCCTCACGCGCCTGTTCCAGCCGCAGTCGCTGGCCGCCGGCACCTATGTTTCCCGCGTCCCGGGCGGCCTGGACCTGCTGGTGGAAGTGATCGAGCAGCACGCCTACACCGTCGAGCTGCGCCTGAGCTACCGCATGTGCGACGCCCAGACCGGCCAGCCCGACCCGTCCGCCTTCGTGCGGCTTTACCGCGACGCGCGCCAGGCCGAGGTCACGCACTGCTACGTCGGCCGGCACTGGCAGGACGTGCTGGGGCTGCGTCCCAGCGTGCAGGCCATGGTGAACCACCGCCTGCGGATGAACGGTTTCCTCAACAAATGGCTCGACTACCTGGACGGGCAGGGGCACGGCCCGCACACCCTCTCGAGCATCGAGCCGGAGCCCGCCGGAGAAAAAAATGCCGCATGCGCTTGACGAGTCGCCAACGCCTGTCTAAACTTCCGCTTCTTCCTTCGGTGGGGCTATAGCTCAGCTGGGAGAGCGCTACAATGGCATTGTAGAGGTCATCGGTTCGATCCCGATTAGCTCCACCACTTATTTGCAACACGGTTCAAGTCCCCATCGTCTAGAGGCCTAGGACATTACCCTTTCACGGTAGCGACCGGGGTTCGAATCCCCGTGGGGACGCCAGCTTCAAGCAAGACCCGAAAGCCCGGCCATGCCGGGCTTTTTCTTTGTCCGTCGCGGGGTGGCAAGATGAAACGACCCGCGCCCACGCGCCCGCGACCATTCCTCCAATGAGCCTGCTGCAGCTGCTGCCACTTGCGGACGCCCCTGCGCACGTTTCGTGGCTGGACGAGGACGAGCGCGCGCGGCTGGCGCAGATCACCGACCGGGCACGCGCGGCGCAGTACGTCGCCGGCCACTGCCTGGCGCGCCAGCTGGCCTCCGACCTGTGCGGCGGCGGCGCTGCACAATGGCGGCTCACGGTGGGCGGGGACGGCCGCCGCCGGCTGGAGCATCCGCAGCAGGCCACGCTGTACACGTCCATCAGCCACACGCGCACGCACCTGGCCGTGGCCGTGGGACCTGCGCCCGTGGGCGTGGACCTGGAGGCCGCCGGGCAAGCGCGCGACTGGCTGGCGCTGGCGCGCACGATGTTTTCGCCTGGAGAAACACAGGCGCTGGCCGGAGCCGGGGAATCCGGACGGGAAGCCCACTTCCTGGCCACCTGGACCCTGAAGGAAGCCTGGGCCAAGCGCAGCGGCCGCGGCCTGCAGCGACAGGCGGCGCGCCGGTGCACGGCCGACGCGTGCGGGGCCGCCGACGCCGAGGCCTGGACCTGGCGGACGCCGGACGGCGGATCGCTGGCGCTGGCGGCGTCAGTGGGCGACGCGGTGGTGGCGCGCGGCGCCCCCGGCGAAGCCCGTCCTTGGCGCTTTCTGCTTTCCGGGGGCTGAGCCGGGCGGCCTAGCGGCCGTGTTCGCTGAAGGGCGTGGTGCTGCCGTCCTGGTTCACCAGGAACACGGTGTAGGGCTGCACTTCGCCCGAAGGCACTTCCATGCCGGGCGAACCGACGGGCATGCCGGGCACCGTCAGCCCGCGCGCGTCCGGACGTTCGGCAAGCAGCCGGGCGACGTCTTCCACCGGCACGTGGCCCTCGATGAAATAGCCCTCGACGATGGCCGTGTGGCACGAGCCTTGCCCGGCCGGCACGCCCAGGGCGAGCTTGAGCGGGGTGAGGTCCTCTTCGCCGTCGATCACTTCCACCGGGTAGCCGGCCTGCTTGATGTGCTCCACCCAGGCGCTGCAGCAGCCGCAGCTGGGCGATTTGTGCACGGCCACCAGCGGCAGCAGGGACGCGGCGGGCGCCGTCTCGGCGACGACTTCAGCCACCGCGGGCGGCGCGGGCGCGGCGTCGACCACGGCGGCCTGCGGCTCGGCGGCCGGGCTGCAGGCGCAGGCCAGCGCGGCGGTGAGCGCCACCAGGGGCAGGAAAAAATGCGGTTTCATGGCAATTCCTCGAAGGGGTGGGATCAACCGCGCCGACGCGTCGGCTGGCCGAAGGAAGGGTCGGTGCTGACGCGGCGGGCCACCGTGCCGGCGGGATGGCGATACCAGCCCGGGTCGGAGTAATCGCCCGGCGCCTGGTCGTCGCGCACCTTGACCACGGTGAACATGCCGCCCATCTCGATGTTACCGAACGGCCCCTTGCCCGCCATCATGGCCAGCGTGTTTTCGGGGCCCTTCATGTGGCCGCTGTCGGTGTGGTCCTGGTGTTCGGACATGCCGTCCTTGCCCATGGCCATGTACCCGGGAAGCATGCGCCGGATCTTTTCCTCCACGCCGGACTGGTCCACGCCCAGGGTGTTGGGCACGTCGTGGCCCATGGGCCCCATCGTGTGGTGCGCCATGTGGCAGTGGAAGGCCCAGTCGCCCGGCACGGCGGTGAACTCGATGTCGCGCATCTGGCCCACGCCGACGATCTCGGTCACCTCGCGGCGCCACTGTGCGCGCGGCCAGCGCCCGCCGTCCGAACCGGTGACGTCGAACTGCACGCCGTGCAGGTGGATGGGGTGGTTCCACATGCTCAGGTTGCCCACCCGGATGCGCACGCGCTCGCCGGTGCGCGCCACCAGCGTCTCGATGGCCGGGAACACCTTGGAATTGAACGTCCACAGGTCGAAGTCCTGCATCACCGCCGGGTCCGGGCGGCGCGTGCCCGGATGCAGGGCGAAGTTGTGCAGGATGAAAGCGTAGTCGCGATCGACGTCGTCGCCGCCCTTGGGATGGATGATGAACAGGCCCATCATTCCCATCGCCATCTGGGTCATTTCGTCGGCGTGCGGGTGGTACATGTGCGTGCCGTGCTGGCGCAACGTGAACTCGTAGGCGAAGGTTTCGCCAGGCCCGATCTTGGGCTGCGTGAGGCCGCCCACGCCGTCCATGCCGCTGGGCAGCAGCAGGCCGTGCCAGTGGATGGTGGTGGGTTCGCGCAGGTGGTTGGTGACCAGGATGCGCACGCGGTCGCCTTCGGTGGCCTCGATGGTGGGACCCGGCGTGCCGCCGTTGTAGCCCCAGCAGGTGGCCTTCGAGCCGGGCGCGAACTCATGCTCGAACTCTTCCGCGACGAGGTGGAATTCCTTGACGCCGCCGTCCATGCGGTGCGGCAGGGACCAGCCGTTGAGCGTGCGCACCTTGCCGGCGCGGGGGGCGGCGGGGGAGGGCGCCGCGTCCGGCGCCGGCATCGCATGGCCCTCATGGCCGGCCGACTGCGCCATGGCCTGCGCGGCGGTGGTGCTGACCAGGCCCGCGCCGGCGCCGATCAGCAGGTTGCGTCGGGTGAGCTTCATGGCGTGTCTCCGTGGTGGTGGGCGTGCTCGTCTTCAGCTTTCTTTTCCGGCTCGGGCGGCGCGTCGTGGTCGGAATGGTCGACCGGCGCGGGCTGGGCGCCGTGGTTGGAATGATCGACCGGCGCGGGCTTCGCACCATGGTTGGAGTGGTCCATGCCGCCGAGCATGGAGTGGTCCATGCCACCGTGCTGCGAATGGTCCATGGTCGCGCCGGCGGGCTGCAGGATGTCCTGCACGCCGGGCGTGCGCGCGCCAATGTTGGCATCGCTGGGCAGCCGCTGGCCGACGGCACGCGACAGCTCCACGCGCGCCAGCCAGTAGTCGCGCACCGCCTCGAGGTAGGCCTGGTAGGCGTCGTACTCCGCCACCTTGGCCTGCACCAGCTCGAACACGCCGATGAGCATGAAGTTCTGGCGCTCCTGCTGGCGCGCCACGATGGCCTCGCGCTGCGGCACCAGCGATTCGCGGTGCGTGGCCACCACGTCGCGCATCGCCGCCACTGCCTCGGTGCCCTGGCGCACGCCGTTGCGGGTCGACAGCTCGGCGCGGGCAACACGGGCGAGGGCACCGGCCAGCTGCGCCTGCGCGCGCGCCAGCTTCGCCTGGCCCTGGTTGAACACCGGGATTTCCAGCTCCAGGTGCGGGCCACGCAGGCGCTTGCCGTCGGCCTCTTCTTCTCTTTCATAGCCGATCTCGCTGCCGCCCAGCCATCGCAGTTTCTGCGTCAGCCCCAAAGCGTCTGCGAGCACCTCGGCCTCCTGGCGCGCGGCCAGCAGCTCGAGGTTGCCCTCGCTGGCCAGCGCCAGCAGCCGTTCCGGATCGTCTTCCTTGGGCACGGGCAGCGGCAGGTTGTCGCTGGCCTCCCAATCGGCCTGCGGACCGCTCAGGCCCAGCAGCGAATTGAGCGCAAGCCGGTGCCGCCCGGCATCGGCCTTGGCCCGAAGCGCATCAATGCGGGCCTGGCTGGCGATGGCCTGCTCCTGGCGCAGCTGCAGCTCGCTGATGTTGCCGGCGTCGTGGAAACGCTGGGCCAGCTCCGCCGATGCCGACGCGCCTTCGGCCACCGCGGCGCGCATCGCCGCCACCTGGCGTGCCGCCACGTACTCGTACCAACCCACCTGGACGTCAGCGGCCACGCCCAGCACGGACGACGCCACTTCCAGCCGGGAGCGTTCGTAGTCGGCGGACGCCAAACGCGCCCGGGCCGGCATCAGCAGCAGGTCCAGCAGCGGCAGCGACAGGCCAGCGGTTCGGTTGTGGCCGCCACCGTCCACCGACATCCGCGACAGCGACAGGCGCGGGTTCTCCACCTGCACCGCCTCCAGCACTTCCGCGCGCGCCAGGCCCAGCCGCGCGTAGTCTTCCTGCAGGCGCGGGCTGCGAAGCATCGCCACGCGCAGCGCGGCCTCCAGCGTCATGGGCTGTTCGAGCCATTGGTCGATGGCGGCGCGCTCGTCGGCGGGTGCGCCCACGGCGTCCCAGTCCACGGCGTTCGCGCCGCGGGACTGCAGCAGGGGCGAGATGTCGTCGCCGCGGGGCTGCGGCGACAGGCTGGCGCAGCCGGCGAGGGCGGCGGCCAGGGCCAGCGCGGAAAGGGCGCGGGCAGGGGAGGCGGTCATGGTGTTTTCTCCGGAGCAATCGGCCCGGCCAAGGCCGGGGCCCGGCAAGACGCGGGCTGGGGACACGGGAGGTCAGGCGGGCAAGGGCGCCCGCCAAGGTGCACTCAGCCGATCGGAGGTCGAAGCGATGTCGAAGGCAGCAGGCTGTATCGCTGCAGCAGGCGCGACACGGGCGCCGACGCCACGAATGCCGGTGCCGTGATCGAAGGCGGGGAGAAAACCACCCCCGGCATGTGCTGCAGGCAGTCGCACTGGCAGTTCGTGCTGCCGCAGCAATCGGCGTGAAGCGGCTTGTGATCGGCGGCAACCGAATCCGACGCCGCCAGCTCGTGGCATCCGGACAGGGGGGCGGCTTCGACGGGTTCGGCCACCTGGGCCATCCCGTACGTCGGCACGCCGCCGGCCACCAGGGCCAGGGCAAGCAGGCAGCGCAACAGGAAGGCGGGCAGGGTCATGGGCGGATTGTAGTCGCTCGCCGGGCCCGATCGACAACGTTCCCGCGAGGCGGGCCCGCGACGGCAGGAAGTGACTACCCGGAAAAGCGAAAGGGCCGGGAATGTCCCGGCCCTTTGCCTCAAAGCCTGACGGGCGGGATCAGCGGCCCGGGACTCGGCAACAGGTGCGCGAGGCGCGCAGCGTCTGCGAGCTCGTGTCGTTGTTTCGCGCCGAGCAGGTGCCGCTCTGGAAGTACACGATGGGCATCTGCCAGCTGGTGGTCTCGCAGTTGGTCGCGGTTTGCGTGTAGCCGGTGGCGCATGCGGGTGCAACCGCATTGCCGGTGCCGCCGTTGGCCGCGATGGCGAGGTCAGTGTTGGCGGTTTCCTGGCACTGCAGCGCCGTGGCCACCGGCGGCGCGAAGTAACCGACGATGTCGGCCACGTAATGCGACTGCGCGAACGTGTAGACGGTGAAGTCGAACGAGGACAGCGGGTTCGGGATCTGCACGATGAGCGCGTTGTTGACGATCGCGCCCGCGGTGTAGTTCACGCTCGAGGCCACCGGCTGGGCGGTGCCGAACGGGAAGGCGGTGGCGTAGCCGGCGATGGCGGGCGTGACGGCCGTCAGGTTGATGGCCACCGCCGTGGCGCTCAGGCCCAGAGTGCCGCAGTTGGTGGCGCTGCCGCCCTGGCTGGTGAAGTTGCTGGCGTTGACGGCGACGAAGCTGCGGGTGGAGTTGGCCGCGATGGCGCCGGCGGCCGTGCTGCGGGTGTCGAGGATTCGGCAGGGCTGGATCGGGGTGTAGACCAGATCGTTGGACAGCGCGCCCAATGCCTGGGGCGTGGGCGTGCCGCCGGCGGCCGCCAGGACGTCGATGGTCTTGTCATCGCTCAGCTTCACGCCGGCGCCACCGAGTTCGGCCATGGCGCCTTCGAAGGTGTCGCGGGCCAGGGCATTGCGCAGGTTGTCGGCGTCGGCCGAGGCGAGGTTGGGCGCCATGCGCTGGGCCCAGACAGCGGACTCCACGCCATAGACGCGCTGGACGTAGTTGCCCCACTGGGTGGTGAGCGCGCGGCTCAGCTGGGCGCGCTCGCGGGCCGCCAGCGGCTTGGACGCCGCCGGCGCCTGCTGCGCCTGACGGGTTCCGATGACGCCGGGCTGGGACGTGGCCGCGTTCGCGGTGGAAAGGAAGGCCAGCATCGCGAGCGATGCGAGGCAGGTGATCTGTTTGGTCCGGGCCGACATGGAAACCTCCTGGGTGGGTTTTGCCAGGCGCCTTGGGAGGCCCCGGCGTTGTGACTGATTTCACACGGTGATCATTTTGACCACGACGGGGGAGAAATCCCAAGAGGCAGATTCTTGTATTGACATAATATACATTATGCGCATTCAAGTATTCAAACTGCAACCCACGGCGAAGGCACTTTGAGTCAGAATCCGCAGGCGGTACCAGCCGCGGTGAACCACCAGCCCCAGGGGAAAATCATGCTTCATAAGCTTGGCCGCGCCGTTGCGGCCCGTCTCGTGTGCCTTCCGCTCCGCCGCGCGTTGCCGATTGCGCTGCTTTGCAGCCTCGCCGTACCCGCGCTGGCGCAAACCATTCCGGTCACCGGCGGAACCTACGGCCAGAACTTCGACACGCTGTCGAACACCGCCGGCAGCACCACCAACAGCACGCTGCCCCTGGGCTGGCTGATCAACGAGACCGGCGGCGGCGCCCGCGACAACGAGCAGTACGCCGTGGACACGGGCGCCAGCAACACCGGCGACACCTTCAGCTACGGCGCCGCCGGCAGCACCGAGCGTGCGCTCGGCAGCGTGCGCAGCGGCACGCTGATCGCCACCTACGGTGCCTGCTTCAGCAACACCACCGGCAGCACCCTGACCACCTTCGACGTCAGCTACACGGGCGAAGAATGGCGCCTGGGCACGGCCGCCCGCGCTGATCGCCTCGATTTCCAATACAGCCTCGACGCGACCTCGCTGACCACCGGCACCTGGGTGGACGTGGACGCGCTGGACTTCAGCACGCCCAACACCGCCGGCACCACCGGCGCCAAGGACGGCAACGCCGCCGGCTTCCGCACCGCACTGGCCAACACCATCAGCAGCGTCAGCATCGCCAACGGCGCCACCTTCTGCCTGCGCTGGAACGACTTCGACGCCAGCGGCGCCGACGACGGACTGGCCATCGACGACTTCTCGCTCACCGTCGGCGGCAGCGGCCTGCCGCTGGTGGCGGTCAACGACGTCAGTGCGGTCGAGGGCGACAGCGGCACCACGACCTTCAACTTCGGCCTTGGCCTGAGCGCCCCGGCGGGCGTGGGTGGCGTCACCGTCAACTTCGCCACCGCGGACGGCACCGCCAGCGCGGGCAGCGACTATGTCGCGGCCAGCGGCACGGCCACCATCGCCGAGGGCGCCACGTCCACGACCGTTTCGGTGACCATCAACGGCGACACGGCCACCGAAGCGGACGAGACCTTCTTCGTCAACCTCACCAGCCCCACGGGCGCCGTGGTTTCCGACGCCCAGGGCGTGGGCACCATCCAGAACGACGACGTCGTCGTCGTCCAGATCCATGACATCCAGGGCAGCGGCCTGGCGTCGCCGCTCAGCGGCGCCACGGTCGTCACCGAAGGCATCGTCACGGCGCAGAAGTTCAACAACGGCTTCTTCCTGCAGACCGCCGACGGCCAGACCGACGCCAACTCCGCCACGTCCCAGGGCCTCTTCGTCTTCACCTCGACGGCCCCGCCGGCCACGGCCACCGTGGGCAACCGCATCCGCGTCGCCGGCACGGTGGCCGAGTTCACGCCTTCCACCAACCTCAACCAGCTGTCGATCACCCAGATCACCTCGGTCACCTCGATCCAGGTGCTGTCCACGGGCAATCCCCTGCCCGCTCCGATTGCACTGACCAGCGCCGATTTCGGCCCCACCGCCCTGCCCGGCACCGCCGAGAAGTTCGAAGGCATGCGCGTTGGCGTGGCCAGCGGCCTCGCGGTCGCGGCGTCCGATGGCAACATCACCGAGAGCTCGGCCACGTCCTCCACCACCGGCGTCTTCCATGTCGTGGTCACCGGCGTGGCGCGTCCGTTCCGTGAAACCGGCATCGGCATCCTCGACGTGTTCCCGATCCCGGGCGGCAAGAACCCGCCGCGCTTCGACACCAACCAGGAACGCCTGATGGTGCGCAGCCGTGGCCAGGTCGGCGCAACCGCCATCGCGCTCGATGCCGACGCGCAGGTCACCAACCTGGTGGGCGTGCTCGACTACTTCTCCGGCACCTGGGCGCTGCTGCCCGACGCCGGCACGCCGCCCACCGTCACCGGCGGCAAGACGCCGACGGCCGTGGTCAACGCCCAGTACGAAGACGTCACCATCGGCGCCTTCAACCTGCTGCGCTTCTTCGACGAAGTGAACGACAGCAACGGTGCGCCGACCCTGCAGGCCGCCGCGCTGGACAAGCGCCTGACCAAGACCTCGCTGGCGATCTGCGACTACCTCAAGGCCCCGGACATCCTGGGCGTGGTGGAAGTGGAAAACCTGCGCGTGCTCGGCCTGCTCGCCGACCGCATCAACACCACCTGCGCCTCGGCCCCGGCCTACGTGCCCTACCTGGTGCAGGGCAACGACGTCGGCGGCATCAACGTCGGCTACCTGGTCAGCAACCGCAGCGTGGGTGCGGCCAACCGCGTCGAAGTGCTGGAAGTGACGCAGTTCGGCAAGGACACGCTGTTCACCGCGCCGGACGCCTCCACCAGCCTGCTCAACGACCGCCCGCCGCTGATGCTGCGTGCGATCGTGCACCAGGACAATGGCGGCACCTATCCGGTCACCGCCTTCGTCAACCACCTGCGTTCGCTCAACGGCATCGACGACAGCACCGCCGGCAGCAGCGGCTGGGCCAGCGAAAGCGAGCGCGTGCGCAACAAGCGCGCCCAGCAGGCGGTCTACCTGGCCAACCTGGTGGAAACGCGCCAGCAGGCCAACGCCAACGAGAACATCGTGCTGCTCGGTGACTTCAACGCCTTCGAGTTCAGCGACGGCTATGCCGACGTGATGGGCATCATCCGCGGCGACGAAGCGGCCGAACCCAACGTGCTGACCTACGTGGCCAGCCCGGTCACCGCGACGCTGATCGACGGCTCCGAGCTGATCGCCGACCCGGCCGAGGTGTACTCGTACGTGTTCGCCGGCAGCGCCCAGACCCTCGACCACGTGATCGTGAACGAAGCGATGGTGATGGACGCCGCCAACCTGTCGATCGACCACGCCCGCATCAACGCCGACTTCGGCGTGCACAACTACGGCGTCGCCGGCAACGCGATCCGCGTGTCCGACCACGACCCGGTGCGCCTGGCGATCAGCGTCGCGGATTTCCGCAGCGCCGATCTTTCGATCACCGCGGGCGCTTCGCCGGCGGCGGTGGCTGCCGGTGGCATCGCCACCTTCACCGCCAACATCAGCAACGCGGGCCCGAACCCGGCGGCCTTCCCGAGCGTGGCGATGGTGTTCGACGCCCTGGTGTCGGTCAACGTCACGGCGCCCGCCGGCTGGACCTGCGCCGCACCGGTGCAAGCTGGCGGCAACACCAGCGTGAGCTGCACCACGCCGTCGCTGGAGAGCGGCGCACAGGCCGCCTTCAGCGCGGCCGTCACCGCGCCGTCGCTGCCCAGCGCCAGCACGCTGCAGATGGGTGCCGCGGTGGCTTCGCAGACCGATGTCCGCAGCAGCGCCGACAACAGCGCCACCGCCAGCGTCTCGGTGGCGGCCGCCCTGCCCAACGCCGACCTGGCCGTGCGCCTGATCGGCGGCCCGGTGGGCAGCATCCCCGCCGGCTACATCGCGACGATGACGACCC
>JAPLSJ010000031.1 GCA_026398695.1 Arenimonas sp.
CAACGTACCAGGTACATTTTCAGGCTCGCTGAGACAGGGGCCTGTCAGGCCCTGTCTCAGCGAGCCTGAAAATGTACCTGGTACGTTGGCCGGACGTTGGTCGGGCGTTATCGGCTGGCCGCAAGTGGCCGTGGGGGCTACAATTTCGGGCTATCGCCGCCCTCAGGACCCCCTCGCCGATGTTCGCCAAGGATATGCAGATTGCCGGTTACGACGACGCCCTGGCCCAGGCCATGGCCCGGGAGCTCCAGCGCCAGGAAGACCACGTCGAGCTGATCGCCTCGGAGAACTACGCCAGCCCCCGCGTGCTTGAGGCCCAGGGCAGCGTGCTGACCAACAAGTACGCCGAAGGCTACCCGGGCAAGCGCTACTACGGCGGCTGCGAATACGTGGACGTGGCCGAGCAGCTGGCCATCGACCGCGTGAAGCAGCTGTTCGGCGCCGACTACGCCAACGTGCAGCCGCACTCCGGTTCGTCCGCCAACATCGCCGTCTACATGGCCCTGCTGCAGCCGGGTGACACCGTGCTGGGCATGAGCCTGGCCCACGGCGGCCACCTCACGCACGGCGCCAAGGTGAACTTCTCCGGCAAGACCTACAACGCCGTGCAGTACGGCGTCGATGAAAACGGCCTGATCGACTACGACGAAGTGCAGCGCCTCGCCACCGAACACAAACCGAAGATGGTGATTGGCGGCTTCAGCGCCTATTCGCAGGTGGTGGACTGGGAGCGCATGGCGGCCATCGCCAAGTCGGTGGGCGCGTACTTCTTCGTGGACATGGCGCACGTCGCCGGCCTCGTCGCCGCGGGCATCTATCCCAACCCGGTGCCGCACGCCGACGTGGTCACGTCCACCACGCACAAGACCCTGCGCGGTCCGCGCGGCGGCATCATCCTGGCCAAGGCCAACGAAGCGCTGGAGAAGAAGTTCCAGTCGCTGGTGTTCCCCGGCACCCAGGGCGGCCCGCTGATGCACGTCATCGCCGCCAAGGCCGTGGCGTTCAAGGAAGCGCTGGAGCCGGCCTTCACCGACTACCAGAAGCAGGTGGTGCTCAACGCCCAGGCCATGGCCAAGACCCTGATGTCGCGCGGCTACAAGATCGTCAGCGGCGGCACGCAGAACCACCTGATGCTGATCGACCTGATCGGCCGCGACGTCACCGGCAAGGACGCGGAGGCCGCGCTCGGCGCCGCCCACATCACGGTGAACAAGAACTCGGTGCCCAACGACCCGCGCTCGCCGTTCGTCACCTCGGGCCTGCGCATCGGTACGCCCGCCGTCACCACCCGCGGCTACAAAGAGGCCGAGTGCGTGGCGCTGGCCAACTGGATCTGCGACGTGCTCGACGCGCCCGCCGACCAGGCCGTCATCAGCCGCGTGCGCGACGCCGTCACGGCGCAGTGCCGCGCCTTCCCGGTGTACGGCTGACGAATGCACTGCCCCTTCTGCCAGCACGAAGACACCCGCGTGATCGACTCGCGCGTGTCCGAGGATGGCTCCACCATCCGCCGGCGGCGTGAGTGCGAGAACTGCAACGAGCGTTTCAACACGTTTGAAGTCGCCGAACTCAAGCTGCCGGCCATCGTGAAAAGCGACGGCCGCCGCGAGGCCTTCGACGAGCGCAAGCTGCGCACCAGCTTCGACCGCGCGCTGCAGAAGCGGCCGGTGTCGTCCGAACAGATCGACGGCGCGGTGCGCTCGGTGGTGCACGCGCTGCGCCTGAGCGGCGAGCGCGAACTGCCTTCGCTGCGCGTGGGTGAATTCGTCATGGCCGAGCTCAAGAAGCTCGACCAGGTGGCCTACGTGCGCTTCGCCTCGGTGTACCGCAAGTTCGAGGACGTGCAGGCCTTCCGCGAGGAAATCGAGCGCCTGGAGCGCGACCTGCCGGGCCTGGAAGGCCTGCAGCTGCCCCTGCTGGAAGGCGTGCCGGAAAAGGCCCGGCGTTGACCCCGGTGGAGGTCCGCTTCCTGGCCGACGTGCCGGGCCACGCCACCACCCTGGCCCGCTGGCACCACGCGCAGTGGGGCGAGCTCTACACCGACTGGACGCTGGCCGTGGCCACCGAAGAACTCATCGACCACGCCACCCGCCGCGCCATGCCCACCACCCTGGTGGCGATGCAGGGCGACGTGCCGCTGGGTTCGGTGAGCCTGGTGCTGGAAGACGCGCCCGAACTGCGCGACCAGGGCGACGCCTGGCTGGCCAGCCTGTACGTGGTGCCCGAAGCGCGCGGCCTGGGCCTGGGCGTGCGCCTGGTGAAGGAGCTGGTGGCCTTCGCCGCGCGGCAGAAGGTCGAACGCCTGTGGCTGTTCACGCCCGAACACGCATCGTTCTACGCCCGCCTGGGCTGGCGGCCGCAGGGATCGGCCAAACTGCGCGGCGTTCCCGTGCAGTTGATGGACATCGTCCCGGCATGACCGCCTTTTCGGCCCACGACCACGCCCACATGGCCCGCGCCCTGCAGCTGGCCGAGCGCGGCGCGTACACCACCCAGCCCAA
The DNA here is from genome assembly GCA_026398695.1 of Arenimonas sp. Classification (GTDB taxonomy): domain Bacteria; phylum Pseudomonadota; class Gammaproteobacteria; order Xanthomonadales; family Xanthomonadaceae; genus Arenimonas. The sequence goes on from JAPLSJ010000031.1 coordinate 2,502, forward strand.
CCCGATGGTGGGCTGCGTGATCGCCGACCGCGAGCGCGTGCTGGGCGAAGGCTGGCACGTGCGCGCCGGCGAACCACACGCCGAAGTGAATGCCCTGCGTGCCGCCGGCGGCGCGGCGCAGGGCGCCACCGCCTACGTCACGCTGGAGCCCTGCGCCCACCACGGCCGCACGCCGCCCTGCGCCGACGCGCTGGTGGCCGCCGGCGTGACGCGCGTGGTCGCGGCCTGCCGCGATCCGTACTACCAGGTGGCGGGGCAGGGCTTCGCCAAGCTCGAGGCCGCCGGCGTCACGGTCGAACACGGCCTGATGGAAGCGCAGGCGCGCCACCTCAACCGCGGCTTCTTCTCGCGCATCCAGCGCGGCCGGCCCTGGGTGCGGGTGAAGCTGGGCATGAGCCTGGACGGCCGCACAGCGCTGGCCAACGGCGAATCGAAATGGATCACGTCCGAACAGTCGCGCGACGACGTGCAGCGCTGGCGCGCGCGCTCGGGCGCCATCCTCACCGGCATCGGCACCGTGATGGCCGACAACCCGCGGCTCACCGTGCGCCTGCCCGAAGGCGTGGACTTCGTGCCGCCGCTGCGCGTGGTGGTGGACGAACACGGCCGCCTGCCGGCCAGGTCGCACCTGCTCACCGATGGTGCGGCGCCCACGCTGGCCGTGCATGGCGACGACGTGGTGCCGGCCTACGGCGACGACGTCAGCGCCTTCGCCGTGCGCCGCTTCGTGCACGGCGGCCTGGACCTGGGCGCGGTGCTGTCGCAGCTGGCGCAGCGCGGCGTGAACGAGCTGCAGGTGGAAGCCGGCGCCACGCTCAGCGGCGCGCTGCTGCGCAACGGGCTGGTGGACGAGCTGCTGCTGTACGTGGCGCCCGTGCTGCTGGGCGAAAAGGCCAAGCCGCTGTTCGCCGGCATCGACCCCACGGCCATGGCCACGCGGCTGGGCATGGCGATCACCGAAGTCAGGCAGGTGGGGCCGGACATCCGGTTGCTGCTGGCGCCGTTATCTTCCCTTCCACCCGGATGACACGATGTTCACAGGATTGATCCAGGCCGTAGGCCGCCTTGCCCAGCGAGAAGTGCGCGGCGGCGACCAGCGGCTGCGCTTCGGCTGGGGCACGCTGCCCGCGCACGACATCGAGCTGGGCGAGTCCATCGCCGTCAGCGGCTGCTGCCTCACGGTGGTGGCGTGGGACGCGACGGGCTTCGACGCCGACGTGTCCAACGAAAGCCTCGCGCTCACCACGCTCGGCGGCCTGCCCCTGGGCGCCGCGGTGAACCTCGAACGCTCCCTGCTGCCCACCACGCGCCTGGGCGGGCACCTGGTGTCGGGCCACGTGGACGCCGTGGGCGCCGTGGAAAAGATCTGGGACGACGGCCGCAGCCAGCGCTGGCGCTTCACGGCGCCGCGAGGCGTGCTGCGCTACGTTGCCGCCAAGGGCTCGATCGCCGTGGACGGCACCAGCCTCACCGTCAATGCCGTGGACGACACCGGGTTCGAAGTGAACCTGGTGCCGCACACGGTCGCCCACACCGCCTTCGGCGAAACCGCCGTCGGCGCCGCCGTCAATCTTGAGGTGGACACCATCGCCCGCTACGTCGAGCGGCTGCTGGCCACCCGTGAGGAATCCGCATGAGCTTCGCCACCATCCCCGAGCTGCTGGAAGAACTTCGGCAGGGCCGCATGGTCGTCGTGGTGGACGACGAGGACCGCGAGAACGAAGGCGACCTGATCATGGCCGCCGAACTGGTGAAGCCCACCGACATCAACTTCATGGTCACGCATGCGCGCGGCCTGGTGTGCCTGTCGCTGACGCGCGAACGCTGCCGCCAGCTGGGCCTGGGCCCGATGGTGCGCGACAACAACTCGCCCTACCACACCAACTTCACGGTGAGCATCGAGGCCGCCGAAGGCGTCACCACCGGCATCAGCGCCTACGACCGCGCACACACCATCCGCACCGCGGTGCGGCCGGACGCCACCGCCGAACACCTCACCCAGCCCGGCCACATCTTCCCGCTGATGGCCCAGCCCGGCGGCGTGCTCACGCGCAGCGGCCACACCGAAGCCGCCAGCGACCTGGCGCTGATGGCGGGCCTGGAACCGGCCGGCGTGCTGGTGGAAATCCTCAACCCCGACGGCTCGATGGCGCGCCGCCCGGAGCTGGAGGCCTTCGCGGCCGAGCACGGCCTGAAGATCGGCTCGATCGAGGAACTCATCCGCTACCGCCTGGAAACCGAGCACACGGTGGAGCGCGTGGACGAGCGCGACATCAGCACCGCCTACGGCGCGTTCAAGCTGGTGACCTACCGCGACCGCGTCAGCCGCGACCTGCACTTCGCGCTCGTGCACGGCCAGCCGCGGGCCGACGTGCCCACGCTGGTGCGCGTGCACGTGAAGAATCCGCTGTCGGACGTGCTGCACTGGCAGCGCGCCGATTTCGGCGTGAGCGCCAGCGAGGCGCTGGCCGCCGTGGCGAAGGCCGGCGAGGGCGTGGTGGTGGTGCTGGCCGAGCCGGTGACGCCCGACGACCTGCTGGCGCGCATCACCGAAACCGACGGCCAGGTGCAGGCACCCAAGGCGCGCGAGTGGCGCCGCAACGGCGCCGGCGCGCAGATCCTGGCCGACCTGGGCCTTGGCAAGCTGCGCGTGCTGGGCACGCCGCGCCGCCAGGTGGGCCTGGCCGGCTACGGGCTGGAAGTGGTGGAGTTCGTCGCGCCCGCCCACTGATTCTTTTTTTCGCGTAGGCAATCGGCTCGACGACGCATTCGCGCGTCGCAGGCGATCGGCGCCTGGCTAGACTCGCGGCCAATCACCAGGGCCGCGCATGACCGATCCGCTGTTCCGCCATGAAGTGCTCGCCTCCCGGCAGTCGCGCTGGCTGGGCGGCATCGTGCTGGGGCAGCCGGTCGGCCCCTGGCTGCTCACCGGCCTGGCGGTGCTGGCGGCGGCCGCCATCGTGGCGTTCCTGGCGTGGGGTGAATACACGCGGCGCACGCGCGTCACCGGGCAGCTGGTGCCGAGCCTGGGCATGGCGTCGGTCATCGCGCCCGGCGTGGGCACGCTGGCGCAGGTGCGCGTGCAGGAAGGCCAGCGCGTGCTGGCCGGCGACGTGCTGGCGGTGGTGGCCACGCCGCGTTCGACGCTGGCGGGCGGCGACACCGCGCAGGCGCTGCAGGCGGCGATCGCGCAGCGCCAGGACAGCGTGGTGCACAGCTACGCCTCGCAGCGCGAACAGCTCAAGGCCCAGCGCGACGGCTTCGGCGCGCGCATCGGCGCCGCGCTCGCCGAGCAGCGCCAGGTGCAGGTGCAGCTGGCCACGCGGCGCCGGCAGCAGGCGCTCGCCGAACAGATGCTGGCGCGCCTGGCCGGCCTGCGGGAAAAAAAGTACATCACCGACCTGCAGCTGCAGCAACAGCAGACGCTGGCGCTGGACCAGCTGGGCGAAGTGCAGGCGCTGGAGCGCCAGGCGCTCGCGCTGGCCGGCCAGCGCCACGAGCTGGAGCAGGCGCGCAGCGAACTGCCGGCGCGGCTGGCGGCCCTGGACGCGGCCGAGCAGCGCGATCGCGCCAGTCTCTCGCAGGAATCGGTGGAAGCCTCTTCGCGCGCCGAGGCGGTGATCCGTTCGCCCGTATCGGGCACCGTCAGCACGCTGCTGGGCCAGGCCGGGCAGGCGGTGCAGGCAGGGCAGCCGGTGCTGAGCCTGCTGCCGGCGGCCAGTGCGCTGGAGGCGCACCTGCTGGTGCCCAGCCGCGCGGTCGGTTTCGTCGAGCCGGGTGATGCGGTGCTGCTGCGCTACCAGGCGTTCCCGTACCAGAAGTTCGGCCACCACGGCGGCAGAGTGCTGCGGATTTCCCGCAGTGCGCTGAGCGCCGGCGAACTGGGTTCACTGGTGGGCAACGGAAATGGCGGCGAGCCCCACTACCGCATCGTGGTCGCGCTGGACCGGCCGACCGTGCGCGCGTTCGGCCGCGAAGAATCGCTCAAGCCCGGCATGCTGCTCGAGGCCGACATCCTGGGCGAGCGGCGCCGGCTGTGGGAGTGGGCCATCGAGCCGCTGTTCGCGCTCAGCGGTTTTGTGGCCCCGGCGCCATGAGGGAGGCGCGGGCATGAAGGCCATCCTCCAGGCCCAGGCCGCCGAATGCGGCCTGGCCTGCCTGGCCATGGTGGCCGACCACCACGGCCATCGCACCGACCTGCCGGCGTTCCGCCAGCGCTACCCGCTGTCGCTCAAGGGCGCATCGCTCGACCGCCTGGTCGGCATCGCGCAGGGCCTGGGCTTCCAGACCCGCGCGCTGCGGCTGGAGCTGGACGACATGGCGCAGCTGCGCACGCCCTGCCTCCTCCACTGGGACCTGAACCATTTCGTCGTGCTCAGCCGGGTGGGCCGGCGCGGCATCACCATCCTCGACCCGGCCTCGGGCGAGCGCAGGCTTTCGCTGGCCGAAGCCTCCGGCCATTTCACCGGCGTGGCGCTGGAGCTGACGCCCGGCGCGGATTTCCAGGTGCAGCCGGCCCCGCCCACGGTGAAGCTGTCGCAGCTCACCGGTCCGGTGCGCGGGCTCTGGCGTTCGCTGGGCATGATCCTGGCGCTGTCGGTGGCGCTGCAGGTGTTCGTGCTGCTGGCGCCGTTCTTCATGCAGTGGGTGGTGGACCAGGCGCTGGTGTCGGGCGACCGCGACCTGCTTGCGGTGCTTGCACTGGGCTTCGGGCTGGCGCTGGTGCTGCAGGTGCTGATCGGCGTGCTGCGCGGCTGGTCGGTGGTGTTCCTGTCCACGCGCCTGGGCCTGCAGTGGACGGGCAACGTGTTCGCGCACGCGCTGCGGCTGCCGATGGGCTTCTTCGAGAAGCGCCACCTGGGCGACGTGGTCTCGCGCATGGGCGCGGTGCAGGCCATCCAGCGCACGCTCACCACGAGCTTCATCGAGGCGCTGATCGATGGCCTGATGGCGGTGGCGACCCTGGCGATGATGCTGGTGTACAGCCCGAAACTGGCGGCGGTGACCGGCGTGGCGGTGCTGCTGTACCTGGGCCTGCGCGCGCTGGCGTTCCGGCCGCTTCGGCTCGCCACCGAGCGGCAGCTGGTGGCGTCGGCGCAGCAGCAGTCGCACCTGCTCGAGTCCCTGCGCGGCATGCAGAGCATCAAGGTGGCCGGGCAGGAGCCCCATCGCCAGGGTCGCCAACAGAACCTGATGGTGGCCACGGTCAACCAGGAGTTGTCTCTCGCGCGGCTGGGCCTGGGCTTCAGCACGGCCAGCCAGCTGCTGTTCGGCATCGAACGCATCGCGGTGGTCTGGCTCGGCGCGCGGCTGGCCATGGACAGCGTGTTTTCGGTGGGCATGCTGATCGCCTACCTGGCCTACAAGGACCAGTTCGCCGCGCGCGTGTCGGGCCTGATCGACAAAGCGGTCGAGTTGCGCATGCTGCGCCTGCACGGCGAACGCCTGGCCGACGTGGTGCTGACGGCACCCGAACCCGACGCCGCATCGGCGGTGGAAAACGCGGCGCCGGTCGAGGCGCGCATCGAGGCCCGGGGGCTGGGCTTCCGCTACGCCGAGGGTGAGCCCTGGGTGCTCAGGGACTGCAGCTTCACCGTCGAGCCTGGTGAGTCGGTGGCGGTGGTGGGCGCCTCGGGGTCGGGCAAGACCACGCTGGTGAAGCTGCTGCTGGGCCTGCTGCCCGCGAGCGAGGGCGGGGTGTGGGTGGGCGGGCAGCCGATCGGCAGCCTGGGGCTGCGCAACTACCGCGCGATGGTCGGCGCGGTGATGCAGGACGACCAGCTGTTCGCCGGCTCGGTGGCCGACAACATCGCCTTTGGCGACAGCCAGCCGGACGCCGCGCGGGTCGAGGCCGCGGCCCGGCTGGCGGCCGTGCACGACGAGATCGCGGCCATGCCGATGGGCTACCACGGCCTGATCGGCGACATGGGCACCACGCTGTCGGGCGGGCAGAAGCAGCGGGTCATCCTGGCGCGCGCGCTGTACCGCAAGCCGCGTTTCCTGTTCCTGGACGAAGCCACCAGCCACCTGGACGTCGAGCGCGAGCGCATCGTCAACCAGGCGGTGAGGCGGCTCAGGCTGACCAAGGTGATCATCGCGCACCGCCCGGAAACCATCGCCTCGGCCGACCGGGTGCTGGTGATGCACGGCGGGCGCATCGTCCAGGACCTGCGGACCGCGGCGCCGGCCGCGCCGACCTCCGCCCCTGCGGGCCAGGCGCCGCCGCAGGTCGCGGCCTAGGCCTGGGCCGCGCGGCGGCGCGGGACGGGGTGGCGGCCCGCGGGGTAAACTAGCCCCCTTTCCTTCGGCCACCCCACCCGATGAGCCACTTCGAAGGCGACGTCCAGAGCCCCGGCTCGGCCCGTTACGCCATCCTCGCCAGCCGCTGGAACCCGCGCATCACCGACACCCTGGTGGACGGCGCGCGCAAGGCTTTCATCGACAACGGCGTGCCGGCCGACAACGTGGACGTGATCCGCGTGCCCGGCGCCTGGGAGCTGCCGATGGCCGCCACCCAGGCCACCGACCGGGGCGGCTACGTGGCGATCGTGGCCCTGGGCTGCGTGGTGCGCGGCGACACCCGCCACTTCGAACAGGTGGCCGACGAGTGCGCCCGCGGCCTGATGCGCGTGGCCATCGACAGCGGCGTGCCCGTGGCCAACGGCGTGCTGGCGGTGGACAACTACGCCGATGCCGAGGCCCGCGCCGGCGGCAACCACGGCAACAAGGGCGAGGAAGCGGCGCTGGTGGCCATCGAGATGGCGAACCTTTTCGGGAAATTCGAATGAAGCACACCCGTCCCGACGGCATCGACCCGCACGCCCGTTCCCGCGCCCGTCGCCGCGCCCTGCAGGCGGTGTACGCCTGGCAGCTGTCGCACACCGCCATCAACAAGGTGATCGACCAGTTCCAGAACGAGCAGGACATGGAAGTGGCCGACCAGGAATACTTCGAAGACCTGGTGCGCGGCGTCGAAGCCAACCTGGGCACGCTGGACGAAGCGCTCAGCCACTTCCTGGACCGCGACATCGCCCAGGTGGACCCGATCGAGCGCGCCGTGCTGCGCATCGCCGCCTACGAGCTTCGCCACCGCATCGACGTGCCCTATCGCGTGGTGATCAACGAAGCCATCGAAACCACCAAGCGCTTCGGCTCCGAACACGGCCACACCTTCGTCAACGGCGTGCTCGACCATGCCGCCGCGCAGTGGCGCGCGACCGAAGCGCAGGCCCCGCGCCGAAGCTGATGCCGGGCGAGTTCGTGCTGATCGACCGCATCCGCGCCCGGGTGCGCGCCCGCGCCGACGTGGTGCTGGGCATCGGCGACGATGCCGCCCTCCTGCGTGTCCCCGCCGGCCACGAGCTGGTGGTGAGCTGCGACACGCTGGTGTCGGGCGTGCATTTCCCGGCTGAAACCGCGCCCGCCGACATCGGCTGGAAAGCGCTGGCCGTGAACCTGTCCGACCTGGCCGCGATGGGCGCCACGCCCGCCTGGTGCACGCTGGCGCTCACGCTGCCCGACGCCGACGGCGACTGGGTGGACGCCTTCCTCGACGGTTTCCTCGAGCTGGCCGAACAGCACGACGTGGCGCTGGTGGGCGGCGACACCACCGGCGGCCCGCTGTCGATCACGATCACCGCGCACGGCGTGGTGCCCGAAGGCCAGGCGCTGCGCCGCGACGGCGCGCGCGCGGGCGACGAGGTGTGGGTCACCGGCTCGCTCGGCGACGCCGCCGGCGCGCTGGCGCAGTGGCGCGCGCGCGGGCCGTCGTCGGCCAAGCTGCGCCATCGGCTGGACCGGCCCACGCCGCGCATCGAGGCCGGCCTGGCGCTGCGCGGCCTGGCCACGGCCGCCATCGACCTGAGCGACGGCCTGGCCGCCGACCTGGGCCACGTGCTGGCGGCCAGCGGCGTCGGCGCCCGCATCGACCTGGGCCGCCTGCCGACGTCGCGCACGCTGGCCGATCATTTCGACGAGGCGCAGCGCTGGCCGCTGCAGCTCTCGGGCGGCGACGACTACGAGCTGTGCTTCACTGCGCCGGCCAGCGCGGCCTTCGCCATTGAACAGGCGCTGGCCGCGTGCGACGTCACGGCCACCGTGGTCGGCGTGCTGGTGGCACAGCCGGGCCTGCACTTCACCACGCCCGAAGGCGACGACCACGTGCCGTCGGTCGCGGGCTACCAGCATTTCCAGGGAGTGCACTGATGGCCGTCTTGCCCGTCGGCACCCGCCGCCGCCTGATGAAACATCCGCTGGGCTGGGTGGCCGCGGGCTTCGGCGCCGGCTTCTCGCCGCGCGCGCCGGGCACCGTGGGCAGCCTGGCGGCGCTGCTGCCATGGTGGTTCTTCCTGCGTGACCTGCCGCTGCCGCTGTACCTGGCGGTGCTGGTGGTGGGCTTCGGCATCGGTGTGTGGGCCTCGCACTGGGCCATCCGCGAAACGAAGATCGAAGACCCGTCGCTGGTGGTGTGGGACGAATACATCGGCATGTGGATCGCGCTGCTGATGGCGCCCTCGGGCTGGCCGTGGATGCTGGCGGCGTTCGTGCTGTTCCGCCTCTTCGACATCGCCAAGCCCTGGCCGGTGAGCTGGGCCGACCAGAAGCTGCACGGCGGCTTCGGCGCGATGCTCGACGACGCCATCGCCGGGCTGTACGCGCTGGGCGTGCTGCAGCTGGCCGCGTGGTGGCTGCGCTGACCCCGGGGTAGGAAGGATCGGACACGGCGCCGCGCGCCTGTCCTATGCCGCTGCGGCGAGCGCTGCGCGGATCATGCCCGCTGCCGTGCAACGGGAAGAAATCACTGATGCGCCAACCTGCCTGCGCCTCGCCGTGCCTGCGTCGATCTCGCGCCGCGCCTGCCGCGCCGGACGACCCGTCCGCGCGCCGCTGTCGCAGGCCGGGCCGCGCATTCCTCCGGCTGTGCCCGCCGCCGCCCGATGGTCCCATGGCCTTGCCTGCAAGCCGCAGGCATCCACGGGAGAAACACCATGAGGGCATTGTCCCTGCACGAACACGCCGCCGTCAGCGGCGGCGAAATCCTCGGCGCCATCGCACTGGCTGCGGTCGCCGGCTGGATCTGGGCCAACCGCGAAGCGCTCAACGAAATCGGCCAGAGCGCGGCGATGAACCTGGCCGACCTCGACGCCGAATGCCGCGGCTGAACCCACCGGGAGAACGACATGCGCAAGCTTGATATCGCGGAAACACAGGCCGTGTCCGGCGGCGACGGCAGCGTCGAGAGCAATCTCGGCGCCGGCGTGGCCATCCTGGTGCACGGCATGGTCTCGGACGAAGCCAAGGTGTGTGGCTTCCTCTCGCCCTGGGGCCTGTTCATCGGCGCGGGCATCCACTACGCCACCACGCACTGACGCGCCGCCCCCGTCGGCGAGACGTCGCCGCCGGGGGCGGTTTTCCACCTTTTTCCCACCACGGGCTTTCACCATGGCGACCTCGCTGGAAATACCCACGGCAAAAGCACTCAGGCCGCTGCTGATGCTGCTGCTCTTCTTCGTCCTCTGGAGCGAGCGGGCCGCGCTCCAGGCCATCGCCGAGGCCACCGCGGCAACGCTGGTGCAGCTGGCGGCCAACTGCGGTGCTGCGCCGTCGGGCTAGCGCGGCGGCGGTGCCGCCAGTGCCAGCGTGGCAACGGCGCTGCGCAGCGCCGGCACCACTTCGGCTTCGAACCACGGGTTGTGCGCGAACCAGCCCACGTTGCGCGGGATGGGGTGGGGCAGGGGGAATATGGACGGCGCGTATTCGCGCCACGCCTGCACCGTCTCGGTGAGCGTCTTCTTGCGTCGCTCGGCCAGGAAATGCGCCTGCGCGTATTGGCCGATGGCCAGCACCAGCGTCACGTCCGGCATCAGCGGCAGCAGGCGCGGGTGCCAGGCCTCGCGGCACTCGGGCCGCGGCGGCAGGTCGCCGCTGGCGCCGCGGCCGGGATAGCAGAAGCCCATCGGCACGATCGCGATCTTCTTCTCGTCGTAGAAGTCGGCCTTGTCCAGGCCCAGCCAGCCGCGCAGGCGCACGCCGCTGGCGTCGTCCCAGGGAATGCCGCTGCCGTGCACCAGCGTACCGGGCGCCTGGCCCACCACCAGCAGCCTTGCCGTGGCGCTGGCGCGCAGCACCGGGCGCGGGCCCAGCGGCAGCTGCGCTTCGCACAGGCGGCAGGCGCGGATATCCACCAGCAGCCGGTCCAGTTCGGTCGGCGCGCGGTTCATTGGCACGTCAGGTCGGGTTGCCGGCGGCGGGCGGCAGCACCTTGCCGGGGTTGAGGATGCCGTCGGGGTCGAACTGCGACTTGATGGCGCGCATCAGTGCCATGGCCTGCGGACTCAACGCGCGCGCCAGCAGCTCGCGCTTCACCAGGCCGATGCCGTGCTCGCCCGACACCTGGCCGTCGAGCGCGATGACGGTGTCGAACACGGCTTCCAGCGCGGCGTCGGCGCGTGCGGCCTGCGAAGCATCGGCCGGGTCGTAGAGGATGTTCACGTGCAGGTTGCCGTTGCCGGCATGCCCGAAGCAGACGATGGCGAGCGACTGCGCGGCCGCGATGCCGCGCACGGCCGCCACCAGCGCGGGGATGCGCGACACCGGCACCACCACGTCTTCGTTGATCTTGCCCGGCGCCAGCGTGCGCAGCGCCGGGGACAGCGCCTTGCGCGCGGCCCACAGCTTTTCGCGCGCGGCCTCGTCGGGCGCGGCGGTGACGTCCAGGCAGCCGTCGCCGCGGGCGGCGGCGGTGAGCGCCGCCACCGCGGCGTCGAGCACGGCGGCTTCGCCGTCGGCTTCGATCATCAGCAGCGCACCGGCGGGCGGGATGTCGGCGCCGCCGACCTCGCGCGCCAGCCGCACGCAGTCGCCGTCCATGAACTCGAGCATCGACGGCGTCACCGGCTGCGCCATCAGGCGCGCCACGGCGGCGGCCGCGCTGTCCACGTCGGCATACAGCGCGCGCAGGGCGCGGCGATGCGTGGCGACGGGCGTGAGCCGCAGCGTGGCCTCGACGATCAGCGCCAGCGTGCCTTCCGAACCGATCAGCAGGCGCGAGAGGTCGTAGCCGCTGGCGCCCTTGGTGGTGGGCGCGCCGAAGCGCACCAGCTCGCCGGCGCCGGTGACCGCGGTGATCGCCAGCACGTTGTCCCGGGTGGCGCCGTACTTCACCGCGCGCGGCCCGCCGGCGTTGCAGGCCAGGTTGCCGCCGACGGTGCAGTAGGCGGCGCTGGTGGGGTCGGGTGGCCAGAACAGGCCGTGCGGCGCCAGCGCCGCCTGCAGGTCGCCGTTGAGCAGGCCCGGCTGCACCACCGCCACGCGGTCGCCGGGGCGGATGGCCAGCACCTGGTGCATGCGTTCGAACGACAGCACCAGCGCGTCATCGCCCGGCACGCTGGCGCCGGTGGTGTTGGTGCCGCGGCCGCGCGCCACGATCGGCAGCTTCGCGGTGCGGCACAGCTTCACGATGGCCTGCACCTGCTCGGCCGTGGTCGGCAGCGCCACCGCCAGCGGCAGCCCCTGCCGGCGCGAGTTGTCGTAGCCATAGGCCAGCCGCTCGGACGGATCGACCAGCAGGCCGCCGGGCCCCAGCAGCGCGCCGAGTGCTTGCAGCAGGGAAGGGGGCAGGGAGTCAGGCATCGCCGGATTGTAGGGCGGTATCGCCCTTCAGGTGTCTTCCAGGGTGAACGCGTTGTGCAGCCACTCGCACTCGAGCGCATCGTCACCGTGCACGGTGACCACGTCGAAGCGGCAGGGTGCCTCGGCCAGGCCGCGCTGGCCGGCCAGCCAGGCGCGTGCGGCCAGCACGATGCGGCGGCGCTTCCTGAAATCCACCGAGCCCGCGGCGCCGCCGAAGCGGTCGCTGCTGCGGTAGCGCACCTCGACGAACACGATCGCGTCGCCGTCGCGCATCACCAGGTCGAGTTCGCCGAAGCGGAAGTTGACGTTGCTGGCCAGCGTGCGCAGGCCGCGCGATTCGAGCGTGGCGCGGGCGGCCGCTTCGGCCGCCGCGCCGGTTTGCCTGCGGTCAGGGCGTGCCGGCATCGGGCAGCAGCGCGCCGTCCAGCGCCGGCCGCGAACGGCCGCCGCTGAACACCGCCCACGCCGGGCGGCGCTGCACGCCGCCGAAGCCGTCGAGCTGCAGTTCGCCGGTGGCGCCGCGCAGCTGTGCACCCGGGTCGGCCGAAAGCTGGTCGAGGTAGGCCGCCAGCATCCAGGCGTCCATGCCGAACGCGAACAGGCGGGCGCCGCCGCCCTGCGCCGAAGGCAGCGTCTGGCCAATGGTGTCGGGGTCGGGCATGCCGCCGCGCAGGCCCAGCAGCCAGGGCAGCTCGGGGTATTCGATGCCGTCCAGCTCGGTGTCCATGCGCAGGTTGGCGCCCGACAGGATCAGCGACGTGGCCACGCGCGGCACGCCGGTGAGGCCCGCCGTGTCCACCTGGCTCGACAGCAGGCGCGCCTGCGCCGCCTTCAGGCTCAGGAAGATCGCATCGGGGCGCGCGCCACCGAGCGCGGCCTGCAGTGCCGGCACGTAATCGGGGTTGGCTTCGCTGACCGTGACTTCGGTGAGCACCTGGCCGCCGCGCGCGGCGAGGCGTTCGCGGAAGGCGGCCAGCGCGCGCTGCGCGTTGTCGTCCACCTGGGTCACCACCAGCACGCTGCGCAGGCTGCGGTCGACCAGGCGGTCGGCCGCCGCGGCGCCTTCGTCCTCGGGCGACAGGGCGAACGCGGCGCTGCCGGGCGGCGGCGGCACGGTGCCGCGGTTGAGCGCGACCACCGGCAGGTCGAGTTCGGGCAGGCCGAACAGGGTGTTCACTTCGTCCCGGGTGAGCGGGCCGACCAGCATTTGCGCGCCTTCCTCGCGCGCCTTGAGCAGCGCGCGGCGAACGCCATCGGGGCCGGCCGTGTCGTGGAAGCGGATCTGCGGGCGGCGGCGGTTCTCGGCGTAGTAACCCGCCAGCAGGCCGTCGCGGACGCTGTGGCCGGCCGCCGCCATCGGACCGCTGAGCGGCAGCAGCGCCGCCAGGCGCAGCGGCGGACGGTAGCCGTCACGCTCGGCCGGCGGCAGCTCGTCCAGGCCGGGCGCCGAGGCGGTGCGGTCGTAGGGGCGCGGCAGCGGCAGGCCGCGCTGGGTGAGCGCGCGCCCGGCGTACAGGTAAACCGGGTGGCCCACCGGCACGGTGCTGCTGGCGGAGGCGAGGGTGGCGTTGGACAGCTTGGACAGCAGCACGTCGATGCGGCGCACGCTGGCGGGGCGGGCGCTGCGGTCAAGCGTTTCGAGCTGCCAGGCCAGTTCAGCGGCGGCGTCGAACGGACGCGCCTGCGCTTCGAACGCGTCGGCGCGCAGGCCATGCCAGTGCCCACGGTGTGCGGACGGCACGGATTCGCGCGGCTGGCCCAGCAGCGCCAGCACCTCGGCGCTGCGGCCCGCGGCGGCCTGGAAGCCGGCGTTGAGCAGGTCGTGCAGCAGCAGGTCGGCGCCTTCCAGGCGACGGCGGTTGGACGCCGACCAGGCCTGCTTCGCCGCGGCCTGGTCACCCGCCAGGCGGTACTGTTCGGCGGCGTTGAGCCAGGCGCGGTCGCGCGCGGCGCCGCGGCTGGCGTTGGCGGTGTCGCTCCAGGCGCGTGCGGCTTCGCGATGCTGGCCACTGGCGGCCAGCTGCGTGGCGCTGTCCTGCTGCACCGAAGCCTGGGGTGAAACGGAGACGCTGGCGCAGCCCGTGGATACGGCGAGGACCAGCAGCAGGGGAATCAGTCGCAGCATGGAGAGGGGTCCGGGTATCGAAGCGGTTACGATGATACCCCGGTGCACACGGAGGGCGCGGACATGGCGGCAACCAAGGCGGGGACCCTTTACGTGGTGGCCACCCCGATCGGCAACCTGGGCGACCTGACCACCCGTGCCCGCGAAGTGCTGGCCGCCGTGGACGCCATCTGCGCCGAAGACACCCGCCACACGCGCCAGCTTTTGGGCGCGGTGGGCATCGAGCGGCCGCTGCTGGCCCTGCATGAACACAACGAGGGCGAAATCGCCTGGAAGCTGGTGGAGCGGCTCAAGGCCGGCGAGTGCCTGGCGCTGGTGTCCGACGCCGGCACGCCGCTGGTGAGTGATCCGGGCTATCGCCTGGTGCGCGAAGTGCGCGCCGCGGGCCTGGCCGTGAGCCCGATCCCCGGCGCCTGCGCCGCGATCGCCGCCCTGTCGGTGGCGGGCATCCCGAGCGACCGCTTCTGCTTCGAAGGTTTCCTGCCGGCGAAGGGCTCGGGCCGCCGCGAGCGCCTGGCCGAGCTGGCGAAGGAAACCCGCACGCTGGTGTTCTACGAAAGTTCGCACCGCATCGAGGAAGCCCTCGCCGACTTCGTCGCGGCGTTTGGCGGCGAACGCGAAGCCGTTCTCGCACGCGAGCTGACGAAACTGTTCGAGACCGTGCTGGGCGACACCCTGGCCGGCATCGCCGCCAAGGTCGCCGCCGACGACAACCAGCGCAAGGGCGAGTTCGTGATCGTGGTGCGCGGCTGCGAGGACGACACGTCCGCCCGCCTGATCGAAGGCCAGCGCCTGTACGCCAAGCTGGCCGAGCACCTGAAACCGTCGGTCGCCGCGAAACTCGCCGCCGACATCAGCGGTGCGCCGCGCAAATCGCTCTACGGCGGGGAAAGCGCCTAGCCGCGCAAATCCGCGGCCAAAAAGCCCTTCGGCCCCGATGTGCGACAATCCCGCCCGGCGGAGTCGGTCAAGGCAGTCGCGTCGCAGCAATGCGCCGAGGAAAGTCCGGGCTCCACAGAGCAGGGTGCCAGGTAACGCCTGGGCGGCGTGAGCCGACGGAAAGTGCAACAGAAAATAAACCGCCGAACGGCCCGCAAGGGTGCGTGGTAAGGGCGAAACGGTGGGGTAAGAGCCCACCGCCCGAGGGGACAACGCCTCGGGGCACGGCAAACCCCACCCGGAGCAAGACCAAATAGGGGTGCTATGGCATGGCTCGTGCCGCACCCGGGTTGGTTGCTTGATCCCAGCGGTGACGCTGGGGCTAGAGGAATGACTGTCCCAGACAGAACCCGGCTTAACGACCGGCTCCGCCACTTTCCTCCGCAAGACCCCCCAGATCCGCGCACTCGCCGGTGATCCGCCCCGGGCGGGCGGCCGTGGACCCTGGCCGGGCCGGGGCTGCCCGGTTCTGCTAACCGTGTCACGCCCTCAGATCAAATCCATGTGAAACAACACTTGCCCAATGGTTCTTAAACCAGACTCTCAAGATTCGCGCAAAGTGTTGATCTGCCTAACGAAATTACCCTCTTTTTGTCCTTGACAGCCCCCGGGGGCAGGTCTAACGTGGGCTTCCGAGGGAATTTCGGGTTTTTTGTGGCTTTTGGTGGATAAGGATTGATCCAGGGCATGTTCCAGGGCGAAACCGCGATCACGATCGACGACAAGGGCCGTTTGGCGATTCCCACCGCCTACCGGGACCTGGTCGCGCGCGCCTGCGGCAACCGCCTGGTCGTCACCTACAACCCTTATGAAGCCGGCTGCCTGTGGCTGTACCCGGAAGCGGCCTGGGAAAAGGTCCGCGACCAGGTCAACGCCCTGCCCAACGCCAAGCGCGTGCATCGCAACCTGCAGCTCAAGCTCGTCGGCGCCGCCACCCACGTGGAGCCCGACGGCAGCGGCCGCCTGCTGCTGCCCGCCAGCCACCGCAACGCGGCGGCGATCGAAAAGAAAGCGGTGCTGCTCGGCATGGGCGGCAAGTTCGAATTGTGGAGCGAGCAGGCACACCTCGCGCAGATCCGTCAAACCATTGGTGAAGACGAGATCAGCGAGGACATGCTCGACCTCAGGCTGTGACGGGGCTGGCCGGGATGCGCACCGACGCGCAGCCCAGCCATCTCCCGGTGATGCTGGCGCAGGCGCTCGAAGGCCTGCGCGTAGTGGGGAATGGCAGGTACCTGGACGGCACTTTCGGTCGCGGCGGACACGCCCGCGCCGTGCTCGACCGGCTGGGTCCGGAGGGACGTTTGCTGGTGATGGACAAGGATCCCGAAGCGATCGCGACCGCCCACGCGCTGTTCAGCGCGGACCCGCGCGTCGCCATCTTCCGCGGCTCCTTCGCCGAACTCGGGCACTGGGATGAAACCGCCCCGGGCCTGGACGGCGTGTTCTTCGACCTGGGCGTGTCCTCGCCGCAGCTCGACGTGGCCTAGCGCGGCTTCAGCTTCAGCAAGGACGGCCCGCTGGACATGCGCATGGACCCGGACTCGGGCGAAAGCGCCGCCAACTGGCTGGCCCGCGCCACCGACGCCGAGATCGCCGACGTGCTGTGGACCTACGGCGAGGAAAAGCTCAGCCGCAAGATCGCCCGCACCATCGTTGCACGCCGCGACGACACGCCGCTGCTGCGCACCGCCCAGCTGGCCGACCTGATCGCGTCGGTGGTGGGCCGCGGCGACAGCAAGATCCACCCGGCCACCCGCAGCTTCCAGGCCATCCGCATCTTCATCAACCGCGAGCTGGTGGACCTCGAGCTCGGGCTGGACGCGGCGTTCGCCCGGCTCAAGCCCGGCGGCCGGCTGGTGGTGATCAGCTTCCATTCGCTGGAAGACCGCATCGTCAAGCGCTTCATCGCCGCGCACGCCAAGGCGCCGCCGGGCAACCGCCGCATGCCGGTGGAGCGCGACTTCACGGCCACGATGGCCGACGTCAGCGGCGCGCTGCGCGCCGACTACGCCGAAACCTCGGTGAACCCGCGCGCCCGCAGCGCCGTGATGCGCGTGGCCGAGAAGCTGCCGCTGGAGGCCGCCGCATGAGCGTGCGCGACTTCCTGTTCGCCCTGATGGTGGCCGCGGTGCTGTCGAGCGCCATCGCCGTGGTGCATGCGCGCCACCTGCACCGCCAGGCCTACATCGCGCTGTCGGGCCTGCAGGCCGACCGCGACGAACTCAATATCGAGTTCGGTCGCCTGCAGCTGGAACAGGCCACCTGGGCCGAAGCCAACCGCATCGAACAGGTCGCCGGCACCCGCATCGGCATGAAGTACCCGACCGACGACGACATCGTGGTGCTGCAGCCATGAAGGTCCAGCGCAGCAGCTACAGCCTCCGCAAGCGCCTGCTGGCCATCAGCGTGGTGCTGGGCGTGTTCGGCGCGGTGCTGGTGGCTCGCGCCGCGCACCTGCAGCTGATCAGCCCCGACTTCTACCAGCAGCAGGGCGACGCCCGCTTCCTGCGCGAAGTGCCGATCGCCACCTCGCGCGGCACGATCACCGACCGCAACGGCGAGCCGCTGGCCATCTCGTCGCCGGTGGAATCGGTGTGGGCCAACCCGAAGGAGCTGCTGCAGCACGCCAACCGCATGCCGGCGCTGGCCAAGGCGCTGGGCATCCCGCAGGACGTGCTGGTGCAGCGCATCTCGCAGCGCGCCGACAAGGAGTTCGTGTACCTGCGCCGGCACCTGAACCCCGACATCGCGCAGGAAGTGGTGGGCCTGGGCATTCCGGGCGTCTATTCCCAGCGCGAGTTCCGCCGCTTCTACCCGCACGGCGAAGTGATGGCGCACGTGCTGGGCTTCACCAACATCGACGACCGCGGCCAGGAAGGCCTGGAGCTGGCGTTCGACGACTGGCTGACCGGCAAGCCCGGCGCGCAGCAGATCATCCGCGACCGCCGCGGCCGCACGGTGGAGAACGTGGACCTGATCCGCGCCGCCGAGCCGGGCCACGACCTGATGCTGTCCATCGACCGTCGCATCCAGTACCTGGCCTACCGCGAGCTCAAGACCGCGCTGATCGAACACGGCGCCAGCAGCGGCTCGATCGTGGTGCTGGACGTGCCCACGGGCGAGATCCTGGCGATGGTGAACCAGCCCTCGTACAACCCGAACTCGCGCGACGGCTCGGGCCCCGAGACGCAGCGCAACCGCGCCGTCACCGACGTGGTGGAGCCCGGCTCGGTGATGAAGACGCTCACCCTGGCGGCGGCCCTGGAAAGCGGCAAGTTCACCCCGGAAACCCTGATCCCCACCGCGCCGGGCTACATGCCGCTGCCCGGTGGCTACACGGTGAAGGACTTCCGCAACTACGGCACGCTCACCATGACCGGCGTGCTGACCAAGAGCTCCAACGTCGGCGCCACCAAGATCGCCAACGAGCTCACCAACGAACACCAGTACGACATGTACCAGCGCTTCGGCCTGGGCCATGCGTCGGGCAGCGGCTTCCCGGGCGAATCGGCCGGCGTGCTGCGCGCGCCCAACCTGTGGGGCCCGACCGAGAAGGCCACCATCAGCTACGGCTACGGCCTGTCGGTGACGCCGCTGCAGCTGGCGCGTGCCTACGCCGCGCTGGGCAACCACGGCCGCCTGCACGAAGCCACCTTCGTCAAGGGCGCCGATTCGGCCAGCGTGCAGGTGATCGACCCGGCCATCGCCGCGCAGCTGATGACCATGATGGAAACCGTCACCGGCGCCGAAGGCACCGCGCGCCGCGCGGCGGTGATGGGCTACCGCGTGGCCGGCAAGACCGGCACCTCGCGCAAGGCCAGCGGCGGCGGCTATGCCGCCAAGCGCTACGCGGCGGTGTTCGTCGGCCTGGTGCCGGCGTCCAACCCGAAGTTCGCGATGGCCGTGGTGATCCACGACCCGCAGGGCCTGGAGTACGGCGGCGGCGCGGTGTCGGCGCCGATCTTCCACCACGTGATGGACGGCGCGCTGCGCCTGATGGACGTGCCGCCGGACAACATCGAACAGTGGTTCGCCGCGCAGGCCAAGAAGACCGCCGCCGCCGTGGCCGCCGCGCCGCCGCCGGCCGCGCCGGTGGCTCCGGTGGCGCCCGCGGTGCCGGAGTCGATGCAATGAGCCGCGCCATGCCGCTCAGCGTGCTGCTGCAGGGCGAGCCTTCGCTGGCGCCGGGCTTCGACCCGATGGTGCAGGGCCTGAGCGCCGACAGCCGCGAGCTGCGCGCGGGCGATGCCTTCATCGCGCTGGCCGGCGCCACCACCCACGGCCTGCGCCACGCCGCGCAGGTGCAGGCGGCGGGCGCCAGCGTGATCCTGTTCGAGCCGCCGGCGCCCGAAGGCGCGGCGCTGCCGGCCCAGGCCGTGGCCGTGCCGGGCCTGCGCCAGCGCCAGGGCGAACTGGCCGACCGCTTCTACGGCGCCCCTTCGCGCGCGCTGGCGATGACCGGCGTCACCGGCACCAACGGCAAGACCTCCACCGTGCAGCTGATCGCGCAGGCGCTGACCCTGCACGGCGACGTTGCCGGCACCATCGGCACGCTGGGCGCGGGCCTGTACGGCCAGCTGACGGCCGGCGAGCGCACCACGCCCGACGTGATCACCGTGCACCGCCTGCTGGCCGCGATGCATGACGCGGGCGCCGGGCACGTGGCGATGGAAGTGTCATCCCATGCCCTCGAGCTGGGCCGCGTGGAAGGCGTGGCCTTCCGCACCGCGGTGTTCACCAACCTCACCCGCGACCACCTCGACTTCCACGGCACGATGGACGCCTATGGCGCGGCGAAAGCCAAGCTGTTCGCGTGGCCGACGCTGCAGGCGGTGGTGGTGAACCTGGACGACGCCTTCGGCCCGGGCCTGCTGGCCAGCGCCCACGCCGGCGCGCGCCGCATCGGCGTGAGCTCGCGCGGCCACGCCGACGCCTCCCTGCGCGCCGAGCACGTGGCGCTGGCGCCCGACGGCCTGCACTTCGACCTGGTGGAAGCGGGCGCGCGCCATGCGATCGTCTCGCCGCTGCTGGGTCGCTTCAACGTGGACAACCTGCTGGCCGTGGCCGGCGCGCTGCGCGCGCTGGACTGGTCGCTGGCCGACGTGGCGGCGGTGCTGCCGCGCCTGTCGCCGGTGGGCGGCCGCATGAGCCGCGTCGGCGGCCGCGACGGCCAGCCGCTGGTGGTGGTGGACTACGCGCACACGCCCGACGCGCTGCAGCAGGCATTGGCCAGCGTGCGCGAACACACCCCGGGCCGCCTGACCTGCGTGTTCGGCTGCGGCGGCGAGCGCGATGCCGGCAAGCGCCCGCAGATGGCCGCGATCGCGCAGGCTGGCGCCGACGCCGTGGTGGTGACCGACGACAACCCGCGCCATGAAGACGGCGACGCCATCGTCGCCGGCATCCTTGCCGGCTTCACCCGCCGCGACGCAGTGCGGGTGCAGCGCGACCGCGCGCGCGCCATCGCCGACGCCATCGGCGCGGCCGCCGCGGGCGACGTCATCCTGGTCGCAGGCAAGGGCCACGAGCCTTACCAGGAAGTCGCCGGCGTGAAGCACCCGTTCGACGACCTGGCCGTGGCGATGGCCGCGCTGGAGGCCCGTCGATGAGGCCGCTGATGCTCTCGCAGATCGCACGCTGGGTCGAAGGCCGGCACCTGGGCGACGACGTGGAAATCACTTCGGTCGGCACCGACACCCGCACGCTTGCTCCGGGCGCGCTGTTCGTGGCGCTGCGCGGCGAGCGCCAGGACGGCCACGCCCTGGCTGCGCAGGCGCGGGAAGCGGGCGCCGTGGCGATGCTGGTGCACCGCGAAGTGGACAGCCCGCTGCCGCAGGTGCTGTGCGCCGACACCGAGGACGCGCTGGGCGAGCTGGCCGCCGGTCTGCAGCAGGGCCGTGGCGCCGTGGTGGTGGCCATCACCGGCAGCAACGGCAAGACCTCGGTGAAGACGCTGGTGCACGGCATCCTCGCGCGCGCCGGCAAGGCCTACGCCAACCCGGGCAACTTCAACAACCAGATCGGCCTGCCGCTGGCGGTGATCGCCGCGCCGGAAGACGCGCGCTTCGCCATCTACGAGATGGGCGCCGGCCAGCCCGGCGACATCGCCTACCTGGCCAGCATCGCGCCGCCGCAGGTGTCGCTGGTGAACAACGTGATGCCGGCGCACATCGAGCGCATGGGCAGCCTGCTGGGCATCGCCGAAACCAAGGGCGCCATCTACGAAGCGCTGCCCGACGACGGCATCGCGGTGGTGAATGCCGACGACACCTTCGCGCCGTGGTTCAGCCAGCGCATCGGTGCCCGGCGCACGCTGCGCTTCGGCCTGGAGAACGACGCCGACGTGCGCGCCACCGGCCTGCGCCATGACGCCGACGGCACGCAGTTCCGCCTGCATACGCCGGCCGGCGCCGCCGACGTGGCGCTGCCGCTGCCGGGCCGCCACAGCGTGATGAACGCGCTGGCCGCCGCCGCGTTGGCGCTGGCCGCTGGCGCGTCGCTCGACGACGTGGTGGCCGGCCTCGGGCAGGCGCAGCCGGTGCCGGGACGCCAGATTCCGCACACGCTGCGCAACGGCGCGGTGCTGGTGGACGACAGCTACAACGCCAACCCCGGCTCGGTGGCCGCCGCCATCGCCGCGCTTGCGCAGGCGGGCGGCGAGGCCTGGCTGGTGCTGGGCGACATGAAGGAACTGGGCGAAGGCGCCGCGGTGCTCCATGCCGACATGGGCGCCCAGGCCAAGCGCGCCGGCATCGCCCGGCTGTGGACCTCGGGCGAACTGAGCGCGGAGGCCGCGCGCGCCTTCGGCGACGGCGCCCTTCATTTCAACGACCAGCCGGCCCTCGTGGCGGCGCTGTCCACCGCGCTGCAGGCGGCTCCGGCCGGCCTGCGCTGCCTGGTGAAGGGCTCGCGCTCGAGCGCGATGGACAAGGTGGTGGCCGCGCTGTTGGCCGCCGACAGGCAAGGAGACGCCGACCATGCTGCTTGAACTCGCCCGCTGGCTGCACGAACTGGGCATGATGCCGCCGCTGTTCGGCTACCTCACCTTCCGCGCCATCCTCGGTGCGCTGACCGCGCTGCTGCTGTCGCTGTGGCTGGGCCCGCACGTGATCGAACGCCTGGCCCGCCTCAAGGGTGGCCAGCCGATCCGCACCGACGGCCCGCAGTCGCACTTCTCCAAGGCCGGCACGCCCACCATGGGCGGCACGCTGATCCTGATGACCATCACCCTGTCCACGCTGCTGTGGGCCGACCTGCGCAACCGCTACGTCTGGGTGCTGCTGGCCGTGATGGTGGCCTTCGGCGCCATCGGCTGGCTGGACGACTGGATCAAGATCGTCAGGCGCGACCCCAACGGCCTCAAGTCGCGGCACAAGTACGCGCTGCAGTCGGTGTTCGGGCTGGCGGCGGCGCTGTTCCTGTACTACACGGCCGACAACGCCAACGCCACCACGCTGTTCCTGCCGCTGCTCAAGGACTTCGCGCTGCCGCTGGGCGGCATGTTCGTGGTGGTGGCGTATTTCTGGATCGTCGGCTTCTCCAACGCGGTGAACCTCACCGACGGCCTCGACGGCCTGGCCATCATGCCCACGGTGCTGGTGGCCGCGGCGCTGGGCATCTTCGCCTACGCGTCGGGCAACGCGGTGTTCTCGCAGTACCTGCAGATCCCGGCCATCCCGGGCGCCGGCGAGATCACCATCTTCTGCGCGGCCATCGCCGGCGCGGGCCTGGGCTTCCTGTGGTTCAACACCTACCCGGCGATGGTGTTCATGGGCGACATCGGCGCGCTGGCGCTGGGCGCCGTGCTGGGCACCATCGCGGTCATCGTCCGGCAGGAAGCGATCCTGGTGGTGATGGGCGGCTTCTTCGTCATCGAAACGCTGTCGGTGATGATCCAGGTCGCCAGCTTCAAGCTCACCGGCCGCCGTGTGTTCCGCATGGCGCCGATCCACCACCACTTCGAGCTCAAGGGCTGGCC
>JAPLSJ010000104.1 GCA_026398695.1 Arenimonas sp.
CATTGCCGTGGATGCCCATCTTGTGCTCCAGCGCGCCGCAGGGGATGGCGTTGCGCGCGCCCAGGACGCCGTCGGCGTTGACCAGGAACTTGGGCACGATGAACAGCGAGATGCCCTTGGTGCCGGCCGGCGCGTCCGGCAGGCGCGCCAGCACCAGGTGGATGATGTTGGTGGTGAAGTCGTGCTCGCCGCCGGTGATGAAGATCTTGGTGCCCGACACGCTGTAGCTGCCGTCGGCCTGCGGTTCGGCCTTGGTCTTGAGCAGGCCCAGGTCGGAGCCGCAGTGCGGCTCGGTCAGGCACATGGTGCCGGTCCATTCGCCGGCGATGATCTTCTTGAGGAACACTTCCTGCTGCCAGGCTTCGCCGTGGTGCTTGAGCGCCTCGGTGGCGCCGTGCGAGAGCAGCGGGTAGTTGCCCCAGCTGAGGTTGGCCGCGTCGATCATTTCCTTGAGCGCGGCGCCGAAGCTTTCCGGCAGGTCCTGGCCGCCCATGGCCTCGGGCGCGGTGATGCCGGCCCAGCCGCCTTCCACGAACTGCGCGTAGGCCTCCTTGAAGCCCGGCGGCGTGGTGACCGCGCCGGTGGCCTTGTCGTAGGTGCAGCCCACTTCGTCGCCCACGCCGTTGAGCGGCGCCAGCACGGTCTGGGTGAACTTGGCGGCCTCGTCCATCACGGCGTCCAGCAGGTCGCGCTGGGCGTGTTCGATGCCCAGGCTGGCGTAGAGCTTGTCGGCTTCGATGACGTCGTAGAGCGCGAACTTCATGTCGCGCACGGGAGCGGTGTAACGGTTCATGCGATGGCTTCCTCGGGGTTCAGCGCAGGACGCCGGCCAGGCCGGGCACCGGGTCGAGCGCACTCTGGTAGTCGAAGGGGTGGTCGGTCTCGGGCTCGCTGCTGGCGATGCGGCCGGTGAGCTGGTAGCGCACGGCGCGGCGGTTGGCCAGCGCCTGGTCCACGGCGGCCTTGGGGCCGGCGGCGGGGGTGAACACGTGCTGCACCAGTTCGTTCGAGCCCGGGCCCACGCTCAGGCCGGGGTCGATGCTGATGCGGGTGGCTTCCTGCCCGTTCACCGACAGTGTGGCTTCAAGGCGCGAGAAGCGCATGGGCACCGTGCTGTAGTTCTGGATGCGGACCTGGGCCACCCACTGGCCGTCGGGCTGCACGCGCAGCTCCTGCAGGCTGGCCTGCGGCGGGAATATGCGCTTGGGCGGGCCGCTGGCACAGCCGGCCACCAGGGCCAGCAGCAGGAGGGCGAGGGCGGCTTTGAGCTGGCGCATGGGCGTGGATCCGTTGGCGGTGGCAACCGTTCGAGGATACCAGCCCGTACGTTGCCGCGGCATGCTCAGAGGGGCGGCGAAACCACGATCAGCTCGGCCAGGTCGTAGCCCATCATGCGGGCGCGGCCCTTGAGGTCCTCGAAGGTCTTGGCGTCCAGGGCAGGCTCGCGCGACAGGATCCACAGGTACTCGCGGCCGGGCTCGCCGACGATGGCCCAGCGGTAGTCCTCGTCCACCGCAATCACCCAGTAGTCGGCCCAGACGAAGGGCAGGGCCGACAGCCAGCCCGGCGCGAAGCGCACCTGCAGCTTGGCGGGGTTGTCGTCCGTCTTTCGCGCCACGCCTTCGGACACCATGGTTTCGCCATCGGCCTTCACGCAGGCGTTGCGCACGGTCACCGTGCCGTCTTCGCGCGGGGTGTAGGTGGCGGTGATGTCACGGGCGCACTTGCGCTCGAAATACATCGGCAGGCGGGCGATCTCGTGCCACACGCCGGCATAGCGCGCCAGGTCGAGCTGGGGCACGGCCTGCAGCGGCGGCTGGGCGAGGGCGGGTGCGCTGAGCATCATCATCAGCGGCAGGATCAGGTGGCGGACCATGGCGGTGCTCCGGATCGACGGGATGCACAGGGTAGCGACCGGGGCCATGCATGGCCCGTGAACCGCCTCAGCCGGTGGGTTTGTCGCCGGCCTGCATTTCGGCCGCCAGCTTGTCCTGGAAGGCTTCGAAACCCAGGCCCTGGTCGGCGGCTTCCTGGTGGGCGGCGGCGCGCAGCGTGGCCGAGAAGACCAGGTCGACCTCGCGGCCTTCGCTGCGCAGCAGCGCCGCCGCGCGCTTGAGGATGGCCAGCACGTGCGCCGCACTGTGCGACGTGCCGGCGATCTTGCCGTCCAGGCCCAGCACCCACTCGTTGTCCTTGAACACGATGCCGCCGAGCAGCTTGCCGGCCTTGTCGCGCAGCTGGGCGTGCGGTTCGCCGAGCTTGGCGGCGGGGATGGGTTTGGCGGGGCGCTTGGGCATGGGTCAGGCCTTCGATGCGTCCAGCGACGCCATGTCGATGACGAAGCGGTAGCGCACGTCGGCTTTCTCCATGCGCTCGAAGGCGTCGTGGATCTGGTCCATGCGGATCATTTCGCACTCCGGGTGGATGTCCATGCGGGCGCAGAAATCCAGCATTTCCTGGGTCTGCGCGATGCCGCCGATCAAGGAGCCGGCGACGCTGCGGCGGCCCAGGATCAGCGAACCGGTGTGGGTTTCCGCCATCAGGCCCACCTGGCCCACGATCACCAGCGTGCCGTCGATGTCGAGCAGCGGCAGGTAGGGGTTGAGGTCGTGCTTCACCGGCACGGTGTCGATGATGAGGTCGAAGCCGGACGCCGCGGCGGCCATCGCCTGCGGGTCGGACGACACCAGCAGCTGGTCGGCGCCCAGGTCGAGCGCGTCGGCTTCCTTGTCGGTGCTGCGGCTCATGACGGTGACGTGCGCGCCCATCGCCGAAGCCAGCTTCACCGCCATGTGGCCCAGCCCGCCCAGGCCGATCACGCCCACGCGGCTGCCCGGGCCCACGCCCCAGGTGCGCAGCGGCGAATAGGTGGTGATGCCCGCGCACAACAGCGGGCCGGCCAGCGCCGGGTCCAGGCCCTCGGGCAGCCGCAGCACGAATTCCTCGCGCACGACGATGTGCTTGGAATAGCCGCCCAGGGTGTTTTCGCCGGTGATGCGGTCGGGCGAGTTGTAGGTGTCGGTGCGGCCGTTGCGGCAGTACTGCTCTTCGCCGGCGTGGCACTGGTCGCAATGCTGGCAGCTGTCCACCAGGCAGCCCACGGCCACCGTGTCGCCCACCTTGTGCCGGGTGACCTGCGCGCCGACCTCGGTGACGCGGCCGACGATTTCGTGGCCCGGCACGTTGGGGAACCTGGTCCAGCCCCAGTCGTTGCGAGAGGTGTGCAGGTCGGAATGGCAGACGCCGCAGAACAGGATCTCCATCGCCACGTCGTTGGCGCGCAGGGCGCGGCGCTCGATCGCGAACGGGGCCAGAGGGGAGGTGGCGGTGAGGGCGGCGTAACCGAGGGTTTTCATTGATCGACTCCAGTGGCTCCGCGGGCCGGATCGGCGGCGGGGCGTGCAGGCAAGGGTACGCCTAACCGATGACGGTCGCCGCGCTGCCGCGGCGGGCAAGCCCCAAATCACGCCGGGCGCGGAAACCGGGCGTTGCATGGCGGGTGCCGCCCGATCCCGGCCGACGGGCCCGCCGGGCGACTGTGGAATAATCACCGACATCCCATCCGTCGCCATCGAGCCGCATGAGCATGCGCAAGAAGCTTCTGAACGTCGGGGGCGGCAGCAAGCAGATCGGCCTGCCGCCGCAATACGCCGGCGTCGAGCACCTGCTGCTGGACATCGACCCGGCCGGCGAGCCGGACGTGCTGTGCGACGCGCGCGAGTTGGGCACGCTCGAACCGGCGCAGTTCGACGTGATCTACTGCTCGCACAACCTCGAGCACTACCATCGGCATGAAGTGCCCAGGGTGTTGGCGGGGTTCATGCACGTGCTCAAGCCCGACGGTTACGCGCACATCCGCGTGCCGGACATGCAGGCCGTGATGCAGCTGGCCGTGGAGCGCAAGCTGGACCTGGAAGACGTGCTGTACGAATCACCGGCCGGCCCGATCATGGTGCTGGACGTGATGTACGGCCTGGGCTCCCAGATCGAGCGCAGCGGTGTGGATTTCTACGCGCACAAGACCGGCTTCACCCGGAAGTCCCTTCTCAAGCTGCTGCGCGAGGCGGGCTTCACCAACGTGTTCTGCGGCACCGGCAACCTCGAGATCACTGCGCTTGCCTTCAAGGGCACGCCTGACGCGCAGACGCGCGCGCTGTTTTCACTGCCGCCGGTTTGAGCGG
>JAPLSJ010000051.1 GCA_026398695.1 Arenimonas sp.
GGGCCGTGGCGTAGGGGTCGGTGACCAGCGATTCGTAGGCCACGTCCAGGATGCGGCCCGGGAACTGCGCGTGCCAGTGCGCCATCAGCTGGCGGTAGCGCAGGTAGTGGGCGGCCATGTCGCGCTGGTCGTAGCTGTAGCTGCTGCCCTCGGCGAACAGGCGCTTGAGGTTGGCGAAGCACACGTCCATCGGGTGGCGCACCAGGTGCAGGATGCGCGCCTGCGGCAGGGCGTTGGCCAGGTAGCCCACGCTCATGAAATGGCTGGGCGTGCGGTCGGTGAAATAGGCCTTGCCGGTGGCCCGCCACTGCGTGTGGCCCAGGTAGCGCCGCGCCAGGGGCGACAGGTCGGCGTTGCCGCAGGCGCGCACCAGTTCCTCGTCCAGGCGCGGGCCGCCGATGCGCTGCCCGCACCAGCGCAGCTGCATCACCAGGTCGCCCAGCTCCCCGCCCGCCACCACCTGCGGGTCGGCGGCCAGCAGGCCCTCGAGCAGCGTGGCGCCCGACTGCGGCAGGCCGATGATGAAGATAGGCGCCGCCCCGGGCTCGGCCGGCTGCGGGGGCCCCGCGCGCACCTTGCGCAGTTCGTCGAACATCGCCGCCTCGGCCGCGGCGTCATGGCGCACCTGGCGCTTGCGGTGGCGCAGGCCGTCGGCCAGCGCGGGCCAGGCGGCCTCGGTGTCGCCCAGGTCGTCGAGCTCCTTGAACAGCGCGAAGTGCAGCTTCGGCGTCTCGGCGTGGGTTTCCGGGTAGCGGGCCAGCACTTCGCGCAGGCGCGCCACGTGGTTGTGTGCGGGCGTGGCGCGCACCAGCGTGGCCAGCGCCGCGTGTGCGCCGGCGTGGTTGGGCGCGGCGGCCAGGCAGGCTTCCAGCTCAACTTCGGCGGCCACCGCGTTGCCGGCCTGGCTTTCGGCATTGCCCAGCAGGAAGCGCAGCTCGGCCGTGTCCAGGCCCTGGTCGCGGGCGCGGCGCAGCAGCCCGGCGGCGCGGTCGACGAAGCCGTGCTCGGCCATCATGCGGCCGAAGCCCACCAGCAGCTTCGGGTCGGTGCAGGCGGCCACCGACGCATCGTCCACGCAGTGCAGGGCCGACCGGATTTCGCCCACGTTGAGCAGCATCCGGCACAGGGCTTCGAGCAGCGGCGGCTCGGGCTCGCGGGCGTAGAACGCCGCCAGCGCGTGGCTCACCGCGGCGCGCACCTGCCCGGTTTCCAGCGCGATCGCGCCCAGGCGCAGGTTGGCGGGCAGCATCCACTCGGGGTCGGACAACAGGGCGTCGTACTCGCGGCGCGCGGCTTCGGCCTGCCGGGCGACCCAGAAGTCTTCGGCGCGTTTCCAGCGTTCAATCGATGGGGGGCTCGACATGGCCCTACCTTGCCACGCCGGGCGTTAACACCACCATCGCGTCGCGCACTCAGCCGCCGTGCGCCTCGCAGAACGACTTGGCGAAGGCGCTGCGGCGGATGTCGGCGGCCGCCCGGCCGGTCTCTTCCACCAGGTTGAGCCGGGCAGCGCTCAGCCGGTCGATCTCGGCGCCGCGCCGGAAGGCCACTTCCCGCTGCAGGCGGGCCCGGCGGTGGTCGTCCAGGCCCGAGGCGATCTCGGCCTTGTAATCCACCAGGGCGCGCCAGGGCACGAAGATCGACCGCATCTCGCCGCTGGCCACCGCGAAAAAGCCCACGCCGAACAGGTCGGCGCTGGCCGTGTGGGCATGCAGGGTCCACTCGCCGCCGTCGCGGTACTTGAGCGAACTGGTGACCGACATCGGCGCGGCCACGGCCTGGGCGGTGGTTTCGGCGCTGAGCAGGATGCCGCGCAAATCGGCGATCGGGTTGGAATGGGTCACCGCGCCCGAGCGAAGGATCACGTTGCCGCCCTCCCAGTCCAGGCCCGTGAGGTGGCCGTACAGCAGCTCGCCGGTGTCGAGCAGCAGGATCACCTTCTGCAGGTCGGGCGTCACCTCGCCCATCCAGCGCGGCGGCTGCGGCAGGCCGTAAAGCACGCCCGCGCCGTAGCCGAAGCTGCCGGGGAGTTCGTCGATGCGGGGCAACTGGGCCATCGCCTGATCCTAAGCCTTCACGGCGGTTTTTTCATGGAGGGTGAAATACCTCTGTCAACCCATTAGAGTCGGGCAAGGGGGTAGCCAATGCCGTTGAGCCGGGTTCGCCGCGTTGCCGTGGGTGTGGTGTTGGCTTGCCTGTGGGCGGCCGGCGCCGGCCTCGCCTCCGACATCGACGTGGACCAGATCGGCCGCGTGCCCGCCAAACTCTACGACGAAGGCAACGGCCTGCCCGACCCCACCGTCACCGCCGTGGCGCAGGCGCCCGACGGCCACGTCTGGGTGGGCACGATGCGCGGGCTGGCGCGGTTCAACGGCCTGCGCATGACGCCGCTGGACGGGCCCGACGGCAAGCTCAAGGGCGTGGTGCGCGACGTGATCACCACGCCGGACGGCAAGGTGTGGGTCTCGATGACGGGCGTGGGCGTGTTCCGGCTCGACGGCATGGCATGGACCGACATCGGCGCCGACGCGGGGCTGGGCGCGACCCATGCGCTGCGCCTGCGCTGGTTCCCGGCCGGCGACGGCTACCGGGTGTTCGCCAGCACCGTGGGCGGCGTGGCGGAATGGGTGGCCGGCCGCTGGCAGCCGCGCGCCCTGCCCGCCGAACTGGCCGGCGTGGAAATCTTCGACGTCGCCCTCGCGCGCGACGGTTCGCAGACCCTGTGGGTGGCGACCTTCGGCCAGGGCCTCTACCAGTGCCTGGAATCGAAACCCTGCACGCCGGTGCTGCCCGACGTGGGCGGCCCACCCTTCTTCGAGATTTCCAGCGTGGACACCTGGCCCGAAGCCGACCACGGCCACAGCGTCTGGGTGGGCAGCTACGGCGGCGGCGTGGCGCGCCTGCACGGCGGGCGCTGGCAGCGCTTCCATTCGGGCACCGGCGCACTGGAAAGCGACATCGTGCACACGCTGGTGCTGCAGGACATCGGCCAAACCCAGCCGCAGGTGTGGGTGGGCCTTCGCCAGGGCGCGGCGCGCATGCGCGCAGGCCAGTGGCAATCGCTGGCCTACCTCACGCGCCTGACCAGCGCACGCACCCGCGCCATCGCCCTGGGCAACGACGTGCAGGGCCGGCCGCAGGTGTGGCTGGGCACCGACGCCGGCGCCGCGCGCCTGCGCCTGGTGGGCAACTGGCGCACCGTGAGTGAAATCGGCAACGCCGGCAACGGCGTCTGGGCCCTGCTCAACGAAGAAGGCAGCGACGGCCACGAAACGCTGTGGCTGGGCAGCGACGGCGAAGGCCTGGCGCGCTACCGCGACGGCGCGTGGCGCCGCTGGACCCAGGCCGACGGCCTGCCCCACCCCACCGTGCGCAGCCTGGCCCGCGTGCCCGACGGCACGCCCGGGGGCACGCTGTGGGTGGGCACCTGGAATGGCCATATCGCGCGGCTGGTGGGCGAGCGCCTGGTGGAACTGCCCACGCCCTGGGCGAAGTTCGAGCGCGAGGCGGTGGCGAAGATCCTGCCGGTGGGCAACAACGAAGCCTGGATCGGGCTGCGCCATGGCGGCGCGGCGCACTACCGCGACGGCACGTGGACGCATTTCGAGGCCAGCAATCCGGCCCATCCCAGGCGCGTGGTGTCGCTGCTGCAGACCGGCAGCGGTGCCGACCAGGTGCTCTGGGCCAGCACGATGGGCCAAGGGCTGGCGGCGTATTACGGCGGCCGCTGGCGCTTCCACGGCCGCGCCCAGGGCCTGCCGGACGACAGTTACTTCGGCATCACCCTGATGCCCGACGCCGGCGGCCGGCCGGTGCTGTGGCTGGGCTCGCAGTCCAATGGCGTGGTGCGGGTGGATGTCAGCAATCCCGACAAACCGCGGCTGGTGACCGAGCCGGTCCTGCCCGCCGCGCCCAACCCCTACACGTACGGCGTGGTGCGCGACGGCGCCGGCGACCTGGTGCTGTGCACCGACTACGGCGCCGCGCGCTGGCAGCCGCTGGCCGATGGCCGCTTCGACGTGCTGCGTTTCCAGCGCAGCGACGGCCTGCCGCACGACGAATGCAATGCCGGCGCCCTGCACGTGGACGCCAAGGGCCGCGTGTGGGCCGGCACCATCGGCGGCGCCGCGGTGTACCTGCCGCGCACGCCGTCGCAGCGGCCGCTCACCCCGCCGCTGGTGGTGGAGCGGCTGGCGGTGGACGGCACCGACGTGGCGCCGCCCGCCAACGGCTCGCCGCTGGCCCTGCCCGCGGGCACGCGCAGCGTGCTGGTGGAATTCGCGCTGCTCAGCGGCGAGCGCGAAGGCCTGAACACCTACCGCAGCTAGCTCGAAGGCCTGGAGCCTGGGCCGGGCGAATGGAACGGCACGCCGCTGCGCCAGTTCACCGGCCTGCCGCCCGGCAGCTACCGCCTGAACCTGGAGGCCCGCGACTACACCGGTGCCGGCGCCACGCCGCAGGTGATCGCCTTCGACATCCAGCGCCCGTGGTGGAGCACCGTGCCGGCGCTGGCCGCCTACGCCATCGCCTTCCTGCTACTGGCGCTGGGCCTGCTGCGCCTGCGCGACCAGCGCCTGCGCGTGCGCGAGGGCGAACTGGTGGACCTGGTGCGCCAGCGCACCACCGAACTCGAAGCGCGCAGCCTGGAGCTTCGCCGCGCCAACGAAGAGCTCACGCGCCTGTCGTACTTCGACGCGCTCACCGAACTGGCCAACCGCCGCCGCCTGATCGAACGACTTCAGGCCGAATGGGCCATCGGCCTGGCGCGCGGCACGCCGGTGGCGTTCGCGCTGTTCGACCTGGACGAATTCAAGGCCTACAACGACCACAAGGGCCACCTGGCCGGCGACGAAGCCCTGCGCGTGGTCGCCCGGCGCGTGGAGGCCGAACTG
>JAPLSJ010000077.1 GCA_026398695.1 Arenimonas sp.
GCCAGCAGCGCCTCGGCATCCACGCGCGTGCCCAGGCGCTGTTCGACGCCGGTGAGGGCCAGGCGCTTGCCGAAGTAGCGGATGGTCTCGTGGAATTCTTCCTTGCCCGGGATCTGCTTGGCCAGGTTGAACTGGCCGCCGATCTCGGCGGCGCCGTCGATCAGCGTCACGTGGTGGCCACGGCCGGCGGCCACGGTGGCGCAGGCCAGGCCGGCGGGGCCGGCGCCCACCACGGCGATGCGCTTGGGCGCGGTGGTGGCGGTGTAGTTGAGTTCGGTTTCGGCGCAGGCGCGCGGGTTCACCAGGCAGCTGGCCTTCTTGCCCACGAACACATGGTCCAGGCAGGCCTGGTTGCAGGCGATGCAGGTGTTGATCTCGTCGCGCCGGCCGGTGCGCGCCTTGTTCACCCATTCCGGGTCCGCCAGCAGAGGCCGGGCCATGGACACCATGTCGGCCTGGCCCTGGGCCAGGATGGCCTCGGCCACTTCGGGCATGTTGATCCGGTTGGTGGCGACCAGCGGCAGGCCGACCAGCGGCTTGAGCTTGGCCGTGACGCCGGCGAACGCCGCACGCGGCACCGAGGTGGCGATGGTGGGCACGCGCGCCTCGTGCCAGCCGATGCCGGTGTTGATGATGGTGGCGCCGGCGGCCTCGATGGCCTTGGCCTGCAGCACGATCTCGTCCCAGTCCGAGCCGCCTTCCACCAGCTCCAGCATGGACAGGCGATAGATGAGGATGAAGTCCTTGCCCACCGCCTCGCGGATGCGGCGGACGATCTCCACCGCGAAGCGCATGCGCTTTTCCGGCGTGCCGCCCCAGTCGTCGGTGCGCTTGTTGGTGCGCGCCGACAGGAACTGGTTGATCAGGTAGCCCTCCGAACCCATCACCTCGACGCCGTCGTAACCGGCGTCGCGCGCCAGCCTGGCGCTGTTCACGAAGGCCTTGATCTGCCGCTCCACGCCCCAGCTGCTGAGCTTCCAGGGCTTGAGCGGGCTGATGGGGGCCTTCAGGCCGGACGCCGACACCAGCAGCGGATGGGCCGCATAACGGCCGGCGTGCAGGATCTGCATGCAGATCTTGCCGCCCGCGCCATGCACCGCATCGGTGACGATGCGGTGCTTGTGGATTTCCCAGGGCCAGCTGAGCTTGCCCGCGAACGGCTTGAGCCAGCCCACCAGGTTGGGCGCGATGCCGCCGGTGACGATCAGCCCCACGCCACCCTCGGCGCGCTCGCGGAAATACGCCGCCAGCTTCGGGAAGTCGCGGGCGTGGTCTTCCAGTCCAGTGTGCATCGAGCCCATCAGCACGCGGTTGGGCAGGGTGGTGAAGCCCAGGTCGAGCGGCTGGAAGAGGTGCGGGTAGGGCGTGCTGGTCATGTCGGAACACATCGGGCGGACAAGCCCAGCACGATGCCCGGAAAGCCGTGGTGCGACAAGCGTATGGCGCCAGCCGCGGCCGCGCCTTGGGCCGGCCTGCGTTGATAGAGGGGCCGGCGATCCGCGTCGCCATCTGGCACACTCAATACCTTCACGCCCACCGACCGTATGGACCGCCCTATCATGAGCCTCCACGACAGCCGCTCCGCCAGGCGCCCCGATCCCGACCAGGCCATGGTCGACATCGCCAACTACATCACCGACTACTACATCGGTTCGTCCGAGGCCTACACCACCGCGCGCTACATGCTGCTGGACTCGCTGGCCTGCGCGATGCTGGCCATGCGCCACCCTGAATGCGTCAAGCACCTGGGCCCGCTGGTGCCGGGCGCCACCCTGCCCGGGGGCACCCGCGTCCCGGGCACGTCGTTCGAGCTCGACCCGGCCCAGGCCGCCTACAACATCGGCGTGCAGGTCCGCTGGCTCGACTTCAACGACACCTGGCTGGCGGCCGAGTGGGGCCATCCCTCCGACAACCTCGGCGCCATCCTGGCCGTGGGCGACTACCTGAGCCGCAAGGCCGAGCGTGAACACGGCAAGTCGCTGACCGTGCGCGACCTGCTCACCGCCGCCATCAAGGCCCACGAAATCCAGGGCGCCTACGCGCTGAAGAACAGCTTCAACCGGGTTGGCCTGGACCACGTCATTCTTGTCCGGCTGGCTTCAACGGCCGTCGCAACGCACATGCTGGGGGGCGGCAAGGAAGAGATCATCAGCGCCGTCAGCAACAGTTGGGTGGACGGCGGGGCCTTGCGCACCTACCGCCATGCCCCCAATGCGGGGCCCCGGAAGAGTTGGGCTGCCGGCGATGCCTGCCGGCGCGCGGTCATCCACGCGCTCAATGCGGTCAAGGGCTGCGTCGGCTACCCAAGCGCACTGACTGCCAAGACCTGGGGCTTCTACGACGTACTGTTCGAGGGAAAGCCGTTCGAATTCGAGCGGCCCTTCGGTAGCTACGTCATGGAGAACATCCTTCTCAAGATCAGCTTCCCGGCCGAATTCCACGCCCAGACGGCCGTGGAGTGCGCGATGGAACTGCATCCCAAGGTTGCCGGCAGGCTCGACCAGATCGAGCGCGTGGTGGTGCAGACCCAGGAGGCCGCCCTGCGCATCATCGACAAGACCGGCCCATTGGCCAACTACGCCGACCGCGACCACTGCCTGCAGTACATGGTGGCCGTACCGCTGATCTTCGGCCGCCTGACCGCCGACGACTATTCCGACGCAGTGGCCGCCGACCCCCGCATCGACGCGCTCCGGGCCAGGATGGAGGTCAGGGAGAACCCCGCCTTCACCCGCGACTACTTCGACCCCGAGAAACGCTACATCGGCAATGCGGTCGAGGTTTTCTTCAAGGACGGCAGCTCGTCCGGCAATATTTCCATCGACACCCCCATCGGGCATCGGGAGCGCCGGGGGGAGGGTATCCCGATGCTGCTCCGCAAGTTCGAGGCCGCGGTAGGCGGGCAGCTGCCGGCCAAGCGGGTGGAGCAGATTCTGGCCCTCACCCAGGACACCTCAAGGTTCGAGGCCACCCCCATCCACCGCTTTGTCGATCTGTTTACCCTCTGAGAGGGGTGCTTGCCTTAGGTGTCGTAAGTTGTTATATTCGTGTTAACGCACGTTCTTTGAGCGTTTAGATCACACGGCGGAGTGAGTGGCCATCGCTCCGCAATTCGTATGAAGTTACCCCTGTAATCTTTGGAGCTAGTCATGAAGAAGAACCTCCTGTGCTGCGCCCTGCTTGCCGCGGCCGCCATGGCGCAATCCGCTACCGCCCAAGACTTCGATGATCGCTGGTACCTCACCGGCGGCGTCGGCATGAACTTCCAGGATCGCGACCGCGATACCCAGGACGTTCCGTTCGTGACCATCGGCTTCGGCAAGTTCGTTTCGCCGAACTGGTCGATCGACGGCGAGCTGAACTACCAGAACCCGCAGTTCGATTCGTCCGAGCTGCTGTTCAGCCAGTACGGTGCGACCATTGACGCGCGCTATCACTTCATCAAGGAAGGCCGCGCCTGGTGGCCGTACCTCCGCGCCGGTATCGGCGCGCAGCGCTCGGAAGAAGAGTTCGACACCTTCCCGGCCATTGGTTCCCCGGGTCAGCGCGAAGACACCAACCTCACCGCGCAGCTCGCTTTCGGCCTGCAGGCTGACTACGACCGCTACGCCGTGCGCGGCGAAATCGGCACCCGTTACGCCTTCGACGACACGAGCGTCGTGAGCCCGGCTTCCGACGGCTTCGGCGACCTGCTGGCCTCGGTCACCATTCTTGTGAAGCTCGGCGACCTCGCCGCGGTCGTCACCCCGGAAACGGTTGCGCCGCAGAATACCTGCGCCGACCTGGACGACGACGGCGACGGCGTGAACAACTGCAACGACAAGTGCCCGAACTCGGTGGCCGGCCAGGCTATCGGTCCGGACGGCTGCCCGGTTCCGCTGACGATCGACCTGAAGGGCGTCAACTTCGACTTCGACAAGGACACCCTGCGTCCGGACGCCGAGGCCATCCTGACCGACGCCGTGTCGATCCTGCAGAAGTACCCGCAGCTGAAGGTTGAGGTTGCCGGCCACACCGACTCCGTCGGTACCGAGCAGTACAACCAGGGCCTGTCGGAGCGTCGCGCCGCCACGGTGTACAACTACCTGACCAATGCCGGCATCGACGCCGCGCGCCTGGTCGGTCCGAACGGTTTCGGCGAGAGCCGTCCGCTCGACACCAATGACACCGCCGAAGGCCGTGCCAAGAACCGCCGCACCGAGCTGAACGTGCAGAACTGATCCTTCAGTTCCACGGCAAGACCCGAAGCCCGGCCCAGTGCCGGGCTTCGCTTTTGTGGGGATAGGGGCGGAACCGTTTGCAAGGCGCGGTGGGCGGGCCTAAGCTTCCGGCATATCCCCCGACCTTGCCGGTGCATCATGATCCGCAGCGCGATCCTTTCCCTGTCCCTCCTGCCGGCGCTCGCCGCCGCCGCGACGCTGCCCTGCGGCACGCCCCTCCAGGCGCCGATGCCCGCCTCGCTGCCTACCCCCGAAATGCTGCACGTCGCGCCGGCCCTGGCCAGCTGCGTCAACCTGATTTCGTACACCCAGCGCCTGCGCCAGCCGGTGGCGGCCCCGTCGCCCGCCGCAGCGCCTGCCTCGGGCACCGCCTACGTGCCCAAGACCGCGCACGACAACAGCCCGTGGCGCTTCGACATGAGCCAGAACGGCCGTCGCATGACCACGGCCGAGTTCGATGCGTGGATGAAGGCCAAGGGCATCCGCGTGGCCACCGGCAAGCCGGGCGCCCAAGCGGCCACGCCGGCCGCGGCCCCGACCACCGCGCCTGCGGCAGGGTCGAAGTAACCGCCTTCGGGGTTACTTGCTGAAGCGGTAGTGCGCCACCAGCCACTCGTTGCCGCCGGCATAGCCGAACAGCTCCGCGCAGGCCATCCAGAACATGCGCCAGCGCTGGTTCCAGCGCGCCGCCTCGGCGGCGCCGTAGGCCTGCACCAGCACCGACATCACTTCCTCGCGGTTGCGGTCCTGGTTTTCCAGCCAGTGGTTCGCCGTGCGCTCGTAGTGCGTGCCCGGCAGCAGCCAGCGCTGTTCGATGCGCAGGTCGCGCTGGAAATGCAGCAGGGTGTCGGCCGACGGCATCAGGCCGCCGGTGAAGAAGTACTTGCCCATCCAGTTGTCGTCGCCCTGGGTCTCGAACGGGTACATCAGGCTGCGGTGGCAGAAGATGTGCACGAACAGCTTGCCGCCCGGCTTGAGCCAGCGCGCCACGTTGCCCAGCAGGTGCTGGTAGTTGCGCATGTGCTCGAACATCTCGATCGACACGGTGCGGTCGAACGTGCCCTCGGGCAGGTCCAGCCGGTTGACGTCGCAGGTGATGATCTCGACGTTGCCCAGGCCGCGCTTGGCCGCCTGCGCCAGGATGTGTTCGCGCTGGGTGCGTGAATTCGACACCCCGGTGATGCGGGCGTTGGGAAAACGCTGCGCCATCCACAGCGTCAGCGAGCCCCAGCAGCAGCCGAGCTCCAGGATGCGCTGGCCGTCGGCCAGCTCGGCGCGCTCGCCGTAAAGCGCGAGCATCGCCTCCTCGGCTTCGTCCAGGTCCTCGGTGCCTTCGGCGTAGAAGCAGCTCGAGTACTTCAGGCGCTTGCCCAGGCACAGCTCGAAGAAGCGCGTGGGCACCTCGTAGTGCTGCTCGTTCGCGGCCGCCGTCTCGATGGCGATGGGGCTCTGGCGCAGTTCGTCCAGCAGGTGGCGGAAGCGCTCGTCGGCGGCGCGCACGTCGTGGGCGCCTTCATCGCGCAGGCGCTGGGCGCTGAGCCGGCGGATGCCGTGGCGGGTCAGGACGTCGGGCACCAGGCCGCGCTCGCACAGGTCGATCAGGGACATTCAAGAACTCCGTGGATCAGGAATCCCGGCGCGGGGGCCAGGGGAAGAAGGCGCTGACCTCCCGCTGGTAGCGGGCATAGTCTTCGCCGCGCGAGCGCAGCGACTGTGCCTCGGTCCAGGGGATGCCGCTGACGCGGTAGAGGAAGGCGAACATCACCACCGGCCCCACCAGGCTGATCAGGAACCAGGGGCTGCCGATGGCCAGCAGGACATAGCTAGACCAGTGCAGCCACTCGAAGAAGTAGTTCGGGTGCCGCGACCACGACCAGAGGCCGACGCGGCAGGTCTTGCCACTGTTGGCGGGGTCGGACCGGAACAGGGAAAGCTGGCGGTCGGCCAGGCTTTCCCCGGCCATGGACGCCAGCCAGACCACGATGGCCAGCAGCACCCAGCCCGTGACCCGGTATTCGGGATTCGCTGCGGCCGCCAGGAACGGCAGCGAGAACAGCGCCACCACCACCGCCTGCATCTGGAAGAAGACGAAGAAGCGCGCCGGGCTGCCGTTCCAGCGTTCGCGCAGGGCGCGGTAGCGGCCATCCTCTTCTTCGTTGAGCACGCGGTGCAGCAGGTGCAGGCACAGGCGCGCGCCCCAGGCCGCGCCGAACATCGCCACCAGGCTGCGCACCATCGGCGAACCGTCGCCGACCACGCCGGCGAACAGCGCGGCCAGCGCCATCAGCCCGGCCCAGCCCACGTCCACGTAGCCGACGTTGCGCACGCGCATGGAAAAGGCCCAGAGCGCCGCCATCCCCAGGGCAGAGGTCAGCCAGATGATCGCCAGGGCCAGCCAGGGGGTCATGCTGCAGCCTTGCCCGGCTGCGCCGGGGCCAGGCGTTGGTCGAGGCCGAAGAGCAGGGGAAGCACCACCGCCCAGCCGATCGCCAGCGCGGCCATGGCCCAGGCCACGGGCACGCCGAAGCTGACGGCGTCGAAGGCGCCAGCGGCCGTCCAGTAGGCCAGCGGGCCACCGACCAGGCCGAACGCCGCGCCTGCCCACGGGCGCGTGCGCAGGAAGGCCAGCGAGTGGTTCAGCGTGAGCGCGAAGCCCGCCCACAGCGACCAGATCCAGACCGGGGCCGCGAACACCCAGGGCATCGGCTCGGCGTAGCGCAGCCAGCCCGACGCGGCGAAGGCGCTGTCGAGCAGGAAGCCGATCGGCAGGGTGATCGCCAGCATGCGCAGGTCCTGTCTGGCCTTGCCGCCGAACGCGAGCATGCCGGCCACGAACAGCACGGCCGCCAAGGGACCGGCCCAGGCGAGTCCTTGCCCCGCACCGGCGATGCTGGCCATCCAGACGGCCTGGAAGCCCACGACGTTTCCGACCATCAGCAGGCGGCTGTCCACTCAGGCCGCCTCGGGTGCCGGGATGTACTGCGGGCGGCGGTTGCCCGGCCGCGCCAGCAGCAGGTGCACGTCGCCGATCGAACGCTCGATGAAGCCGCCCTCGCAGTAGCAGAGGTAGAACTCCCACATGCGGATGAAGCGTTCGTCGTAGCCGAGCGCGCGCACCTGGTCGAGCCGCGCGAGGAAGCGCTGGCGCCAATGGTGCAGGGTCAGCGCGTAGCTGGGGCCGAAATCCTCCAGGTTGACCAGGCGCAGGTCGGTGGCCCTGGCCGCCGAGTTCGTGATCGCGCTGACGCAGGGGATGAAGCTGCCCGGGAAGATGTAGCGCTTGATGAAGTCCACCGAGCCGAGCGCCTGTTCATAGCGGCTGTCCTCGATGGTGATGGCCTGGATCAGCGCCAGGCCGTCGTCCTTGAGCAGCGACATGCACTTGGCCAGGTAGGTGTCGAGGTACTGGTGGCCGATGGCTTCGATCATTTCGATCGAGACCAGCTTGTCGTACGTGCCCTCGAGGTCGCGGTAGTCCTCCAGCAGCACGGTGACCTTGTCGGACAGGCCGGCCTCGGCGACGCGGGCCACGGCAAGCGCGTGCTGTTCCTTCGAGATGGTGGTGGTGGTGACGCGGCAGCCGAAGTTGCGCGCGGCGTACAGCGCCATGCCGCCCCAGCCGGTGCCGATCTCGACCAGGTGGTCGGTGGGCTGCAGGTCGAGCTTGCGGCAGATGCGTTCGAGCTTGCGGCGCTGGGCGGCCTCCAGCGACTCGCCCGGGTCGGCGAAGATCGCCGACGAGTACATCAGGTTGTCGTCCAGGAACAGCTTGAACAGGTCGTTGCCCAGGTCGTAGTGCGCGGCGATGTTGCGCTGGCTGCCCGAGCGCGTGTTGCGCTTGAACGCATGCAGCGCGCGCATGGCCCAGCCGCCCAGGCGCGCCAGGCCGGTTTCCATGGCGTCGAGGCGGTCGCGGTTGCGCACCAGCAGGCGCACCAGGCCCACCAGGTCGTCGCAGGTCCACAGGCCGTCCATGTAGGCCTCGCCCGCGCCGACCGAGCCGTTGGCGGCGAGCGACCGGTAGAAGCCCGGGTCGGTGATGTCCATCGTCACGGCCAGGCCCGCGCCGGGCTCGCCCACGGTC
Organism: Arenimonas sp.; assembly: GCA_026398695.1. Classification (GTDB taxonomy): domain Bacteria; phylum Pseudomonadota; class Gammaproteobacteria; order Xanthomonadales; family Xanthomonadaceae; genus Arenimonas. The sequence goes on from JAPLSJ010000077.1 coordinate 8,305, forward strand.
ACCGAGCCGAGGCCGTCGCGCACGGTCACCGTGCCGCCGCGCAGGCCGTCGAGGGTGGCCAGCAGGCGCTGCCGCAGGGCGCGGTCAAGGGCGCCGAAGCGGCCGGCGTCCTCGGTGCGGCTGCTCAGGGTGTCGGCGGGACTGCTCATCAAGGGCTCCGGGGTTTGCTGTCGGGGTGGTCGTGGAACGGCACGCGCTTGAGCCAGAGGCGGGCGGCCTGCCAATAGATCGCCAGGGCGACCCTCGCGGTCTGCCATGGATACCGCGCCAGGCATGAAGCCAGCGTGTGCGCATCCAGCGGGCGGCGTTCCAGCACGAGGGTGGCGTCGAACTCGCGGGCGCCTTCGGCCAGCACGTCCATGTGCACGCGCAGCGCCTGACCGGGCACCTGGAAGGCCCAGTGGTACTGGCGCTGCATCGGCATGAAGGGCGACACGTGGAAGGCCTTGTCGAAGTCCCAGTGCAGGGCGTCGCCACGCCGCTCGGCCCGCGCCACCGGCAGCAGGTAGGCATGGCGTTCGTCCCAGGGGGTGTTGGTGATTTCGGCGAGGATCCAGTCCAGGGTTTCGCCCTCCGCCCGGAAGCCGTAGTAGAAGCTCACCGGGTTCATGGTCTTGCCGAAATAGCGGCCATGGGTGAGCAGCCGGATCGGGCCGTCGGGCCGACGGCCCAGCTCGGATTCGACCCGGTCGCGCACGGCGGTGTCGAGCGGCGTCGCCGGGTCGCCGAAGTAGTCGCGGCGGCGGAATTGCGCCAGGTTCGGCCGGTCCACCGACCACAGCCAGCGGCCTGCGAACACCTGGTCGAGTTCGGCCAGGTCCAGGTAAAGCTGGAAGATGCGGTAGCTGAAGTCGTGGCGGCGCGGCGATACCCGGCGGTGGCGGACCCAGCCTTCGTAGATCGCCGAGTTCAGGGCCACGAAGCGCCCAGCCCGCGGGCGACCTCGATGCCGCTGCGCAGGCCGTCCTCGTGGAAGCCGAAGCCCCAGTACGCACCGGCGTACCAGGTGCGGTTGACGCCGCTGATCTCGTGCCGGCGCGCCTGGGCCGCGACGCTGGCGTGGGTGTAGACCGGATGGTGGTAGCGCATGCGCGCCAGCACCTTGGCCGGGTCGATGTGCTTGCCGCGGTTGAGCGTCACGACGAACGGCTCGGGCGAATCCAGGCCCTGCAGCAGGTTCATCACGTAGCTCACCGTGCACGGCGCGCCGGGCTCCGCCGGCACGAACGCGCTCCAGGCCGCCCAGGCCTTGCGATTCTTCGGCAGGATGCGGGCGTCGGTGTGCAGCACGGTTTCATTGAGCTGGTAGGGGATGGCGCCCAGCACCTCGCGCTCGGCGTCGCTGGGGTCGGCCAGCAGGGCCAGGGCCTGGTCGCTGTGGCAGGCCAGCACCACCTGGTCGAAGCGCTCGTCGCCGGCGTCGGTGGACACGGTGACGCCGTCCGCATCGCGCTGCACCCGCGACACCGGCGCCGACAGCCGCACCTTCACCGACCACGCCGCCTGCAGCGCCTGCACGTACGTGGACGACCCGCCGCGCACCACGCGCCAGGGCGGCCGACCCTGCACCTGCAGCATGTGGTGGTTGTCCATGAAGCGCGCCAGGTACTTGGCCGGGAAGCCCATGATGCCGTCCGACGGCGACGACCACAGCGCCGACGCCATCGGCACCAGGTGGTCTTCGATGAACATCGGCGAGTAGCGGTTTTCGCGCAGGTAGTCGCCCAGCGAAGGCCCGTCGCCGGCCAGCGTGAGCAGCGCGGGCGCCTCGCGGTAGAAGCGCAGGATGTCGCGCACCATGCCCCAGAACCGCGGCGACACCAGGTTGCGTCGCTGGCAGAACAGGCTGTCGATGTCGGTGGCGTTGTACTCCAGGCCGTTGCGCGCGTCCTGCACGCCGAAGCTCATGGTGGTTTCCTGCGACGCCACGCCGAGTTCGTCGAACATCTGCGTGAGCAGCGGGTAGTTCTGCGCATTGAAGACGATGAAGCCGGTGTCCACCGCGTACCTGCGCCCGGCCTGCACCACGCTGTGCGTGTGGGTGTGGCCGCCCAGGCGCGACTCGCGCTCGAACAGCACCACCTCGTGGCCGCGCGACAGCCGCCAGGCGGCGCCCAGGCCGGCGATGCCGCTGCCGATGACCGCGATCTTCATGCCGGCTCCGGGCGCGCCGTGCGCATGTCGGCCGGTACCGGCTTGAGGTCGCGCACCAGGCCCAGCAGCGCCATCGCGCGCAGGCCCAGGTAGGTGAGGTCGAGTTCGTACCAGGCGAAACCCTGGCGCGCCGAGCCGGGGAAATGGTGGTGGTTGTTGTGCCAGCCCTCGCCGAAGGTGATCAGCGCCAGGAAGGCGTTGTTGCGGCTGTCGTCGCGCGTGGCGAAGCGGCGCGTGCCCCAGCGGTGCGCCAGCGAATTGATGGTGACCGTGGCATGGAACAGCACGATCGTGGACACGAAGAAGCCCAACACCAGCAGCTGCGGGCCCGTGGTGCCCAGCTGCGGATGGGCGCCTTCGAGCCAGCTGCCCAGCGCAAAAAGGCCCACCGCCAGCAGCACCGGCACCAGGATGTCGAAGCGGTCCAGCAGGCGCAGCTCGGGGAAGCGCGCGATGTCCTTGATGCTGTCGAAGTTGGTGCCGAAGCCGCGCCGGGTCAGGAACCAGCCCATGTGGCTGCGGAAGAAACCGTGGCGCGGCGAGTGCACGTCGTGTTCGGTGTCGGCGTGGCGATGGTGGTGGCGGTGGTGCGCGGCCCACCACAGCGGCCCGCGCTGCACCGAAGCCGCACCCACCACCGCGAACGCGAACTGCACCGGCCGCGAGGTCCTGAACGCCTTGTGGGCGAAGTAGCGGTGGTAGAAGCCGGTGATGGCGAACATGCGCACCGCGTACAGCGCCACTGCCGTCCACAGCGCAAACCACGAGAAGCCGACCCAGAACACCGCCAGGCAGGCCAGGTGCAGCGCGATGAAAGGCACCACGCGCAGCCAGTCGATCCGGTCGGGGTCGCCGTCGTCGGCCGCGACCGCGCTGGTGTCGAACCAGAGCAGCGTGGCGCGCACGGCGCGTCGCCAGAGCGAAGGCATGGGGGCGTTGGAAGGGAAATCAGGCATGGGCGTATGGTGGTTTTCCAGCGGTGATGGGTGGGTGAACCGGCCGCATCCGCAGGCGTACGCGCAGGCTTCTCACGATGACAGACTAGCGAGGGTGGCTACGCATGCGCCATCCTTGACGGATGCAGCGCAAGCCCGCCACGAAGCCCGCCACCTCCGTTCGCCACGGTATTGCGCGCGTGCTGTCCAAGGCCGGGATCTGCTCGCGCACGCAGGCCGCGGCCTGGGTGCGCGAGGGCCGGGTGGCGTTGAACGGCCGGACCGTGCGTGACCCCGAGACGCCGGTGCGCGCGGGCATCGACCGCATTGCCGTGGACGGACGCGAACTGGAAGCGGCGGAGCGTGTCTACCTGGCGTTGAACAAGCCGCGTGGCCTGGTCACCACCGCCAGCGACGAAAAAGGCCGCGACACGGTCTACGCCTGCATCGCCGACGCGGGCCTGCCCTGGCTGGCGCCCGTGGGCCGGCTCGACCAGGCCAGCGAGGGCCTGCTGCTGATGAGCAACGACCCCGCCTGGGCCGCCGCCATCACCGACCCGGACACCGGGCCCGACAAGACCTATCGCGTGCAGGTGGACGCGATTCCCGACGCGGCCCTGCTGGCCAGGCTGCTCGAAGGCGTGGTGGACGACGGCGAGCGCCTGGCCGCGAAGTCGGCCACGCTGCTGCGCAGCGGCACGCGCAACGCGTGGCTGGAAATCGTGCTCGACGAAGGCCGCAACCGGCAGATCCGCCGGCTGCTGGCCGCCAACGGCCTGGGCGTCCTGCGGCTGGTGCGCGTGTCCATCGGTGCGCTGGCGCTGGGCGAGCTGGCCAAGGGGACTTGGCGCGCGCTGACGGTTGAGGAAGTATCGGGGCTGGCCAAACCTTCCACTGACTGACGCCATGCCCCCAGCGATCACCATCCGCCGCGCCGAACCTGCCGACTATGAAGCCGTGCAGGCCATCTACGCCGCGCCGAAGGCGCAGGCCGGCACCCTGCAGCTGCCGTTTCCATCGCTGGACCTGTGGCGGCAGCGGCTGCAGGTGGTCGACCCCAACGCGCACGTGCTCCTGGCTTGCGCGGGCAACGACGTCGTTGGCCAGTTGGGCCTCTATGCGGGAACACAGCCGCGCCGCCGCCATGTCGGCGACATCGGCATGGGGGTGCGCGACGACTGGCAGGGGCGCGGCGTTGGCGCGGCCCTGCTGGGCGCCGCCATCGACCTGGCCGACCGCTGGCTGCAGCTGCGCCGGCTTGAACTGCAGGTCTACGCCGACAACACCGCGGGCATCGCGCTGTACGCGCGACACGGCTTCATCGAGGAGGGCCGCCACCGCGACTTCGCGTTCCGCGACGGCGCCTTCGTCGACGCGCTCAGCATGGCCCGCCTGCGCACTTAGGCCTTGATCACGCCCAGTTCCAGGCCGACCTTGGTGAACGCGGCGATCGCCCGGTCGAGGTGGTCGCGGGTGTGCGCGGCGCTCATCTGGGTGCGGATGCGCGCCTGGTCCTTGGCCACCACCGGGAAGAAGAAGCCGATCGCGTAGATGCCTTCCTCGAGCAGGCGCTCGGCGAACTTCTGCGCCAGCGGCGCGTCGTACAGCATCACCGGGCAGATCGGGTGCACGCCCGGCTTGAGGTCGAAGCCGGCGGCGGTCATGCGCTCGCGGAAGTAGCGGGTGTTCTCCGCCAGCCGTTCGCGCAGTTCGCCGGCCGCGGCCAGCATGTCGAACACCTTGATGCCCGCGGCCACCACGTGCGGCGGCAGCGAGTTCGAGAAAAGGTAGGGACGCGAGCGCTGGCGCAGCAGTTCGATCACCTCGCGCGGGCCGGTGGTGAAACCGCCCAGCGCGCCGCCCAGCGCCTTGCCCAGCGTGCCGGTGAAGACGTCGATGCGGTCCATCACGCCCTTGACCTCGGCGCTGCCGCGGCCGGTGGCGCCGAGGAAGCCGGTGGCGTGGCATTCGTCGATGTGCACCAGGGCGCCGTACCTGCGCGCCAGCGCGGTGAGCTCGTCCAGCGGCGCGATGAAACCGTCCATCGAGAACACGCCGTCGCTGGTGATCATGATCGTGCGCGCGCCGTCGGCCTGGGCCTGCTGCAGCTGCTTCTCGAGGTCGGCCATGTCGCTGTTGGCGTAGCGGTAGCGCTTGGCCTTGCACAGGCGCACGCCGTCGATGATGGAGGCGTGGTTGAGCGAGTCCGAGATGATGGCGTCCTCCTCGCCGAGTAAAGGCTCGAACAGTCCGCCGTTAGCATCGAAGCACGCGGCGTACAGGATGGTGTCCTGCGTGCCGAAGAATTCCGCGATCCTGGCTTCCAGCTGCTTGTGCAGGTCCTGCGTGCCGCAGATGAAGCGCACCGAGGCCATGCCGAAGCCGTGGCTGTCGAGCGCGTCCTTGGCGGCCTGGATCACGTCGGGGTGGTCGGCCAGGCCCAGGTAGTTGTTGGCGCAGAAGTTGAGCACCGTGCGGCCGTCGGCCAGCTCGATCTCGGCGGACTGGGGGCCGGTGATGATGCGTTCGGCCTTGAACAGGCCCTGGGCGCGGATGGCCTCCAGTTCGGCGGCGTAGCGGGCGAGGGCGGTATCGGACATGGCGGGCGGGCTCTGCGAAAGGAGGCAGCGGCCATTATCCCGTGTCGGGCGCTCGTGGCGTCAGGTCCGTCGGATCCGGGCGATGATGCATTGCACCATGACATATCCTGTTTGCGAACGGCCGGGAACGGTTATTATTTTCAACACTTGGCCCGGAATCAGAAACGGCCAGGACCAGCGTTCATAAGAAAGACTGCGAACACCCCATTGCCCAACGACGAGGAAGTCCCGATGAAGAACACCACCCCGCTTTCGCTCGCTCTCGCCGCCGCGCTCCTCGCGGTGCCGATGACCGGTTTTGCCCAGGACGCTGCTGAAGAGGACGATTCCGGCTTCAGCTGGAACGCGGCCATCACCAGCGACTACATGTTCCGCGGCGTGTCCCAGACCCAGGAAGACCCGGCCTTCCAGCTGGGTGCCGACTACAGCTTCGCTGGCGGCTTCTACGTCGGCGCCTGGGCGTCGAACGTGGACTTCGGCGCCGGCGGCCCGGATGTCGAAGTCGACACCTACATCGGCTGGAACACCGACCTGAGCGATGCCTGGAACCTGGACCTGATGCTCAACCGCTACAACTACATCGGCCAGGAAGACTATTTCGGCGACGGCGAGTACACCGAGTTCCTGGCCACGGTGGCCTACGACGAAACCTACAGCTTCACCTTCGGTTACACCAACGACATCTACGACCTGGATCAGGACGCGTTCTACGCCGGTGCCGGCGGTGAGTGGGACATCGGCAAGGGCTTCGCGCTCGGCGCCGGCGTTGGCTACAACGTGTTCGACGACTCGACCGGCTTCGAGGACTACTTGGACTACTCGGTCTCCCTGAGCCGCGACATCGGCCCGGTGAACGCCTCGCTGAGCTACGTCGGCACCAACGACAAGGGCGAGTACAACTTCGGCGACAACGCCGAAGACCGCGTCGTGCTGACCTTCTCGATCGAAGGCTGATACCGCGTCAATGCAACAGAAAAGGGGCGCCTCCGGGCGCCCCTTTTTCTTTCAGTCCACCGCCGCGAAATCCAGACCGCGCCGGTAGGGCGGTGCCCCCGGATACGGCGGCCGCTGCACCAGGCTCCAGCCGCGTTCGGTGAGCTCGCTCTCGGCCCGGGGGCTGATCGCGCCCGCCACCAGCAGCGTGCGGTGCGGACGGTTGCCGACGGTGGGCAGGTCGAACCAGCGCCGGATCTGCGGGGTCCACGACAGCCAGTCCACCGCCAGCGGCAGCACGAATTCGCCGCCGGTGGTTTCGTAGGCCAGCAGTGCGCCCTGCGGCATGAAGGTGCCGCCGCGCGACTCCTCGCCCAGCGCGTGTCGCATCAGCCGCAGCCCGTTCACCACGAAGCGGGCCTGGGCTTCGTCGCCGGCCATCAGGGCCGTTTCCAGCAGGGCCTCGCAGCCACCGGCCGGGTCGAGCGCCACGAAGAGGTCGGTGAATTCGACCTGCAGGGTGGGCGAGTAAGCGCCGTCGGCGAGGAAAGCGCGCAGCAGGCGCTCGTCCACGCAGTGGTTGGCGAGGATTTCGTGGTTGCGCGCGCGGATGCGCTCAGGCGGTTCCTGCAGCACCAGGCGGTTGACCTGCATCGCGCGCGACATCACCTGGCCCGCGGGGCCGCCCAGCAGCGCCAGCGCTTCGCCCGTGGCCAGGCGGCCGGTGGTTTCGGCCCAGGCCAGTCCGTCCAGCCGCGGCACGATCAGGGGGTTGCGGGTGTGCGGGTCCAGCGCAAGGCGGTCGGCAAGCGACTGGCGCGCGGCGGGGAAGCCGACTTCCTGCTTGGCCAGGCGGCCCAGTTCGCGGCCACGGCGCTGCCAGAAGCCGCGTTTGGGCGAAGGGTCGTCGGTGCCGGCCTCGCCCAGGGGGCCGGTGGGGTTGTCATAGGGCGAGCCGTCCTGCATCACCAGGCTGTGGCTGCGGTCGGCGACCCGGCGCGTGGCGCCGCGCAGCCGCTCCCAGCGCTCGCTGAAGTAGCGCGCGACGCCGCGCGGCAAGCCCTTGCCGGCACGCATCGGCTCGCGGGCGATGGCCGACACCGCGTGCACCGGTTCGCCGAACTTGCCGGCCGCCGACTCCATCAGCACCTGGGTGACGCCGGTGCGCTGCAGCGCTTCGAGCGCGGGCATTTCCGCCACGCGCACGGTGAGCATGTCCACGCTGTCGGCTTCCAGTTCGCCCCAGTCGGTGTGGATGACGAAGCGCGCCTGGTAGCCGCGCACCTGCACGCGCGGCTCGACGCGCCAGCCGGGCCCGGCCAGCAGCGAGTCGTCCACCAGTTCGGCCGCTTCCAGCACGGGCTCGCGCTCGGCGCGCGCGGTGGACGCCAGCGCAAGCGCCAGCACCCCGGCGACCAGCAGGGGGTGGCGCGACCAGGGGGACGGTGGGCAGGCGGCGGAGCGGATCAGGACCAGCTGCAGACGACCTTGCCGCATTGCCCGCTGTCCATCAGGTCGAAACCCTTCTGGAAGTCGTCGATGCGGATCTGGTGCGTGAGCACCTTCTGCAGCGGGAAGCCCGACTGCACCAGCTGCGTCATCTTGTACCAGGTCTCGTACATCTTCCGGCCGTAGATGCCGTGCAGGGTGAGGCCCTTGAAGATCACCTTGTCCCAGTTGATGCCGGCGCCGTTGGGCAGGATGCCCAGCAGGGCGATCTTGCCGCCGTGGTACATCGAGTCGAGCATGTCGTTGAAGGCGTGCGGGTTGCCGCTCATTTCCAGCGCCACGTCGAAGCCTTCCATGTGCAGCTCTTTCATCGTGTCCTTGAGCGACTGCTTGGACACGTTCACCACGCGCGTGGCGCCCATGTCGGCGGCCAGCTTGAGGCGGTAGTCGTTGACGTCGGTCACCACCACGTTGCGCGCACCGATGTGCTTGCAGATGCCCGCGGCGATGATGCCGATCGGGCCGGCGCCGGTGATCAGCACGTCCTCGCCCACCACGTCGAACTCCAGCGCGCAGTGCGCGGCGTTGCCGTAGGGGTCGAAGAACGCGGCCAGCTCGGACGGGATGGAGTCCGGGATCGGCCAGAGGTTGGAGGAGGGCATGACGATGTATTCGGCGAACGCGCCCTGGCGCGTCACGCCGATGCCCACCGTGTTCGGGCACAGGTGCTGGCGGCCGGCGCGGCAGTTGCGGCAGTGGCCGCAGACCAGGTGGCCTTCGGCCGACACGCGGTCGCCGATCACGTAGCCGGTGACGCCCGGGCCCATCTCGACGATGCGGCCGACGAATTCATGGCCGATCACCAGGCCCGGCGTGATGGTGCGCTGGCTCCACTCGTCCCACTTGTAGATGTGCAGGTCGGTGCCGCAGATGGCGGTCTTCTCGAGCTTGATCAGCACTTCGTTCGGGCCCGGCGTGGGCACCGGCACCTGTTCCATCCAGATGCCCTTTTCCGCGTGGCGCTTCACCAGCGCCTTCATCATCTGCTGAGCCATGTCTGCGTCCGCCGTGGCCCGTCGGGCCGTAAGGGCGGCAATTATACCCGCCGGGCGTGAACCGGTCGGTAAGGCCCGGTCAGTAGGGCCCGGTCAGGGCAGCTCCATCCGCCAGCCCACCGAAAGCAGCCGCTCCTGCAGGAAATCATGGCCGAACCGCTGGCGCAGTTCGATGAACGCCGAGTGCCCGCCGGTGAAGATGAAGACGGCGCCCAGGCCGGCCTCGCCCCAGGCCGGGTCGGCGTCGTCGGTGTTGAACCGGATGGGCGTGGCGTTGCCGTCGTTCACGAAGGTCACCGTCAGCGGACGCGCCGGGTTGGCGAACTCGTGGCGCCAGCCCAGGCGCAGCATCGGCTGCCAGACGCCCCAGCTGGCGGAGAAGTTGCGGGCCAGCGCGGCGTCCAGGCGCCCGCGGCGGCTGGTGATGATGCGCCCGGGCACCACCAGGGCCAGGCCCTGGCCGCCGGTTTCGGAATAGGGGTCCAGGTGGGTGCGCTGCCAGTCCACGCCGGCGCCGAGCTGCCACTCCCAGGCGCCCGCCGGGATCGACCAGGTCAGGCCCAGGCCGGCCAGGTTGCGCTCGGCGTCAATCGAGGCATTGGCCACGGTGTCGATGGACACGCCGCTGAGCAGGGTGAAGTCGATGGCGCGCCGCACCCGGTAGTCGCCCTGCAGCCGGCCCGCGTAGGCATCCAGTGCGAAGCGGTCGCTGATGCTCCAGCCGCCCATCGCGATCAGCCCGGTGAAATCCGTGCGCAGGCTGCCGTCCGAGCCCAGGAAGTCGAGTTCGTCGCGGGTGTGGTTGGCCACCAGCCCCAGCTGCCAGTTCGCGGCAGGTGCCCAGTCCACGCCGGCGCTGAGCGCGCCGGTGTCGCCGTCGAAGGGCGCTTCGTTGGTGCCATCGCGGCGCTTGAGCCGGCCGGTATCGGCGCTGGCGAACACCGACCAGCCGGCACCCAGGTCGGTGCGCAGGGCGTCGTCGTCGGGTGCGCCGTCGCGCGTGGCGGCGCGGCCCTGGCCCGGGATTTCGCCCAGGAAGTTGCCGCCCGCCGCGCGCTCGCGGCTGTTGGGTCCGCCGGCGAAGATTTCCGCGCAGCGGTTGGCCAGCGGCGAGCCGGGCGCGGCGCCGGCGCAAAGCGTGTTCCATGCGTTTGCCAGTGCGGTGTCCGGCGATTGCGCGTTCGCCGCGCCGCCCCACGCCGCCACCACCAGCAACATCCAGCGCAGCACCCGCATATCCGATCCCCTTTTGTCCCCTGCCGAAAGCTTATACCGCCTTCACACGACCGGAAACGCCGGCGCTGCTACGCTTGGGGTTCATGACCGTATGAGGTGCTGCAATGCGTATCGCTGTCCTGGCTGCCGCTCTTTCGCTGTCCTTCGCCGCCCAGGCCAAGGAAGGCATGTGGGTTCCGCAGCAACTTCCCGAAATCGCCGGTCCGCTCAAGCAGGCGGGCCTGGAGCTCGACCCCACCCAGCTGGCCAACCTGACCGGCGACCCGATGGGCGCCGTGGTGGCGCTGGGCGGCTGCACCGCGTCGCTGGTGTCGCCCGATGGCCTGGTGGTCACCAACCACCACTGCGCCTACGGTGCGATCCAGCTCAATTCCACCGCCGAACGCAACCTCATGAAGGACGGCTTCAACGCCGCCACCCGCGACCAGGAAATCACCGCCGGCCCGAACGCCCGCGTGTTCGTGATGGACCAGATCACCGACGTCACCGACAAGATGCTGGCCGCCACCGAGTCCGACCAGGACGGCCTGGCCAGGCAGACCGCGCTCGAGAACGCCCAGAAGGCGCTGATCGCCGGCTGCGAGTCCGAGCCCGGCTTCCGCTGCACGCTTTACAGCTTCTTCGGTGGCCAGACCTACCGCCTGTTCCGCCAGATCGAGATCAAGGACGTGCGCCTGGTGTACGCGCCCCCGGGCGCGATCGGCAACTACGGCGGCGAAGTGGACAACTGGATGTGGCCGCGCCACACCGGCGACTTCACCTTCTATCGCGCCTACGTCGGCAAGGACGGCAAGCCCGCCGCGTTCTCGCCCGACAACGTGCCGTTCAAGCCCAAACACCACCTGCGCATGGCCACCGACGCCCTCGAGGCCGGTGACTTCGTGATGGTGGCCGGCTACCCGGGCAGCACCAGCCGCTACGCGCTGTACGACGAGTTCCAGGCCGTCTCCGAGTGGCAGTACCCGGTGGTCGGGCAGCACCTCAAGAACCTCGTCGGCATCGTCGACGCGGCCGGCAAGGCCGACCCCGAGATCGAAGTGAAGTACGCCAGCACCATCCGCGGCTGGCAGAACGCGATGAAGAACTGGGACGGCCAGCTCGAGGGCTTCCGCCGCATCGATGCCTCCGGCACCAAGCGCGCCGAGGAAGAGGCCGTGCTCGCCTGGCTGCGCAGCCGCGGCGACGCGGGCAAGCCGGCGCTGGAAGCCCACGCGCGCCTTGAGCAGCTGGCCGCCGACACCAGCGCCACCCGCGTGCGCGACCTCGCCATTGGCCAGCTGGCCGGCGTGGGCCTGCTGGGCAACGTGCGCGGCCTGTACCGCCTGGCCATCGAACGCGCCAAGCCCAACGCCGAGCGCGCCGGCGGCTACCAGGACCGCGACCTGCCGGGCATCGAGGGCAACACCCGCCAGCTCGACCGCCGCTACGACCCGAAGATGGAAAAGCAGCTGCTGGCCTACTGGCTGGCCGAGTACGTGAAGCTGCCGGCCGACCAGCGCATCCCGGCGATCGACGCCTGGCTCGGCGGCAACGACGCCGCGGCCATCAACAAGGCGCTCGATGACACCTACGCCGCCACCAAGCTCGGCACCGTCGATGCCCGCCTGGCCCTGCTCACCACCGACCGCGCCGGCTTCGAGGCCAGCACCGACCCGCTGCTGAAGCTGGCGGTTGCCCTGCAGCCCACGCTGCTGGCGCTCGAGGACACGGGCCGCGCCCGCGCTGGCGAGAACAGCCGCCATCGCCCGGTCTACCTGGCCGCCGTGCAGGAGTACAAGCGTGGCCAGGGCCAGGGCGTTTACCCCGACGCCAACCTCAGCCTGCGCATCACCTACGGCAACGTCATGGGCTACAGCCCGAAGGACGGCGTGGCCTACACCCCGTTCACCTCGCTCGACGGCCTGGCCGCGAAGGCCACCGGCGTGGAGCCGTTCGACGCGCCCAAGGCGCAGCTCGATGCCATCGCGAAGATGAGCGCCGAGCAGAAGGCCAGGGTGCCGGTGAACTTCCTGTCCGACCTGGACATCACCGGCGGCAACTCCGGTTCGCCCGTGCTCAACGGCAAGGGTGAACTGGTGGGCCTGGCCTTCGACGGCAACTGGGAAAGCGTGAGCTCGAACTGGGTGTTCGACCCGGCCATGACCCGCATGATCTCGGTGGACCACCGCTACATGCAGTGGATCATGCAGTCGGTCTACCCGGCGCCGGCCCTGCTCAAGGAGCTGGAAGACGCGCGCAAGTAAGCGGCGTCCCCAAGGCACCACGCGACGGCCGGGCTTGCCCGGCCGTCGTCGTTTCTGCGATACATTGGTGCAGGCCCCATCGAAGGAAAAACCATGCGCGTCCGCTTCCACGGAGCCGCCGGTGAAGTCACCGGGTCCTGCCACGAAGTCGAAGCCGCCGGGCACCGGCTGCTGCTCGACTGCGGCATGATCCAGGGCAGCATCGACGACGAACACCGCAACTTCGAACCCTTCCCGTTCATCATCGACGGCATCGACGCCGTGGTGCTCAGCCACGCCCACATCGACCACTGCGGCCGTTTGCCGGTGCTGGTGGCGCGCGGCTACAAGGGGCCCATCTGGACCCACGTGGCCACGGCCGACCTGCTGAGGATCATGCTCGAGGACGCGGCCTCGCTGGCCGAAATGGACGCCGAGCAGGACAACAAGCACCGCCGCGACGGCCACGCCCACCACAAGCCGCTGTTCACCCGCGGCGACGTTGGCAAGGTGCTCAAGCTGGTGCGGCCGATCGGCTACGGCAAGGCCACCGAGATCCTGCCGGGCGTCACCCTCACGCTGCGCGACGCCGGCCACATCCTGGGGTCGGC